>JAFUAK010000205.1 GCA_017460765.1 Prevotella sp. | reverse complement strand
TTGGGATAAGCCTTCTTCACGTCCTTTACGCAGTTGCCAAGTCCAGAGCCTTCATGTGTGGTAAAAGGGATGATAGTCTTGCCATTCAGATTGTACTTTTTGAAGAAAGTGAACATCACCTGCGGCCAGGTTCCCCACCATACGGGGCCACCAATAAATACAGTGTCATACTGATCGATATTCTCCACAGCTCCTTCAAAAGGAGGCAGTTCGCCATTTTGCTGCTCTTCCTTGGCGAGGTCGCACAGCGGCTTATAGGCCATGCCGTCGTACTTATGCGTGACAATCTCAAACTGGTCGGCACCCGTTATCTCGCTGATGTAGTCAGCCACAATCTTCGTGTTGCCCACCTTGATATTACCCACGCTGTAGTTGTCGCCGGCATGCGAGAAGAACACGACGAGTGTCTTGCCATCCTTGTTCACAGATTCAGCCTGAGTCTCTTCTGATGCAGACTCATTCACATTTGCTTCACTCTTTTTGCTTCCGCTGCAAGCGGTTGACACCAGCATACACAGGGCCGATGTCAGGAGATACTTCATTGCTTTCATAACCATATTGTTTTTATCCGATTATGGGTGCAAAGGTACGACAAAACTACTGAAGGCTTGTTACACAAATTGCGGACAATTTTACCAAATTCGGAGAATCACTCCCTAAAATCCGATGGCTTAGCACCTAAGTTTGTCTGCACATAGCGGCTGAAATGCGAGAGTGACGTGAAGCCGAACATGTCGCTGATATCCGTAAACGACAGGCTACGGTCACGCAGCAGACGGCTGATGTCGAGCGAGGCATAACGGGTAATCCAGAAGGCGGCAGGCAGTCCGCTGACCTTCTTCGACACCTCGGAGAGATACTTCGACGTGACGCAGAGATGGTCAGCATAATAGCTGATTTCACGGTTCCGTCGGAAGTCGCCCCGTTCCAACATGTCGATAAACTGTTCCATCAACTGGTATTGTTGTGAGCTGATCTTGTCGGCACCATAGAGTTTGGCGTGGAAGTCGAAGAAATCGATAATCATGCATTCGACGGCATTCATCAGCGCATCATGACGGAAGCTGTGCTCCGTCTGCTCCAACCTACGCTTCACGGCATCGAAGTTCATCCTGCAAATGTCCTGCTGTTCAGGGGTAAGCTTCATGATAGGATTCTGGAACAGCGACAACTGTCCGCGCATACCATAATTACTCTGTGGCGTAGAGAGTTCGATGAACTGTTGCGTCACGTAAATCACATCCACCTTGAAATCATCACTCTCATGCAGATCCTTCACCAAATCGCCCCTACGTGGTATAATCATACAGTCACCTGCCTCGAAACGGAACGAGCTGCCGTTTCTTTCAAATGTGCAGTACCCGCCATAGCAGTAAGCATGGCAGAGATAATCGGCAAAAGCCGTATCTCCTATACGCGCCAGCGTGTGATCAATAATAATATGTTGAATGGCATCCATACTCTTGATTACTGTCTAAAGTTTCAGTTCCATCAGAATGTCGCAACGCTCGTAGGCATTGCCCCGCAGCGGAATCTCCTTGAATCCCAATTTTCGATACAAGGCGATGGAGGCTTCCAAGCGGGTGTTGCCTTCGAGGAAGATACGCTTCACACCATGACTGCGGGCGTAGTCGAGCAATGCCTCGCCAAGTTTTCGCCCGATACCTTTGCCTTGGGCATCAGGCGAGACGGCCATCTTAGCCAGTTCGAAGCAGTCGGATTCCGGATGTGGCTTCAACGCACAGCAGCCCATAACCTGCCCGTTGTCATCAATAGCCAAGAATATCTGTCCACCATGTCCGATAATACTGTCATCGATATGCGCAAAGGTGTCAAGGTCAGACTGTTCCAGCCTGAACCAGGTCTCTATCCATTGTTTGTTCAGTCGGATAAAGTCCTGCTTGTACTGCGGTTCGTAGGTGAGGATGCGCGTCATGGAGGGAGATTAGATCACATACTCAACCGCTTCCTCGGTCAGCAGATGGTCCATGAAATAGACTATCTGCTTGCGCCACCATGCCCAGTCGTGGGCAGAATCGTGGCCCCAGTAGTCTATCCAAGCCGGCACGTTCTTCTCCTTCAGCAGGGCATCCATCTGACGGGTGCTGTCGAGCAGTTCGTCTTCCCAGGCTCCCTGACCCACGCACATGATGATGCGACGCTGACGATAGATGTCCCAGTATGGATGGTCGGCAGGCATCTGCCGGAGGAAGTCCTGCGGCGAGTTGTCATAGACCAGCGAGTCCTGATAGTTGGGGAAGAAATAGCCCGCATAGTAGAGTCCACTCAAGGCCAACAGCGTATCGAAGAGGTCGGGGCGACGGAAGAAGAAGTTGCCCGCATGATAGCCGCCCATCGAGCAACCCGTGGCGATAAAGGTCTCGTTGGAGAAGTGGCGCACCTCGGGGATGAGTTCGTC
>JAFUAK010000204.1 GCA_017460765.1 Prevotella sp. | reverse complement strand
ATCGCGTGATCGAGATTGCGGTGAAGGTGATAGTAGCCGCGCTCACGGCCTTCCTGACGGCACTGGGAACGACCTCGTGCATGGGCTGCGGTCCAATCCACTTCTGACGACCAGTTCGAGATTGTCACCCATAAGTACGACGGCATGGCCTATCGCCCCCTCTGCGACCTCGCCAAGGAGGGCAAGGGCCGTGTCGAAAAGTGGCTTAAGAAGATAGAGTTCTGAGATCGTGATCGGTCATCGCACAGACACAGGAGTCTGACCAGACGTTCTCGGCAGTCTCGACCATGTCGATGATGGTGTAGATGGGCAGGATGATGCCGAGGATGGCGACGGGAGCCCCGATGCCCGACATGAGCGAGAGCGTCAGGAAGTAGCAGCCCATGGGGACACCCGCATTGCCGACGGCGGAGACCACGGAGACAAGGATCCACAGCAGAATGGTGGGAAGGGTGAGTGCCGTCCCGCCATTCTGCATCACAAAGAGCGAGGTGACGAGGATGAAGGCAGCGCAGCCGTTCATGTTGATGGTGGTACAGATGGGCAGCACGAAGCGGGCTATCTCCTTCCTGACACCCAGGCGCTGCTCGGCCGTCTCCATCGTGACGGGCAGCGTGGCGGCGCTGCTCTTCGTGAAGAGGGCCATCAGCACGGCGGGCATCATGCGACCCAGCACATGGAGGGGATTCAGGCCGCGCGCCAGGAGGAAGAGGGGCAGCACCACGAAGAACTGGATGACATTGCCGCCCAGCACCACGAGCACGTATTTGCCGATGCTATCGGCCACGACTCCCGCAGAGACCTGGGCAGCCAACTGGGCGGAGAAGGCCACGATGCCGAGGGGCAACGTCCAGATGAGCCAGCGGATGAGCAGGAAGAGCAGATCCTGCAAGCCCAAGAGGCCCTTGACAACGACAGACTTATGCTCTGATTCCGGCAATTTCGACAGGCCGATGCCGACGGCAAAGGCGAGCAGCAGCAGGGAGAGCACATTACCCTCGAGGAAGGGCTTTACCACATTGTTCGGGATGACTGAGAGGATGTGATCGTAATAGGATACCGACGGAGCCTCGGCCACAGCCGATACGCCCTGACTGATCGTCTCCAACGGCAGATTTCCCGGGGCTATCAACACATAGAGCAGGGCTCCGACGATGGAGGCCGCAAAGGTGGTGAGCAGCGTATAGGTGAGCGTGCGGCCAAAGATGCGGCCTGACCCCTTGGAACCGAAGGTGGCAAACGTGGTGATGACGGCAAGAACAATCGTAGGCACAGCCAACAACTGGAACAGCCGCGTATAGACCGTTGCCACAAAGTCCATTAGACTGTTGAGCCAGCCAAGTCCCAACACCCCCAGTATTGCACCCACTATGAGTGCTCCTATCCATAACACAATCCTTTTCATGCTTCCATTTTCTAAATTCGGCTGCAAAGGTACAGCGATTTTTACGAACAAACAATCCCACAAGTTTGGTATTTTTAAAAAAAGGCAGTAACTTTGCACCCTGAATTCTAAACAATGACGATATGAATGCGATATTCCGTCGTACAGAACTGCTGTTGGGCGAGGACAGACTAAGGCAATTGTCTGAGAAGCGCGTGATTATCTTCGGCGTAGGGGGCGTGGGCTCCTGGTGCGCCGAGAGCCTCGTTCGCTCCGGCATCCAGCGACTAACCATCGTGGACTCCGACCGCGTGTGCATCACCAATATCAACCGCCAGTTGATAGCAACGAGCCAGACCGTGGGTCAGGTGAAGGTGGAGGTGCTCAAGGAGCGCCTGCTCAGCATCAATCGCCATGCGGAGATCACGGCCCTGCAGCAGATCTTCTCAGAGGAGACAGCCGAGAGTTTCGACATCGGGAGTTACGACTACGTGATCGACGCCATCGACTCTCTGAAGGACAAGGCCCTGCTGATCCAGATGGCGACGGAGGCAGGCGTGGGTTTCTTCTCGTCGATGGGAGCAGCGCTGAAGATGGACCCCACAAGGATCAAGGTAGCGGAATTCTGGAAGGTGCAGGGCGATCCGCTGGCCCGCGCCCTCCGCAAGCGGTTCAAGCGCGACGGACACTATCCGAAGCGAAAGTTCCAATGCGTGTATTCCGACGAATTGCTACAGAACCAGGGGCACAATGCTACTTGCGGCACCGCTCAATGCATGTGCCCCAAGGCCCAGAACGGGCCAGGCGACCCCAGCCTGCTCAACCACGAGTGGTGCTCATCGAAGGCGCAGATTAACGGTACGCTGGCCCACATCACCGCCATCTTCGGATTCATGTTGGCAGGACT
>JAFUAK010000203.1 GCA_017460765.1 Prevotella sp. | reverse complement strand
TCCATTAGTACGCTGCAAAGATACAAAATTCCTCCGATATTCGCCCTTATTATAAGAAATAATTCTCCACTCCGTGGTCCGACACTCGGATAATAGGAAAAATCGTTCATTGCTCGTAAAATTGTTGCAATGAACGATTTTTATTAGCAATTGCAACATATTTTATTGTATAGACACGCGAAATTCTGTAATTTTGCAGCAGAATTTCAATGAATAATTAAAAATCGGAACGAAAATGAAGAAACTGATCGTGACAATGATGACAGTGCTGCTGACGCTCACGGGAGCCTCGGCACAGAAGCCCCAGGTGTTGGGCAAGAGCCACGCCATGCAGCGCGTGGAAGTGAAGGGTAAGTACCTGCTGCTGCCTATTCAGGAGCGCGAAGAGAACGCAAACATCAGTATTATAGCCGCCGGCAAGCAGTTGCAGGCGCTGAACGCCAAACTGGCTGTCGACAAGGTGGACTACTACGTACCCGTAGACATCGCCCGCTTCGGTACGAAGGACCTGCTGCTGGACATCAACTTCCAGGGCGACCGTCGTTTTACGGGTGCCATGAAGGACTTCATCTGCTGGAAGGAGATGAAGCAGAGCGACACCTTCGACACGGCTAATCGCGAGAAATTCCGTCCCTCTTATCATCACACGCCCGCCTACGGCTGGATGAACGATCCCAACGGCATGTTCTATAAGGATGGTGTGTATCACCTCTATTACCAGTGGAACCCCTACGGATCGCAGTGGGAGAACATGACCTGGGGCCACTCCACCTCGAAGGACCTAATCCACTGGAAGAGCCAGGCCACAGCCATCGAGCCTGACGCGCTAGGAGCCATCTTCAGCGGTTCGTGCGTGGTGGACGGGGATAACGTCGTAGCCTTCTACACCTCTGCCGGCAAGAGCCAGATCCAGTCGATGGCCATCTCCAAGGACAACGGTATGACCTTCGAGAAATACGCAGGCAACCCCGTGCTCGTAAGCACTGAGGAAGACTTCCGCGATCCGAAGGCATTCTGGAACCCCGATATCCAGAAGTGGAACCTCGTATTGGCCGTAGGTCAGGAGATGCGCATCTACAGTTCTCCGAACCTGAAGGACTGGACCTATGAGAGCAGTTTCGGCCGCACCATCGAGGCTCTTTCCGGAAACATCGACGAATACGGCTGCCACGACGGCGTGTGGGAATGCCCCGACCTGATGAAACTGCCCGTTCGCGGTACGGACAAGCAGAAGTGGATGCTGATCTGCAACATCAACCCCGGCGGTCCCTTCGGCGGCAGTGCCACCCAATATTTCATCGGCAACTTCGACGGTCATAAGTTCACCTGCGAGCACAGGGATACCCGCTGGATGGACTACGGTAAGGACCATTACGCCACCGTGACTTTCGACAACGCTCCTGAGGACCGTAAGATTGCCCTGGCCTGGATGTCGAACTGGCAGTATGCCAACCAGGTGCCTACGAAGCAGTTCCGCTCTGCCAACAGCGTGCCTCGCGACCTCGACCTCTTCGAGCACAACGGTCAGACCTATTGCGGTGTGACACCCTCGAAGGAACTGGATGCCCTGCGCGGTAAGGTGGTGACCAAGTTGCCCAAGACCTGTGAGATCGTCGTCGACGTGAAGGGTTCTACGGAGATCGTGCTCTCCAACTCTCAGGGTGAGCAGGTGGTGATGAAGTACGACGCAGCCCAGCAGACCTTCTCGATGGACCGCACCCGCAGTTACGCCAGTTTCAGTGAGGCCTTCCCCTGCGAGACCGTCGCCCCGACCTATGGTGACATCAAGCAACTGCGCATCTTTATCGACAACTGCAGCATCGAGGCCTTCGATGCCGAGGGTAAGATGGCGATGACCAACCTGGTATTCCCCAACGAGCCGTATAATAATATTAAGGTGAAGGGCGGCAAGGCCACCATCTATGAAATTAAGAACTAAGAGTTAAGAATTAAGAGATAATACAACTATGAGTAAGACCAACAAACTGGCGATTCTGCCCGTGATGCTCTGCTTCTTCTGCATGGGCTTCGTAGATCTGGTTGGCATTGCGTCCAACTACGTAAAAGAAGATTTGGCACTGAACGACTCTACTGCTAATATCTTCCCCTCGCTCGTGTTCTTCTGGTTCCTGATCTTCAGTGTGCCCACAGGTATGCTGATGAACAAGATCGGACGCAAGAACACCGTGCTCGTCTCTCTCGGTGTGACCGTGCTGTCACTGCTGATCCCCCTCTTCGGCAATACGTTTGCCATTATGCTGATCTCGTTCTCCCTGCTCGGTATCGGCAATGCCCTGATGCAGACCTCCCTGAACCCGCTGGTATCGACGGTGATGGGCGGCGGCAACCTTGCCTCCACACTGACTTTCGGCCAGTTCATCAAGGCCATCGCCTCGTTCCTCGCCCCTTATCTGGCCATGTGGGGAGCCACCCAGGTCATTCCCTCGTTCGGCTACGACTGGCGCATCCTCTTCGGCATCTACCTCGTGGTAGGCATCCTCGCCACCGTACTGCTGGGCGTGACACCCATTGAGGAAGAGAAGATTGAGGGCAAGGCCTCTACGTTCGCAGAGTGCTTCAAGTTGTTGGGCACCCCCATCGTACTGCTGTCGTTTTTCGGCATCATGTGTCACGTGGGTATCGACGTAGGCACGAACACCACCGCTCCGAAGATCCTGATGGAGCGCCTGGGCATGACTCTCAACGACGCCGCCTTCGCCACGAGCCTCTACTTCATTTTCCGTACCATCGGCTGCTTGACGGGTTCGTTCTTCCTCCGCGTGCTGCCCAACCGTACGTTCTTCATCATCTCTGTCGTAATGATGGCCCTCTCGATGTGTGGTCTCTTTGTCGGTACGGAGAAGTGGATCCTCTACACCGCCATCGCCCTCGTCGGCTACGGCAACTCGAACATCTTCTCCATCTGTTTCGCCCAGGCCCTCACCTCGATGCCCGAGAAACAGAACGAAGTATCTGGTCTGATGATCATGGGCCTCTTCGGAGGTACTGTTTTCCCGCTGCTGATGGGCTTTGCCAGCGATGCCATCGGCCAGGCTGGTGCTGTGATTGTGATGGCCATCGGCGTCGTCTATCTCTTCACCTATATCAATCGCGTCAAGTAATCATCAATTTCAAACTTAAAAATCAAACTTCAAATGAAAAGATATATCGTAGGCCTCGGAGAGGCACTGTGGGATGTACTTCCCGAAGGAAAGAAACTGGGTGGCGCACCTGCCAACTTCGCTTATCATGCAGGACAGTTCGGTCTTGAGACCATCGCCATCAGCGCACTGGGCGAGGACAAACTGGCCGAAGAGACCGTTGAAGCCCTGAAAGAGCATAACCTGAACTACCTGATGCCACGCGTACCCTACCCCACGGGAACGGTACAGGTGACCCTGACAGGTGACGGTATTCCCACATACGACATTAAGGAGAACGTGGCCTGGGACAACATCCCCTATACCGATGAAATGAAGGAAATTGCCCAGAATGCCCGTGCCGTGTGCTTCGGTTCACTGGCTCAGCGCAACGTCGTCTCTCGCGAGAACATCCACAAGTTCCTCGATGACACGCCCGAGGACTGTGTGAAGATCTTCGACATCAACCTCCGTCAGCAGTTCTACACCAAGGAGGTGATCAAGGAGTCGCTGCAGCGCTGTAATATTCTGAAAATCAACGATGAAGAACTTGTACTCATAGGCCGTATGTTCGGCTATCCGGGTCTGGATATCGAGAACAAGTGCTGGCTCATCCTGGGCAAGTACAACCTCGACATGCTGGTGCTCACCTGTGGCACCAACGGCTCCTACGTGTTCACGCCGGGCCAGATGTCGTTCCAGGAGACACCAAAGGTGGAAGTGGCCGATACCGTCGGTGCAGGCGACTCCTTCACAGGTTCTTTCTGCGCCTCAATCCTCAACGGCAAGCCCGTGCCAGAGGCCCACAAGACGGCTGTTCAGGTCTCTGCTTTCGTCTGCACGCAGAACGGTGCCATGCCCGTCGTGCCCGATCATCTGAAGGGATAAACCGACACTTATGCAATCTACCTTTTGATATGTCGGAGTGGCAAAAGCGCCGCTCCGACATTCGATTTTAAATTCTTTAACCTAAAAAGAATTGTGTGCGCGCAAAAAATTGCTAATTCCAACTTGCCAATTCGCAATTATTTCGTATCTTTGCACTCGATTTTAATAACAACGGATAATATTCACAATTAAAACAAGATTAGTAATATGGCAAAGTTAGATTTAACGAAGTATGGTATCACCGGTTCTACCGTGATTGCCCACAATCCATCTTATGAGTACCTCTTCGAAGAGGAGACTAAGGCCGGTCTGACTGGTTTTGACAAGGGTGTCAACACCGAGTTGAACGCCGTGAACGTGATGACTGGTATCTACACTGGTCGTTCGCCTAAGGACAAGTACATCGTGAAGGATGCACAGAGCGAGGACAAGGTATGGTGGACCACTGAGGAGTACAAGAACGACAACCACCCCATGAGCGAGGAGGTTTGGGCCAAGGTGAAGGAGATCGCCATCAAGGAACTCTGCAACAAGGAACTGTATGTGGTCGATGCTTTCTGCGGTGCCAACGAGGCTACCCGTCTGGCCGTTCGCTTCATCGTGGAGGTTGCCTGGCAGGCACACTTCGTGAAGAACATGTTCATCCAGCCCACCGCTGAGGAACTGGAGAAGTTCGAGCCAAACTTCGTTATCTACAATGCCTCAAAGGCTAAGGTTGAGAACTACAAGGAACTGGGTCTGAACTCAGAGACCTGCGTAGCCTTCAACACCACCAGCCGCGAGCAGGTGATCATCAACACCTGGTACGGTGGTGAGATGAAGAAGGGTATGTTCTCTATGCAGAACTACTATCTGCCCCTGCAGGGTATCGCTTCCATGCACTGCTCTGCCAACACCGACATGGAGGGTAAGAACACCGCTATCTTCTTCGGTCTGTCTGGTACAGGTAAGACCACGCTGTCTACCGACCCGAAGCGCCTGCTCATCGGTGATGACGAGCACGGATGGGACGACGAGGGTGTGTTCAACCTCGAGGGCGGCTGCTATGCCAAGGTGATCAACCTCGACAAGGAGAGCGAGCCCGACATCTACAACGCAATCCGTCGCGACGCCCTGCTGGAGAACGTCACTGTTGACGAGGCTGGCAAGATTGACTTCGCCGATAAGAGCGTAACTGAAAATACTCGCGTATCTTATCCTATCAACCACATCGAGAAGATTGCCCAGAAGGTGAACGGCAAGAGCGCCGGTCCCGATGCACAGAACGTCATCTTCCTGAGTGCTGATGCTTTCGGCGTGCTGCCTCCCGTGTCTATCCTGACTCCTGAGCAGACGAAGTACTACTTCCTCTCTGGTTTCACGGCTAAGTTGGCTGGTACAGAGCGTGGTATCACAGAGCCCACTCCTACCTTCAGTGCTTGCTTCGGTCAGGCATTCCTCGAGTTGCACCCCACCAAGTATGCTGAGGAACTGGTGAAGAAGATGGAGAAGAGCGGTGCCAAGGCTTATCTGGTGAACACCGGTTGGAACGGTACTGGCAAGCGTATCTCTATCAAGGATACACGTGGTATCATCGACGCCATCCTGGGCGGTGCCATCCTGAAGGCTCCCACCAAGAAGATTCCTTACTTCGATTTCGAGGTTCCCACACAACTCGACGGTGTAGCATGGGGTATCCTCGATCCTCGCGACACCTATCAGAACCGCAACGAGTGGGAAGAGAAGGCTAAGGATCTTGCTGGTCGCTTCATCAAGAACTTCAAGAAGTACGAGGGCAACGAGGCCGGTAAGGCACTTGTCGCTGCTGGTCCGAAACTCTAAAGCGTTTTTTTTGACCTACATCAAATAAAGGGCGGTTTCTTTGGAAATCGCCCTAATTTTGTGCGAAAAACCACCAAACCTACGTACCTTTGCACTACGTAATCGTGAGATTACATCGTTATTCATTAGGTTAGTAGTTAATAGATTTTTTAAGGTAAAGATTATGTTATTAGATTTTCAAACAACGGTTATGTTGGCCGTTGTATCAGTGGTAACCATGCTTAGCATCGTTACGCTGATGCACACCGATGTACGTTGAAAGGAGTGCGGGGTGAGTGATTCATACCGCACTCTTTTTTTACCCAAAAACACTAAACTAACTTAAAATCGGTCAAATTATATCATATTTTCTTTAATTATAAGGTGAAAATGAACTGATTTTGCGGAATTGTGCGTAAATTTGCAGCCAAATTGTGACAAAATAGAATTCTCTGTCAATGAAAAGATATATTTCTGCGCTCTGCGTTTTGCTTTCAGGCATGTTGCTCTACACCTCATGTCTAAAAAGTGACAACGACAGTTATGATGTAACCGTTTACGACGACATGGCCATTACCGGCTTCAGTCTGTCAACGGTGAACAGGTACATCCATACCACATCCAAGAGTGGCTCGGACTCTATCTACAAGAAAACACTGACCTCAACGTCCCTGCCCACATTCACCATTGACCAGACACTGAATATGATCTACAATACGGACTCGTTGCCGAAGGACTGTGACCTGAAGCATGTTCTGGCAACCATATCGTCAAGCACCTATAGTGGTGACATCGTATTGAAGACGATTGTGGGCGACACGCTCTACACCTATTCCAGTTCCGACTCCATCGACTTTACCCGGTCCAGGGAAATACGTGTCTATAACAACTCTCTGCAAAAATACCGCAGTTACGAAGTGGCAATCAACCAGCACAAGGTGGAGACCAACAAAATCCTCTGGGAACAGATGTCCACTCAGGACTATCCTGCTGACGAAACGACGGAAAAATGGGAAAAGATCGTGGCCGATGCCGGACTTGGCACATTTATCGGCACCGGCACAAAGGAGGCCTATGCCTTCAATGCCGACAGGACGAAGATCATGGTAAGCAAGGATGAAGGAGTCACATGGGTTCCCGACAGTATCGACGGTGAGGGATTGCTGTTGCCAACAGGGAACATCGCCTTCGTATCCTACCCCTTTGCTTCCAACGACGATACCGACTACCAGTTGCTGGTAGGAAACTTTTCAGAGGGTGAAACCTACTGTTCAGTCTGGCGCAAGGTGGCAGAATACGCAGCAGGCAGCCAGCCCTGCAAGTGGGTGAACATTCCCGTAGAGGGCTATAATCCGTATGCCCTGCCTGCCTCATCGGATTACTGCCTCGTGTATTTCCATGGTCAGGTGCTCGCCATTAGTCCTTCGGACATCCGCTACTGCCTTGACGGCGGCATCACATGGCGCACCTCAGACAAGTTTGCCCTGCCAGCAGATACGAACTTCTCCGATGTAGAGGCTACCACCGATGCAGAGGGTGCCCTATGGCTCAGGGATAACGACACCAACACGGTATGGCGAGGCATATTGGTAGAATAATCAGGGGACTGTTGCTGATAGCATGGTTTCCCATCGCCCTCACAGCCCAGGCTCAGGATGAGCCGGAATACAGACTGGAGGTGGGCGCAGGTGCCGGACTGATTACCTATACTGGCGATTTCAACGGCAACCTCCTCAAGGGAATGCAACCCTGGGGAACGCTGGTGGCCAAATACCATCTGAATCCCAGAATGGCACTGGCCATGAACCTCGGAACCGGAAGGATCAAAGGTTCTACAGACGACGCGGAGACCTGGTATCCGACAGAGCGCTACGAGTTCAGTAACCAGATTACCGAGGCCGATTTCAGATATGAGTACAATTTCTGGGCTTATGGCACTGGAGAAGAATATAGGGGTGCACGACGACTCGTGCCATTCGTCACTGTCGGTCTGGGACTGACTCACCACAGCGGTGACAACAGTGGCATCACAGTGAACCTGCCCATCGGAGCCGGTATCAAATGGAAAATGGCCTCACGGGTGAACCTCACGGTGGAATGGGCAATACGCTTCACACCAAACGACAACCTCGACGGCAGGAAAGATGTTTACGGCATCAAGAGCAGCGGGCTCTTCAAGAACACCGACTGCTACAGCGTGCTCCAA
The DNA here is from genome assembly GCA_017460765.1 of Prevotella sp. Classification (GTDB taxonomy): domain Bacteria; phylum Bacteroidota; class Bacteroidia; order Bacteroidales; family Bacteroidaceae; genus Prevotella. The sequence continues at coordinate 1,844 of JAFUAK010000203.1, read as the reverse complement.
CTGGGAGTAACATACGACCTGTGGGCTAAATGCAAAACGTGTAATAACGACAGAGACTGAATATATGAAAGAACTTTTGGACATGAACCGTATTCCTCAGCACATTGCCATCATCATGGACGGCAACGGGCGCTGGGCCAACGAGCGTGGTAAAGAGCGTAGTTTCGGACATCAGGCAGGTGTAGACGCCGTACACTGCATTACTTCAGAGTGCGTCAGACTGGGTGTCAAGTACCTGACACTATACACCTTCTCTACAGAGAACTGGAACCGTCCTGCCGACGAAGTGTCGGCCCTGATGGGACTTATCCTGACTTCACTGGAGGAGGAAATCTTCATGAAAAACAACGTGCGTTTCAAGATGATCGGTGATATGGACCGTCTGCCAGACATCGTACAGGAGAAGATCAAGGAACTCGAAGACCACACTGCCGGCAATACGGCGATGACAGCCGTCATCGCCCTCAGTTACTCATCAAGATGGGAGTTGGTAAAGGCCACGAAGCAGATTGCCAAGGGTGTCAGCGACGGTAAATACAAGATGGACGACATCACCGAGGAGTTCATCAGCCAGCATTTGGAGACGGCTTTCATGCCCGACCCAGACCTGCTGATTCGCACAGGCGGCGAACTCCGCATCTCCAACTACCTGCTTTGGCAGATAGCCTATTCAGAACTATACTTCTGTGACACCTACTGGCCCGACTTCAACGAGGAGGCACTTTATAAAGCCATCTACAGTTACCAGAACCGCCAGCGTCGTTTCGGAAAAACCGAAGCACAGGTAGAGGAAGAAGAAGTGAAGAGTGATAAGTGAAGAGTGAAAAGTATTCAATAATGCTATTAAATATTATAAGGTATTCAGGAGTGAACGCAAAATGGAAAGTGGTTGTGCTGACGGCACTCTTCACTTTTCACTTTTCTCTAACTTCTAACGCTCAGGACAAGATCGTCAACCCCGACATTTCCTATGCTGGGACGCCCCGTACCTGCGAGATTGCCGGTATTACCGTAGAGGGCGTGGAGGGCTATGAGGACTATGTGCTCACTGGTCTTTCCGGACTGACAGTCGGTGAGAAGATCGAAGTGCCGGGCAGTCAGATTACTGAGGCCGTAAAGCGCTACTGGCGCAATGGTCTGTTCTCCAAGGTGAGCATCACAGCCGACTCCATCGTCGGTTCCAAGATTTATCTCTGCATCCATCTGGGTTTGCGTCCCCGCATCAGCAACATCGTATATCATGGCATCAAGAAGGCTGAGCGCGACGATATGGAGTCCAAACTCGGCATGGTGAAGGGCATGAGTCTGACGCGTAATGTCATCGACCGTGCCAAGATTCTGGCCAAGAGATATTTCGACGACAAGGGCTATAAGAACGCGGAGATCGATATCGTGCAGGTCGACGATCCTGAACACCCAGGGCAGATCACGCTTGACGTGAACATCGACAAGAAAGCCAAGATGAAGGTGCATGAACTCATCTTCGACGGTAATGAGAAACTGAAGGACGGCAAGATCAAGGGTTCTCTGATCAGCAAGGGTGCCTTCGGCAAGATTCATGAGGCAGGCAAGTTAACCAACCTGTTCAAGGCAAAGAAGTTTACCGACGAGCGCTATAAGGAGGCCAAGCAGGCCCTGATCGACAAGTACAATGAACTGGGATTCCGCGATGCCACCATCATCGAAGACTCTGTCAGCACTTACGATGACAAGCATGTCAACGTCTACGTGAAGATCGATGAGGGTGATAAGTATTTCATCCGCAACGTTACATGGGTAGGCAACACCGTGGTAACCACCGACTACCTGAATGCCGTGCTCAACATGAAGAAGGGTGACGTCTA
>JAFUAK010000202.1 GCA_017460765.1 Prevotella sp. | reverse complement strand
GTGTTTGTGATAAAGGTGAAAAGGTGAAAAGGTGAAAAGGTGAAGAGGTGAAAAGGTGAGAAGGTGAGGAAGGAAAGACTGAGGACAAGAGAATGTGTAAAGTGGTGGCGGGTACATCTGCTACTCCTCTTCACCTTTTCACTTATTCACCCTTTTACCTTTTCCTTTGCCTCCAACCTGCTGACAGAAAGATACAACGTCTCCTATCTCGACCTGAACAACGGTCTGCCACATAACAACGTCAGTGCAATCTATGCTGATTCTAACGGCTTCCTCTGGATAGCCACCTATGGCGGCGGACTGGTGCGCTATGACGGCTATGGGATGATGCAGCCATTGTTGAGTCTGAATAGCAATTCGTGCAAGACCATTACCGAGGATCGTTTTAAGCGGTTGTGGGTTGCCTTCGACGAGGGGACAAACGTCATAGACCTTTGTACGATGCATCCCGTCGTGCCGAAGACCGCCAATGGCGACATCGGCCAGTTGTTGTCGGCACCAGGCGTTAAGACCTATTGTGATGCCTTAGGTAGAATATGGCTTATTACCAATAGGTTAGTCTGTTTGTTGACATTCGACAAGGAAGGTCTGGTCACTCAGGTTTCCACCTATCAATATACTGCCAATACGCCTGATATCTGTATTTGTGATGTGGAGGGGAATGGTAGTCCGTGGTTAGGGATTGACCAGGGGCTTTACAGGTTGACAGAGAAAAACGGCCAGTTGGTGCGCGAGGAGATTTCCTCGCAGTTGCGTCCGCTTTTCGGCCTGTATATCACCGATGTCTTGAAGCGTGGCAATGCCATTTGGATTACGACCAATCATGGTGTTTTCCGTTACGACCCCTATCTCCATTCGCTGGATAGTTATCGCTATGCAGAGGGAGTGGGGGGGGCGGTTTCTCATGAGTTCCTGTCGAGTCTGGCATTGATGCCTGATAATACGCTATTGGTCGGTTCGCTCAATGGCGTGAATGTCTATGATGACAAGACCGATAGTTTTTCTGCGTGGAATTCTGCCAGTTTACCGCCGTTGAAGAGTGATTTCGTTCATTGTCTACTTGTTGATCACGGTCTGATTTATGTAGGCACGGAGTCGGGTGGCGTGGTACGGTTGGTGCCTCGTCAGTTGCTGTTGCAGACATATACCCATTCTGCCGATCCGTCATCGCTCTCGCCGAATCCTGTAAACGCGATGTACGCTGAGCCTGATGGTACGCTTTGGGTGGGAACGGTGGAAGGCGGCTTGAACTGTCGTCCAAAAGGCAGCGAATCCTTTATTCATTATACAACAGCCAACTCCGCGTTGCCGCATAATAGTGTCTCCACGCTGGCAGCCGACGGTCAGGGACGACTATGGATCGGCACTTGGGGCGGAGGAGTCTGTCTGCTTGACATGAGGTCCCCACGGTCCATTCTGCGGTTGGACTTGCCGGCGGAACATGTCCGCCTGACTAACTTCGTCGGTGCTTTGGCCTACGACCCTATCAATGAGGGTATGTGGATCGGCAGCAACGACGGTATGTTCTTCTTCCGTTTCAAGACGGGACATTTGGAAGAACCCTTTGATGGTTGTCGTGACGTGCGCGGCTGTATCGGATCTATTGTTACAAAGGATGGTCATCTGTGGATGGGTTGTATGCAGGGCGTAAGGATTGTGGACCTGAAGTCCTTTAAGGACGGGAAATTCCAGAGTCGGGCTATCTCTCATCTTCTGGATGATCCAACATCCCGAATTATCGACAAGATTTCTGCATTCTGTGAGGCTAACGATGGTACGTTGTGGCTGGGCAGTAATGGCTATGGTCTCTATCGACGTGTCGTTGAGAACGATCAGGAGCGCTTTGAGGCACTGACACAGGAGGATGGCCTGGTCTATAATGGTGTGAAAGGTATTGTGGAGGATCGCAATGGCCGTTTGTGGATTACGACACAGAACGGCCTTTCGGTTTATGATCCAGAGATGGGGGGCGTGTTCACAAACTATTCCCTGTCCGATGGTCTCACTAATCCCCATTTTTACTGGAATTCTGCTATTAAGGATGCGTTTGGAACACTCTGGTTGGGTAGTGAAGGCGGTTTGATTGGTGTACGTGGCGAGAATACGGAAGCCCGCTATGCCAGGAACTTGGTCTTTACCCATCTGATCGTCGATAATCAGGATGCCATGGCTGGAAGTGAGTATCTTGACGAAGACATTTCCATTGCCAAGATTATTAGGCTGAATGAGGGTAATCGCTCCTTCTCCATCGAATTCTCAGCCCTGAACTATGGTCATGAGGCTCAGGGTGTCTTTAGTTACAGGATGAAAGGCTTTGAGAAAGAATGGACCCAGTTGAAGCCTGGACAGCATTCCGTTCGTTACAGTGCCCTGCCAGTGGGTAGTTACACCTTCGAGGTGAAATACAGGTCGGCTTTCTCGAATGGTGATGAGGAATCGGTGTCGGTAGATGTTGTGGTTCGTCCCTATTTCTGGAATAGTTGGTGGTTCCGTCTGTTACTGAGTATCCTGTTTGTCGGGCTGATTATATACCTCTATAATCAAAGGGTGGCTGAGTTGAAGCGTCGGGAGGCCGAGCAGTTGCTCAGTCCTAT
>JAFUAK010000004.1 GCA_017460765.1 Prevotella sp. | reverse complement strand
AAGGCACAGGAAAATCCGCTTCGGGCCGACTCTGGGGCACAGACAATGATATCGCCCATGTCTGAAAGTGTCTCTGCCAGCGTCCTGATACCTTTGGCTTGATAGCCGTCATCGTTGGAAATGAGTAGTAATGGTCGTTTAATTTCCATAAAATATGCGCTATTTGACTGCAAAAGTACGAAAAAAGGTTTAAATGAACGGATTTCTCACCGAAAATATGTAACTTTGCGCTCAAATTTCTTATTTTTAATAAGATTAGTTAGACAGAAATGGGTAAGATTATTGCATTGGCAAACCAAAAAGGCGGTGTAGGAAAGACGACGACGACAATTAATTTGGCCGCCTCACTCGCCACATTAGAGAAAACAGTATTAGTAGTGGATGCCGACCCGCAGGCTAACGCTTCCAGCGGACTGGGCGTCGACATCACGGAAGTGGAGTGCTCCCTATACGAATGTATCATCAACAAGACGGACGTTCACGAGGCCGTCTACACCACGGACATCGAAGGACTGGACATCATCCCCAGCCACATCGACCTGGTGGGAGCAGAGATCGAGATGCTGAACCTGGACAACAGGGAGAAAGTCATCAAGAAGTTGCTGGATCCCGTCCGCGACGAGTACGACTATATCCTCATCGACTGTTCGCCGTCGCTGGGCCTCATCACCGTCAACGCCTTGACAGCCGCCGACTCCGTGATTATTCCCGTGCAGTGTGAGTACTTTGCCCTCGAAGGCATCAGCAAACTGCTCAACACCATCAAGATCATCAAGAACAAACTGAACCCGCGTCTGGAGATTGAAGGATTCCTGCTGACGATGTACGACAGCCGTCTGCGTCTGGCCAACCAGATCTACGACGAGGTGAAGCGTCATTTCCAGGAACTGGTGTTCAAGACCGTCATCCAGCGAAACGTCAAACTCTCCGAGGCCCCAAGCCACGGTCTGCCCGTCATCCTCTATGACGCCGATTCTACCGGCAGCAAGAACCATCTGGCTCTCGCCAAAGAAATCATTCACAAAAACAAATAACCATAAACTATCATGGCCGTAAGAAAGAAATATGACCGTAATGTCCTGGGCAGAGGCCTGGACAATATTGGAACCGGGAAAGGACGGGGCCTGGATGCGCTGATCGACACTGGCGACATCCAGACACAAGGAACGTCCAACCTGAGCGAAATCGCCATCGATCTCATCGAGGCGAACCCCAACCAGCCGCGACGGGAGTTTGACGAGGGAGCCCTGAAGGAACTCGCCGCAAGCATCCGTGAGATCGGCATCATCACACCCATCACACTCCGTCAGACGGCTGACGGCAAGTATCAGATCATCGCCGGAGAGCGCCGTTGGAGAGCCTCGCAGATGGCCGGACTGAAGGCTATTCCCGCCTACATCAGAGCGGCAGAGGACGACAACGTCATGGAGATGGCCCTCGTGGAAAACATCCAGCGTGAGGACCTGAACGCCATCGAGATTGCCTTGGCCTACCAGCACCTGTCGGAGGCAACGGGCATGACACAGGAGCGCATTTCTTCGCGTGTCGGCAAGAGCCGTACCTCCATCACCAACTATCTCCGACTCCTGAAGTTGCCTGCACAGATCCAGATGGCACTGAAGAACAAGGAGATGGACATGGGACACGCCCGTGCCCTGCTGTCACTCGACAGCCCGTCGGCACAGTTGAAACTCTTCAAGGAGGTACAACGCAACGGCTACTCCGTAAGAAAGGTGGAGGAGATGGTGCAGATGCTCAAGAACGGCGAGAACATGCAGACCGTCAAGAAGACCGTAGCCCCCACGACGCAGTTGCCGCTGGAATACTCCATCCTGAGAGACCGTCTGTCCGAACTCTTCAAGGTGAAGGTGCAGATGACCTGTTCCCCTCAGGGAAAGGGAAAGATCAGCATCCCCTTCGCCAACGAGGAGGAACTGGAGCACGTCATGAACATCATTGACAAGATGAAAGGCTAAGCATTGAGACACGCTATATTGACATCGGCACGGACACTCCTGATCCTCTGTCTT
>JAFUAK010000201.1 GCA_017460765.1 Prevotella sp. | reverse complement strand
TCACAGAGGATGATATCCTTCTGGCGCACGCCACCGTCACAGACCATTGATCGCACCAGTGCCAATGTGACAAAGGGTGACGAATTGAGTTCAATGGTGTCGTGATGTGTGATAGCATTGTTCATATTCAGTTTCACGGCTATCGTCTCACCTTTCTTATAGCCTCTGTTACCTCGCCCGTGAGTCTTGTTGAAATAACGGAACAAAGCCTGCCAGGCTTTCTTAGGCGTGGATTCACCCGTCAACTGCTCGACCGCCTCGCGGATCATGGCATCGGCCTTTGCCTGGTCGTTCCAACGATCCTCCACCCAGAGGCCCGTCCTGCCGTCCCATTTTGCTACACCGGGACTATGCACCCACGCCACACGGCCAGGATGAATGCCACGGCCAACGCCTATCGGCTCATTGGGACCGACGAAGAGTTTGGGGAACTGTGGATTGAACTCGCCAAAGAACAGACGATCGCGGTTGACAGCCTCATCAAGCAACTGGATAGTTGTCGACGGGCCGAGGTCAGGATCCTTCCACGCCTTGAGTTGCCACACAACCTTACCCTCCTTGTCAATCTCTACGGCCTGAACGGGCGCATTGACGGTATCCATCGGAGTCTTGTTCCATTCGTTGTACCAATTATTAATAATGTGATGACCGTTTTTCAGTCGGACGGTCTTCTGGGGCTGGGTAATGCCGTAGTCGGTGGTGTTCGTCTCCCATACCGTTTCACCCATACGAGTAATCTCCTGAATCTTTCCCTTCCGTCCTGTGATCAGCAGATTACCCTTCGGCAACTCCTGAACAGACCAGGGCAGGAACCCTGACCAACGGTCCACCTCACGGCCCTCGCAGTTGTACTCATGGACGCAGCCCAGTGCCATGTTGGCGATGAGCAGCGTACCCCGAGAGGTGAGGCGGGCATTGCGGAACTGTCCGTGAACCGATCCTTTTTCAGAGATGGGCAGTTCAAACTCACGGACAATCCGCTTCGACGGGATTTCCATCACCACCGCCTTGGCAGGTTTCCCGTTCTGTACAAATACCACATGTGTCTGGCCTATCGGCTGAACGGTATGGATCTCCGTACCCTCGGGTGCCGCATAGTTCCAGACGAAGGCACCTGTCTCGTCGAGTTCGGCAATGCCATATTGATGGGCCATCAGTATATGCCCGTCAGTCATCAGGATGGCATCGCTGATCTCCCCTCGTAAGTGCTCAGATTCTGGCCGAAGGGCATTGTCATAAACCCAACAAACCTGACCATCCTTCACCTTGAACATCCGCATCCTTTTACTCTGGCCTGCATAGAAGAAGTTATGACGGGCCAATACGGAATCCACTTCCTGAGCAAGAAGCATCTGGGAGAGTCCCAGCATCACGAAAAACAAAACGATTCTCTTCATATTCTATAATTTTGGGTACAAAGGTAAGACATAATTCAGGGAAAACTGCTGAAAAAAGAAACACATTATAGGATTATCGTAACATTTTCTCCAAAAACAGAGCCGATTCTCAATTATTTTTTGTTATTTTGCATACAGAAACCACAACAAGATATGAATATACCCGTAGATAAACTCCATTTGTTTACCCTTAACGTTGGGTGTTGTTATCACGACGGGGACTGGAACTGGAAAAATGTGCGAAGTCCTTTTTCCCGCCTCTATTATGTAACTGAAGGCAGAGCACAGATAGAACTGCCATCAGGCACATACGACCTGACACCCCGTCATCTTTACTTCATCCCAGCCTATACCAAGCACAATTGTATCTGCAACTCGCTGTTTACACATTATTATATACATATCTTCGAGGACATGCAGAACGAGACTGCCATTCTCGGAGACTTTAACATGCCTGTAGAAGTTGAGGCTCAAGAGGATGACCTGAGACTCATCAAACGACTTTGCGAGATTAACCCATTCCTGAAGATACCAGCGTCAAATCCTGACGTCTACGACAATCATCATATGTTGATAGAGAATTATCAAAAGAACCTGCTGCGACCATTCTGTGACAAAGTGGAATCAAGGGGCATTATCTTTATCCTATTGTCGCACTTCCTGCGATATGCCCAGCCTAAGGCATCGGTAAAGGACGACCGGATTCATCAGGCTATTGCCTTTATCCGGGCCAATATCAACAATAGAATTGACATCGACCAACTTGCCGACAAGGCCTGTATGTCGAAAGGGCACTTCTTTCGGATGTTCAAGGAAGAGACTGGCGATACCCCGACCAATTATATCATTCGACGGAAAATGGAAAAGGCCGAACTGTTGTTAGTCACTACTGACAACCCAGTCAAGACCATTGCCGACTCATTGGGCTATGAAGATTACTCCTATTTTAACCGTATCTTCAAGAAGTCTACGGGTGTGACACCCCAGCAGTATCGGGAGAAGCATTAACGATGCCATACGATTCAATCTGATGAAATACGATACTAATATTAATAACTAATGAAAAAAGTTTTAACCTCCCTGATAGGCTTGATAGCCGTTCTGGCTATTCATGCCGCGGATTTCCCAATAGTGACTGACCAAGAACAGAGTGGCTACTTTCCGTTGATGACACCCAGCGCATC
>JAFUAK010000200.1 GCA_017460765.1 Prevotella sp. | reverse complement strand
TATGGCAACAACTAACGAAACGAAAGGATTCTACAAACTATCCTGGCTCCAGCGCATCGGCTTCGGCTCGGGCGATCTGGCACAAAACCTGATTTTCCAGACAACGTGTATGTACCTGCTGTTCTTCTACACCGACATCTACGGCCTGAATGCCGTCGACGTATCGGTGATGTTCGCTGTAGGTAATATCGCCAACGTGATCTGGGACCCCATCGTGGGTGCACTCATCGATAAGCACAACCCCAAGTTGGGTAAATACCGTGCCTATCTGGTGTTCGTCGGTATCCCCCTGACGGGCTTTGCCATCCTCTGCTTCTGGAACGGTTTCGCCCCGTCGCTGCTCTATGCCTACATCACGTATATAGCAATGACCTTGCTATACACATTCATCAACGTGCCTTACGGCGCCCTGAACTCCTCGCTGACCCGCGATACCGATGAGATCACCATCCTGACCTCCGTCCGTATGTTCATGGCCAACTGTGGTGGTCTGGCCGTGGGCTCTGGTCTGCCCCTGCTCATCGCCTACTTCACCGACACCGAGGCCGAAGGTCTGCCGAAGGATCCTGCCGCCTGGTTCACCACGATGACCATCTACGGCTTGGTGGGCCTCGCCCTGCTGCTCTTCTGCTTCTCGCAGTGTAAGGAGCGCGTGGTGATGGATGCCAGTGAGGCTGCCAACGTAAAGATCAGCGACCTGTGGATGGAGTTCTTCCACAACCGTCCGCTGCGCATCATTGCCTTCTTCTTCATCACAGCCTTCGCCATGATGTCGATTGGCAATGCCGCCGGAGCCTACTTCATCAACAGCAACATGCACGGCTCAGCCGACCAACTCTCCATCTTTATGGGTCTCGGCTCTGCTCCCTCGTTCATCTTCATGCCGCTGGTGCCGATGATCAAGAAGATGGTGGGCAAGAAGAACATGTTCTACATCTTCCTCTCGATAGCCATCGTGGGTATGGCCTTCCTCTATATCGTGGCCAAGATGGATAACCCCAGCATGGGCCTGGTCTACGTCGCCCAGTTCGTGAAATCCACGGGTGTCATCGTGGCTACGGGTTACATGTGGGCCCTCGTGCCTGAGGTGATCTCCTACGGTGAGTATGTCAGCGGCAAGCGCATCGCCGGCATCGTGAACGCCCTGACGGGCATCTTCTTCAAGGCCGGTATGACACTGGGCAGCGTGGTGGCTCCCGCCATCCTCGACTACGTCAGTTACAATCCCGACAGCGTCACCCAGACGCCAGAGGCCGAAGAGGGTATCCTCTGGCTGGTCTGCGTCATCCCAGCCGCCCTGTTGCTCCTGGCAATGTTCATCATCTCGAAATACGAGTTGACCGACGAGGTAATCGATGACATCAACAAGAAGATCGAAGCCCGCGGATAACCTCTCTTTTCATTTAATCTGCTTTACAGGGAAGGTAAAGTAGGTATCGGGGAATGGCTCGTCCTTCAGCGTGAAATGCCACCACTCGGTGTCGAAGGGCTTGAAGCCGTGGGCGAGCATGGCGCGGCGGAGAATCATGCGGTGCTCGAACTGCTCGGCGGTGATGCTGCGCTTCGGCTCGGCGGGACTCTTGCTGTTATCGCCTGTGTATTCTCCCGTCTCGGGGTTTCCGCAGAAGTCAGGATGGCTCTCGGGGCCGAACCAGTCGAAGGTGCCGCCCATGTCGAGTTCCTTCTCCGTCGCCATGTCGAAGAGCGTCAGGTCAACAGTTGAGCCGCGCGTGTGACCGCTCTTCAGGCAGATATATTCCTGGGGGAAGAGCACGCTCTTGTCGAGGTCGGGATAGAAGTAGGGCTTCATCTTTGTGTCCTCCAAATCCTGCGCCCAGCGCACGAAGTGGTCAACGCCTTTCTGCGGACGGTAGGCATCGTAAATCTTCAGGCGATAGCCCTGTGACATCACGTCATCGCTGACGGCCTTTAGGCTGTCAGCAGCCTGCTTGGTCAGCAATGCCGTCGGCTCTTCATAGCCGTCGATGCGGGTTCCCACGAAGTTGTACGTGCCGTAATAGCGAATCTCCAGGATGGCATCTGGCACGACCTCACTAAGGGTTACAAACTGGCTGCTGTCGTCGGTCGGGCTGACAACGGGATTATCCTCGTCGCTGTTGCAACAAGTAATCACACAAGCGCCGCAAATGATTACGAGGATGGCGGCGAGCATCCAAAGTCTTGTCTGTTTCATAACTTATATAATTCTTTATGATGACTGGATAGCACTTTTCATTTCAGACACGATGTAGACGGGGCGATGCTTACTCTCGTGGAAGATGCGCCCTAAGTATTCGCCGATAACCCCAAGCGACAGCAGTTGGGCACCCCCCAAGAAGAGCATCGTGACCTCGATGGTCGGATAGCCTCTGGCAGGATCGCCGTAAACCAATGTGCATACGAGGACGTAGAACATATAGCAGAAGGCCAGCAGCGATGTTAGCAGACCCAATACGGTAGCGACCCGTAGAGGGGATGTGGTGTAGGAGGTGATGCCCTCCATCGACAACTTCAGGAGCCGCCAGAAGTTGAAGGAAGACCTTCCCTCCAGACGGTCGCCCTGCTCGAAGCGGATTTCCTTCTTCCTGAATCCTATCCAGCAGTACATACCTTTTGTATAGCGTTGCGACTCCCGCAACTGGCGTAAGGCCTCGATACACTTCTGGTCGAGCAGGCGGAAATCGCCCACGTTAGGAAGAATCTCAATGTCGGAAACCTTCTGGAGCAGTCTGTAATAGAACATCGTCAGCACCTTCCTCAGCCAAGGCTCCCCGCCCCGGCTGGTGCGCATGGCATAGACATCCTCATAGCCGGCCTCCCATTCATGGAGCATGGTGGGAATGACTGTCGGCGGATGCTGTAGGTCGGCATCCATAATGACCACACAGTCGCCCTGGGCATAGTCGAAACCGGCCAACATCGCCGCCTCCTTTCCAAAATTGCGCGACAGGGAGAGATAGCCGAAGCGGTTGTCCCGACTGTTCTGCTCCTTAAGGAGCCTGAGGGTGGCGTCACGGCTGCCGTCGTTGATCAGCAGCACCTCCCAACGATATTGTCTCTCCTTGTCAAACAACTCAGTCAGTGCCCTGAAGAGCAATGGGAGTGAGGCCTCCTCATTATAACAGGGTATGAGTAGCGTTACGGTCTTCATAATTCTTTGTATAGAGTTCGTAAATAAGTTTCATCCAGATGAGTGCCACCGGCAGTGCCTTCAGCGAGTAAGGCTTGATGAGTTCGCGCCACACCACCTTCGGAAAGATGTCGGAGGGTGACATGGATGTGATGATGAAGGCAAAGACCATCAGGGCAACATCCCACTTGCCGCGCTTCCAGGGAGTAGCCGTATACCAGACGGCGACACCGGCCATGGCGATGATATAGCCGGAGGACTCCGAACTGGTCGTGAACAGGATGAGGAACATCAGCACAGAGGCCAGGATCGTCTGGCGGAAAGCGGGATACCGATACTGGTCAAACCTTAGATAAGGCCCTGCAAAGAGAATCATACCTGGAATCATTAGCCACAGGTCGCTGTAAGAGGCACACCCTGATACCTTCCTGACGATTCCCAGCAGAGAGATATTCTGACCAGGAGCAAACTGGTTCAGTTCATTCTTGTGCAGCAGCACGTCATACCATTCCCGGTACTGCCCGCACACATATTCCGGCCCGAAGACCAACATGGGAAGCACCAGCAGGATTACCAGCCAGACAAGCACCCACAAGCACAGTCTCAACTTATGGCGTGAGAAGGGCAGGAAAGCGAATCCTACAATTCCGAAGAGTTTCGTGGCGGCACCCAGGGCGATTACCAGCGCCGCCCACTGATCCTTTTCCTTATCTATCAGGTAATAGGTGAAAATCAGGCATGCCAGAATCAGGCTGTTGCTCTCAGAGTCGAGAATACAGAGATAGGCCTCTGCTGCAATAAACCACAGGATGAACACCTGCTGCCGGACGCTGAAGTTCGTCTTTCGGATGCTCCAATAGGGCACAAAGGTGATGAGCAGCATCCATAGCAGGCGACCCATTTGGTAAGGCAGGACGGCAAGCGGTGCTATCAGTACCGTAAACAGGGGACCGTAGAGGAAGTAGTTGCCGTCCTCAGGATAGACGATGTATAGTGGCATCTGCTGCCAGGCATGCCAGAAAGAGTGATAGAATATCGAGTAGTCGAGATCGAATTTATCTCTCAGGAACTTACTGGCCCATGGTATCAATGCCATCAGCAGCCATCCAGAG
>JAFUAK010000199.1 GCA_017460765.1 Prevotella sp. | reverse complement strand
ATTATTGGAAGGTAAGACAGCGCTGATCACTGGTGCTGCACGCGGTATCGGAAAGGCTATCGCACTGAAGTTCGCCGAGGAAGGCGCAAACATCGCATTCACTGACCTCGAGGTGAACGAGGAGACAGAAAAGGAAATCGCTGCCAAGGGCGTGAAGGCCAAGAGTTACGCCTCCAACGCTGCCGACTTCGCTCAGACCGAGGAAGTGGTCAAGGCAGTGAAGGAGGAGTTTGGAAGCATTGATATCCTGGTAAACAATGCTGGTATCACAAAGGACGGCCTGATGCTCCGTATGACCGAGCAGCAGTGGGACGCCGTAATTGCCGTCAACCTGAAGTCGGCCTTCAACTTCATCCACGCCTGTGTACCTGTGATGATGCGCCAGCGTGGCGGCTCCATCATCAACATGGCCTCTGTGGTGGGTGTTCATGGCAATGCCGGACAGGCCAACTACGCTGCCTCTAAGGCTGGTCTTATCGCCCTTGCCAAATCAATCGGTCAGGAGATGGGACCAAAGGGTATCCGTGCCAACGCCATCGCCCCCGGCTTCATCGACACCGCTATGACACAGGCCCTGCCCGACGACATCCGCAAGGAGTGGATCAATAAGATTCCCCTGCGCCGTGGTGGACAGGTAGAGGACATCGCCAACGTGGCTACGTTCCTTGCCAGCGACATGTCGAGTTATGTCAGCGGCCAGGTCATCCAGGTCGATGGCGGCATGAACATGTAATATGCAAGTCGTTTACGAAGATAACCATATTATCATAGTCAACAAACAGAGCGGGGAGATCGTGCAGGGCGACAAGACTGGCGATCGCCCCCTCTCTGATTGGGTGAAGGACTATCTGAAGGAGAAGTACCAGAAGCCTGGGGCCGTATTCCTGGGCGTGGTACATCGCCTGGATCGTCCTGTTTCTGGACTGGTCGTCTTCGCCCGAACATCAAAAGCCCTCACCCGTCTGAACAAGATGTTTGCCGAGGGTGAGGTCCACAAGACTTATTGGGCAATCGTCAAGAACACGCCGCGTGAACCAGAAGGAACCCTTGAGCACTGGCTTGTGCGCAATGAGAAGCAGAACAAGTCGTACGCCTACGACCGCGAGCGTCCCAACGCCAAGAAGGCCATCTTGAGATATCGCGTCATTGCCAATTCCGACAACTACACCCTGCTTGAAGTCAATCTCATGACAGGTCGCCACCATCAGATCCGCTGCCAATTAGCAGCGATGGGCTGTCCCATCAAGGGCGACCTGAAGTATGGTGCCCCTCGCTCCAACCCCGATGGCAGCATCTCCCTGCTATCACGTCGTGTGGAGTTTACCCACCCCGTATCAAAACAACAGGTCATCGTGGAGGCTTCCCTCCCCAACGACCCGCTATGGCAGGCTTTCGGCCTGCGCTGAAGCACCAGTCTTATGACAGAGCCACACGCTTTCTGTACGTGTAGGCCAGGGTCAGACAGGCAATCAGTGCCACAGCCACCACTACGACAGCCAACACCATTGAGGGCTGGCCATTGTCAGTCACTCCGACGTTGCTGAACACCAGTTCCGACTGCGAGACACTGTCGGCTACAGATTCCTTTACGTTAGTTAATGTGTCCTTAATTGTGTCCAGAGAATCTTGGACAGGCTGCTTGACTGGCTTGATAATCCTAGGGATACGCGGCCGTCCTGGATCGATAATGTCTAATAGAATCATAATCTTAAATCTTTTTAATTAGTATAATGTAAAACTGTATAATAGTCCTGTCAGGAAACTGATAGCATTGCAGAGGCATCCGTACCAGGCCGCCTGCGACCACTGCCTTACGATCCAGTAGTACCACAGCGTCTCCACCACAATGACCAGCAACTCACCTATGAGTATAGTCGTCCAACTGTCGTCCACGTAGAACACAAAGAGATTCAGAGACGGGTTCGTCAGACAGTTCACAATCACCGACGAGAGTAACACCCTGATGCGATTCTCGCCCATCAACCTCAGTACCCCGTATTCTATCAGGATAGTGGCCAACAGCGTCATGAACAGTTCTCCAATCACCATAGTTCATACAGGTTAGCGGCCAACAACCAGCCTGGTATCAGGGCGGCAGCGAGCAGTCCGAAGGCCAGGCCCTCGCGCCCCTTCAACACTTCGTTCGCCAGCCAGAGCGTTACGGCCATCGTACAATTCATCGCGAAGACTCCTATCAGGAGAACGCCCGTGCCCGATTCCTTCAGCAACATGCAGACAAGCACTACCGTCAGTACCCCCACCATTGAGGGCACGATGCCGAAGGCCTTTGCCAGCCATCCACCCGCCATCTTTCCCAGCATCGCTGTGAAACCCAATGCAAGAATCAGACCCATTTCCTTCTCAATGCCGGAGGAGAAATCCTGAGCCACAAACGAACGGAACATCACCACTGCCATTAGCGTCCCCATTGCCACCCATGTCATAAATGAGGATATCGCTGGGGTACTGGCAGATGACACTCGGAGACTATTGTCATCGAACCGCAGATACACACCTGCCAGCACACAGATTAATAACAGAAATGCGTAGAGCAATATCCACTCACAGAACACGCCCCCAATGGCCAGTCCGAACGCCCCCGTCGACACGAACACACCCACGGCCCGAATATCATTGCCCGCCTTGATCACCGTCTGCTTACCGCCCCACACGTGGAAACACGAATTTCCCATGCCCAGCAGCATCGCCACAGCAATGAACAGCGCAGGACTCACCCCTGTCGTCATCGACAGTGAGGCCATCGCCACACCCAACGTCATCAGCATGACACCCGCCAACAACATCCAATGTGGCTGCCGCATCCTGTCTATCCACGCCCCTGTCAAGGGTTGTGACACAAAGGCGAAACTGTTATAAATCAAGAACACCGTCGCCAGCCGCAGCCCGTCGCCCTCAGGCATCAATGAGAAACCTTCCGACAAAAGGTACATACAGCAGATGCACAGGCCGTCCACCAGCAGGTGCATGACCGAGGCAATCCCTACTAACTGGTATTCCTTCTTCATTCCGCTGCAAAATTACGTAATTAGTCCGTATATCCCAAACTTTTGGAGCAAAAAAATCATCCGGCTTAATGATGAGCCGGATGCGGATGATTGTTATAACGATTCTCGCGATTCAGAACAGTTTTGCAATGGCTTCCACGTCTTTACCTCCTTCATAAAAGCGTGGTTCGAACACAGGACTGTTTTTGAAATCTATAAACCGGAAGAGTTGGATGGCACAGAACTGGCCGTCCTCACTTATACAGGCTTCAAAGCGGAAGTGCCCGATGGGAGCCGATTTCGGCGCCCCATTCTTCTCAATGTCGGCTACCATCTTGTCGAGCGGCATGTTGAGCAGTCGCTCCAGACGCTCACCCTCTGTCGGGGTATAATCCTGGATGATGACCTTGAGAGGGCTCTGTGTCGGCGTGTAGATGGCCTTCTTTGAAAACAATGACTTCTTAATCGTAATTTTTTTATATGCAGAGACGGCAGCAGCCATCCCCAAATCCTTAAAACTTGGCATAGTTGTTGTTGATATTAAATGAATAATGTGAATAACATGTGTGTCCCTAAGTCAACACTATGCTAGCGAAGGATATGCCTCAGTGCTATCACATAATAATGGCACGAGGCCGACAGACTAAAGGGAGACGTCTCCAGACGACGTCGGCTGTCGTGAAGGAATTGGATGGGTTTGACAATATTTCTCCGGAAGAAGCCGAAATGGTTGGCTGTCCGTTCGGTCTTTGATCCTTGTGTGGAAAGAATTCTTTGCGGACGTGAACTACAGACACGATAAAGACTGGTGGCATCCGTCAGCGTGGCTTCAAGGTGATGATGCTTCTGAGGACTCATTAAAGTCTCAACAGAGTAGAAGTCTTGTGCCTTCTGCCGTTCTATGGCAAAGTTGTCCCCCTGCCAGTTCAAAACGGCTGTCAGCATAATAGCCCCCAGAGCCATCAACATCCTTATAATTCTCATCCTATGCCTCATAATTGGCCGCAAAGATACGAATATTTTCTGATTGAACTTCCATTTTTCAAGAATTAATTGCAAAAAAAAATCTGGAGGTTAGCGGACCTCCAGATTGTCGTGTTTTGCCATCCATGTGCTGAACACTGTACCTGCGACGAGCATTGCTGCCATTTCCATCATTGTAATCATAATCGTTATCTCCTATTTGGTTAAAAATAAAAATGTTTCCTTTTGACGGTGCAAAGGTACGGCGAAAACGGCAGTTTTGCAACGATTAGTTATGATTTGTGGGACTTGCTGCTATCGATGATTTCGATAGCAAAACCACTTTTCATGCAAATTGCTTTGTCGGTATGGCAAAAATGCGTATATTTGCACCAGGAAATGGAATAAGCCCGAAAAAAATATGGAACTAAGACAACTGAAATACTTCCTCCGACTGGCAGAAACGCTGAATTTCTCTACTGCCGCCAAGGACCTGTTTATCACCCAAAGCACGCTCTCGCACCAGATACAGCAACTGGAGAACGAACTGAATCAGCCGCTCTTCCAGCGCAATAGCCACGAGGTGACGCTGACGGAAGCCGGACAGACACTACTGCCACTGGCGCAGGAGACGCTACGTTCGGCAGACAACTGTATGCTGCGCATGGAGGAACTGAGCAGCGTAATGGGCGGAGAACTGAAGATCGGCGTGACTTTCTCGTTTGCCAGCATCATGGCCGAGACGGTGACGGCCTTCCTGCGTCAATATCCGCACGTGAAGATGAACGTAACGCAGTCGACGATGGCGGAGTTGATAGAGCAGTTGACGAACCACGAACTGGACTTCGTGCTGGCCTTCAAGCCCACGAAGCCGAATCCGAAGGTGGAGAGCCGCGTGCTGTTCCACCACCGTCTGGCTGCCATCGTGAACGAGCGTCACGCCTTGGCCTCGCGCAACACCATCACCCTGGAGGAACTACAGCGCTACGACCTTGCCCTGACGCGTCAGGGCACACAGGCCCGAAGTGCCTTCGACCGAACGGTGGCACAATTCGACTACCACTATAAGATTAAGGTGGAGATGAACACGGTATATCTGCTGTTCCGTCTGGTGAGGGAGTCAAACTATGTAACTGTGCTTAGTGAGAGTACGGTGGTCTACGAGGACGGACTGAAAGCCATTCCCATTATTGAGACCGATACACCAGAGAACGAGATGCAAGGCTGCATTCACCTGCTGAAAAACGCTTACGTAAAGAACTCGACGAAGGAGTTTATCCGCATGCTCGGTGAAAGCACAGCGATGCTACGCAGCGCCATCAATGAGCCATAAGGCAAAAAATATTCGCAGAGAAATGACGTAGTTTCAGAGAATTGTTGTACTTTTGCACAGTCGAATCGCATCAACGATGAAGAAAGCCCTGAAGTGGATTGGGATTGCGGTGCTCACGCCCTTTCTGCTCATTATCATACTCGCCGTGCTGATCTATCTGCCGCCCGTACAGAACTGGGCGGTGAAAAAGGTGGCTGCCATCGCCTCGGAAAAGACGGGGATGGAGATTATCGTGGAGCACGTGAACCTGGAGTTCCCCCTCGATCTGGGCATCGAGGGCTTCCGTGCGATCAAGCAAAACGACTCCCTCCCCCAACTGAAGGATACCCTTGCCGACGTGAGGAAACTTGTGGCCGACGTAAAACTATTGCCACTGCTGAAAAAGCGCGTGGTAATCGACGAACTGTCGCTCCATCAGGCAAAGATCAACACCAATGGTTTTATAAGCGACCTCCGCATCAAAGGAGAACTCGACGAACTCTGGCTCTCCTCGAAAGGTATCGACCTAGATCAGGAGACGGTGGAGGTGAACGGGGCACGGCTCTCCGATGCCCGTCTCGACATCGCCCTAAGTGATACGGCAGCAGTGGATACCACCACCTCGGAAGTGAGGTGGAAGATTAATGCCGACAGCCTCAGCATAGCAAGGACAGACGTAAAAATACATTTGCCAGGCGACACACTCGACATTGGAGCCTACTTGGGGCGCGCTGTGGCACGGGAGGCACTCGTGGATATCGGCCATAATATATATAAGGTAGAGAGTCTGGACTGGCACGACGGTTGCCTTACCTACGACAACCGCAGGGAACAAGAAGTGAAAGGCCTCGACTACAACCACCTCGCCCTTAGCGGCATCCGTCTGGGCATCGACTCCATCAGTTATACGCCCCAAGGCACTTCGTTCTTTGTACGCCAGACAACCCTGAAGGAGAAGAGCGGACTGGAAATTACGGAACTGACGGGTGGCGTGAGGCTCGACTCTGCCTTTAACAACATACAGATTCCTGCATTGACATTGAGGACACCAGATTCAGATATCATGGCAGAGGCAGATGTCGATTTCAATATCGCCGACATGCAGAACCCTGGCAAGATGAAATTTAGGTTGAATGCCCAGGTGGGCAAGCAGGATCTGTTGAGGTTTGCAGGCGACCTGCCCCAGAAGTTCATCGAGCGCTATCCCAACCACCCATTAGCCATCAAGGGCAGCGTGAACGGCAATATGCAGCAACTGGAGTTCACGGGGCTGGACATCAACCTGCCTACTGCCCTGCACCTGACTGCAGACGGTACAGCAGGCAACCTGACGGACATACGGAATCTGAAGGCCGACATAAGAGTGAAGGCGAAAGCCCAGAACATCGACTTCCTGACAGCCTTCATCGATCCTAAGATGAAGGGCGACTACCGCATCCCGAATGGGATGACGCTTGACGGTACGGTAAAGGCCAACGGGCCACGCTATGCTGCAAACCTGACGGCAAGAGAGGGTAACGGCAGTGTAAAGTTGAAGGGCGAGGCCACGATTCCCTTCGATGCCAAAGGCGAAATGGCGACGCAAAATATGAGTTACGATGCAGATCTCCAGGTAAACAGCCTGAACCTGCACCACTTCCTGCCAAAGGACTCACTCTACACGATCTCGGCAGACATCAAGGCAAAGGGATACGGTATGGACCTGCTCTCCAATCGCAGCCGTCTGACCGCCGATGCCACCGTCCACCATCTGCAATACGGTCATTGGAACCTGAACGACCTGGCAGCACAGGCCACACTCAGCAATGGGCGTGGACAGGCCTCACTGACGGGCAGCAACGAACTCTTCGACGGAACCATCGGCATCAACGCATTGCTGGACACCAAAAAGGTGGAGGGCACCATCACGGCCAGTCTGGCCAAGGCCGACCTCTACAGGATGCGACTGGTGAACGAGCCCCTGATTATCGGTTTTACGGGTAATATCGACGTAAACTCCGACTTGAAAAAGACCCATCGTCTGAGTGGGCTGTTGGGAGACATACTGATCGAGGACGAGAAAAAGGCTTATCTCCCCGAAAAGATTGGGTTGCTGGTAAGGACCGACGAGGACACTACCATCGTAAGGGCACAAAGCGGCGACTTCATCGTGAAGGTGGATGCCAGTGGTGACTACGAGCGCGTGCTCCAACAGTTGACAACGCTTTCAGACTCCGTGATGTCGAAATATGAACAGAACATCATCGACCAGCCCACCATCAGACGGCTGCTGCCAACGATGAAACTGCATGTGGAGAGCAAGCACAACAACCCCATTGCCGACTTGCTGAAGACCAGCGACATCACCTTCAAGGAAATGATGCTCGACGTGAACACCTCTCCCGAGACGGGCATCAACGGCCAAAGTTATCTATATTCTTTGAACTATGATAGCACGAGGATAGATACTATCCGTCTGAACCTGACGCAGAAAGGCGAGCGGCTGACCTATCAGGGACAGATACGCAACAACAAGAAGAATCCCCAATTTGTGTTTAACGCCCTGGTCGACGGCCACTTCCACGAGCACGGTGCACTGGCGGGCCTGCGCTACTACGATGCCAAGGGCAAGATGGGCGTGCGCATCGGAGCGACAGCAGAGATGGAGTCGGACGGCATCCGCTTCAAACTGATGCCCGACAGACCCACCATCGGCTACAAGGAGTTCAACTTGAACAAGGACAACTTCATCTTCCTGGCCAAGAACAAAAAGATCCAGGCGAAAGTAGACCTGATATCCGACGACATGACAGGTCTGAAACTCTATACCGAAAACCAAGACTCCACCATGCTGCAGGACCTGACGCTGTCGCTGCACCGTCTGGACCTGGGCGAGGTAACCTCCGTGTTGCCCTACCTGCCCCACATCACGGGTAAACTTAACGGCGACTACCACATCATGCAGGATCAGAATGAGAACTTCTCCGTGGCCTCCGACATGGCCATACAGAGCATGACCTACGAGGGGTCGCCCATCGGCAACCTCAGTACGGAGTTGGTGTACCTGCAGAAGGAGGACGACACCCACGCTGTGGAGGCCCGTCTGATGCTTGACGAAGAGGAGTTCGGTCTGCTCAGCGGTACCTATCAGAACAAGAAGACAACGGGAACGGATGAGGGCATCATCGATGCCACATTCACCATGACGCAGATGCCGCTCTCGATTGCCAACGGCTTCGTGCCCGACCAGATCATCGGCCTTGAGGGCTATGGCGACGGCACGCTCACCATTCAGGGTACGACGAAACGCCCCGACGTAAATGGTGAAATTTTCGTCGACTCGGCCTACCTCGTCAGTGTGCCTTACGGCGTAAGAATGCGCTTCGACAACGACCCTGTGCGCGTGGTGGGCAGTCACCTGCTGTTGGAGAACTTCGGACTCTACGCCTACAACGACGAGCCACTGAACCTGATGGGAGACATCGACTTCTCAGACATAGACCACATCAGCATCGACATGCGGATGCGGGCGCGCAATCTGTTGCTCATCAATGCCAAGCAGGAAGCCAAGAGCATCGCCTACGGCAAGGCCTTCGTGAACTTCTTCGCCCGTCTGCAAGGCCCGTTGGAGGCCATGAACATGCGCGGACGGCTCGACGTGTTAGGTTCGACGGACATGACCTATATGCTGCTCGACTCGCCCCTTTCGGCGGACTACAGGCTGGACGAACTGGTGAAGTTTACCGATTTCACTGACTCCACCCAGACCGTTGTGACGCGGCCCACCCCCAGCGGGCTGAACGTCGACCTGACCATCAGTGTGTCGGAGGGTGCCCACATCGTGTGCGACCTCAATGCCGAGCAGACAAACTACGTGGACCTGATGGGGGGAGGTGACCTGCGCATGAGATATAACTCCGACGGCATCAACCTGACGGGCCGCTATACGCTCAACGACGGTGAGATGAAATACTCTTTACCCGTGATTCCACTGAAAACGTTCAACATCAAGGATGGCAGTTATGTAGAGTTCAACGGCGATCCCATGAATCCGAAACTGAACATCACGGCTACGGAGCGCACCAAGGCGACGGTGACGGACGAGAGCGGTGTGGGCCGTAGCGTGGCCTTCGATTGTGGTGTGGTAATCACCAAGACGCTCAACGACATGGGACTGGAGTTCATCATTGACGCTCCTGAAGACAATGCCGTCAGCGGTGAGTTGGCCACGATGTCTACAGAGGAGCGCGGAAAAATCGCCGTGACAATGCTCACCACGGGCATGTACCTCGCAGATGGCAACACGGGCAGTTTCTCGATGAACTCGGCCCTCAGTTCATTCCTGCAGAGCGAGATCAACAACATTACAGGTTCGGCCCTGAAGACGCTCGACCTCAGCGTGGGCATCGACAACACCACTGACGCGAGTGGTGCTATGCACACGGACTATTCGTTCAAGTTCGCCAAGCGCTTCCTCAACAACCGCCTGAAGGTGGAGATTGGCGGCAAAGTATCCTCGGGTGCCAGCGACATGCCAGGACAGAACCAGTCGTTCTTCGACAACGTGACGATGGAGTACCGCCTGAACCAGAACGGAACACAGAACGTGAAACTGTTCTACCAGCAGAACGTCTACGACTGGCTGGAAGGCTACACCAGCATGTATGGAGCAGGCTTCGTGTGGCGCAGGAAACTCGACAACTTCTGGGACATCTTCCGTTTCTGGAAAAAAGAACAGCAGCCCACGATGATGCGTCCCCAGACAACCATGCAACCCATGTTGCGGCGTGACAGTATCCCAACAGACTCTGTAAAGGTGAGAGAGTGAAAAGGTGAGAAAGGAAAAATCAGTTATGAGAAAGAACATATATCATAGGATGTGGTGCAAGGTAAAGGCATATGCCTTTTCACCCTTATACCTTTTCACCCTTTCACTTTTAATGGTTTCCTGTTCGATGACGAAGAACATCCCTGAAGACGAACAACTTTTCACGGGATTGACAAAGATTGTCTACGAGGATGAACGGAAAGACGACCCCTTCGAAGGCCATCTGCTCACCACAAAGGAGGAAGTAGAGGCTGCCCTCGCCACAGAGCCCAACGGTGCACTCTTTGGCAGCAGTTACTACACCGTGCCCTGGTCGTGGCACCTCTGGGTCTACAACAAGTATTCGGGCAAGAACTCCAAATTCGCTAAATGGATGACGAAGTCGTTTGGCAAGGCTCCTGTGCTGATGAGTCAGGTGAACCCTGCACTACGTGCCTCCGTGGCCCGCAGTGTACTGCGCAACAATGGTTATTTCCGCGGAGACGTCACCTACGAGACGGTGCCACAGAAAAATCCCAGGAAATGCAAGATCGGCTACACCATTCACCTCGACTCCCTATTTACCCTCGACAGTGTGGCCTACACCAACTTCCCCAAGCCCCTGCAGCAGTTGATTGACTCCACAAAGGACGAGACGCTGATTCAGAGCGGCAACGCCTTCAGCGTATCGGCCCTCGATGGGGAGCGCAGCCGCATCAGTACGCTCTTCCGCAACAACGGCTATTACTATTACAACAGCGGCTATGCCTCCTATCTGGCCGACACCTTCATGGTGGCAGACAAAGCACAGTTGCGGTTCCAGTTGGCCGAGGGGCTGCCCGACGAGGCCCTCAGGAAATGGTATATCGGTAATATGAGCGTACAATTCCGCAAATCGATGCGAGAACAACTGACAGACAGTACCAAACGCCGCCACCTGACCATCTACTTCAACGGCGATAAGCCGCCCATCCGTCCGCGGGTGATCCTGAAAGACCTGAAACTGCGTCCGCGCCAACTCTTCAGTTACGACAACTACATGGAGTCAGCCAGCAAGATCAACGCGACGGGCGTATTCTCCTCCACCGACTTCCAGTTTACGCCCCGTCCTGACAGCGATACCCTTGACCTGCGTCTGAACTGCGTGCTCGACAAGCCCTACGACTTCTACATCGAGGGCAATGCCATCGGACGTACCAATGGACGCTACGGTCCTGAGGCAAAGATTGGTTTCACGCGCCGTAACCTGTTCCACGGCGGTGAGAAACTCGACATCAACCTACATGGTTCGTACGAGTGGCAGACAGGTAACAACACTAGTGGTGCCACCTACCAATATGGTGCCGATGCCAGTATCGAGTTCCCGCGTATTATCGCCCCGTTCTATAACAGCGACCGTGTGAAGCGCGACAAGAATGGCCGCCGTATCCGCCGCAAGCGTTTCTTCTCCACCCCAACCACGTATGCGAAGGTCTCTACGGACATCGTCAGGCGACCCGACTACTACAAGATGCACGTGGTGACGGGAGAGTGGACATACCGCTGGCAGTCGTCGGCCACCAGCCAGCATGAGTTTTCGCCACTGACGGTAAAGTACCAGTTCAAGAATACTACCACCGCAAAGTACGACTCACTGGTGGAACGATATGTCTACCTGGAGCGCACAATGGGCGACTATTTCATCCCCAAGATGCGCTACACCTATACCTACACCAGTCCGACGACACTACGCAACCCCATCCGCTGGGAGACCACCATCGAAGAGTCGGGCAATATCACCTCACTCATTGACATCGCCCAAGGCAGGTCGTTCAACGAAAAGGAGAAGACGCTCTTCAAGAACCCCTACTCTCAGTTCCTTCGCCTGGAGACAGACTTCACCAAGACCTGGAGCCTGGGTATGGAGTCGAGTCTGGTGGGACATATCAATGCAGGTGTTATCTGGACCTACGGAAACAGCGACGAGGCACCTTTCACAGAACAGTTCTATGTAGGAGGCGCCAACAGCATCCGCGCCTTCACTGTGCGCGATATCGGCCCTGGCAGTTTCTCCGATCTGGGTATTAAAGACAAACAACTCTTCTATCTGCTGCGCAACGGCGACCTAAAGTTGGTAGCCAACCTGGAATACCGTACCCCGCTCTTCGGCAACCTGAAGGGAGCCATATTCCTCGACGCTGGTAACGTGTGGCGACTCAGAAAGATGGACATCGGGAACGCAGAAGAATGGACGGATATGGACTTCTTAGACGATGACGGGGATGATTTCAGTGGCGAAGACGTTTATGGAATGGTCAAGTCATGGACAGACGGGATGACCTTCAAGGCCTCGCGCTTCTTCAACGACATAGCCATCGGCACAGGTGTGGGCCTGCGCTACGACCTGGGCTTCCTCGTGATCCGCGTTGACTGGGGACTGGCCCT
>JAFUAK010000198.1 GCA_017460765.1 Prevotella sp. | reverse complement strand
TCTCAAAATTAGGATTAGAAAGTTGGAAACGACCAGATACTTCTTTATAATGTCTGGTTGTAGTACCTTTAACGGTACAACAAAGGCAGAATATACTGTCTTTGAACGTGAAACTAAAACTTAAATTTGCCATACATCTTTTTTAATTTTAGGCAAACACTTAATGACAACAAGACTACTGCACAAAATCACTGCACAAATTTGTGCAGTTAGGTCATTTTTTTGTGCAGTTCGCTTTTTATCGTTGTAGAGAAACTACAAGGAAAAAAGTTTTTATATACTTAAAAATCAGTTATTTACAAAGAAAAAAGCATCCCGATTCGGAATGCTTAAATCATTGGAAAGTGGAGCTGGAGGGAGTCGAACCCTCGTCCAAACAGGGAAACCATACGCTTTCTACACGCTTATTCCAGACTTCGGTTTTCGAGCGCCGACAAGACCTGGACCACCAATCGACACCTTAGCCCCTTAATTTCATCACTGCATCGGGGCCTGCAGAGACTATTCCCGATTTAACCTGCGCCGCCTGATCCTCAGATTCGGAACAACATCCTTGGGGCGACGTCTCGTTCCTCTACCTTGTAGTGGAATAAAGCCAGTAATCTACTATACTTCGATTAGGCAGCGAGAGCATACTCGTTGTTGCCAATTAATTTTTCGCTGTCTCAGATTATGGAGGGAGCCAACAAGCCTCCGCGTGCTTACGTACCATCTCAACCCGCTGTCAAATCCAGTCAACCCCAGGCGTCGATTCCGTAAAATCGCGGCAAAGTTACGAATTTTTATGATTACTTGCAAACTTTTCAGGAAAAATCTGTAACTTTGCACCCGATTATTTTTTAATAAGGTGAAAATGAGATTAAAGAACCTGCTGATAACGAACTCTATGGTGCTGATGCTGGCTGCCTGCACGACACCTAAGAACATCACATACTTCCCTGACGCGAAGAACGGGGAAGTGATGACGCTGGCAGAGAGCAAGGGCATCGTCCTGAAGCCTGCCGATAAACTCTCGATCGTGATCAATACGAAATCGGTGGAACTGAACAACCTGCTGAACATGCCCGTGACCTCGCAGATCATAGGCTACCAGGAACAGCAGACACTGGCTCAGAGCCGAGGCACATCGGGCTACACTATCGACACGGAGGGATGCATCGACTTCCCCATCGTGGGCAAGGTGAAGGCCGCCGGCATGACGCGCACGGAACTGGCCACCCACCTGAAGCAGACCCTGGAGGAGCAGCAGGTGGCCAAGGACCCGGTGGTCACCGTGGAATACCTGAACCTGGGCTTCTCGGTGATGGGCGAAGTGACCACGCCGGGCTTCTACGAGTTCAACAGCGACAAGGTGAACCTGCTGCAGGGACTGAGCATGGCTGGCGACATGAAGATCACGGGTAAACGACAGAACGTGAAGGTGATACGAACCAATGGCAACCATCAGGAGACCTACGTGGTGGACCTGCAGGACCAGGCCGCGCTGGCAGCATCGCCCGCCTTCTATCTACAGCAGAACGACGTGGTATACGTGGAGCCCAACAACTATCAGAAGCGTCAGTCGACGGCCAATGCCAACGAGTTTACGAGAGCCTCGTTCTGGCTGTCGGCCATCTCCGTGTTGGCCACCATCGCAGTGCTAGTCTTCAAATAAACCTACGGCTATGACAGACAACAACAACGCGCTGACTATCAGCAATCTCCTGAGAGAGTGTATCGTCAAGTGGAAATGGTTTGCCGCCTCGGTGGCCGCAGTGCTGCTGCTGGCCGTCGCCTATATCATCGTGGCACAGCCGAAATACACGAAGACTGCCCAGGTGATGGTGCAGGACGACCCGATGAGCAGCCTGATGGGCAACCTGGGAGGACTGGCCGACCTTGGCGGGCTCGTGGGCATGAACTTCGGATCGTCGAACCTGTATAATGAACTCTATGCCATGCAGTCGCCCTGGCTGCTGCTGAACGTGGTCAGGCAACTGAACCTCGACATGACCTACGTGATCAAGGGCATCCGCAACCAGGACCTCTACGCTGAGACACTGCCCATCGAGGTGACCTTCAAGAACCTGACCGACGAGGACGACGTGAGGATGAAGGTGGACCTCAGCCGCAACGGCAATCTGAGAATCTACAAACTGAAGAAGAACGACGACAAATACGACGACGAACTGACGGGCAAGGTGAATACGACGCTGAAGAGCCCTATCGGCGACATCGAGGTCAAGGCCACGCCCTGGCTGAAGACGATGGAGGACGAGAAGGTGACCATCACCGTGAACCGCACGGAACCCATGGCCGTGGTCGACGCACTGACCAAGAAGCGGCTCTCGATCGCCGTGACCAACCGCGAGGCCTCGATCATTGACATCGAGTGTAAGGACCACTCCAAGCAGCGCGCCACCGACATCATCAACGCCGTAATCGCCGAGTACCAGAAAGAGGCCAACGAGGCCAAGGACAAGCAGGCTGCCGTTTCGGAGCGCTACGTCGTGGAGCGGCTGGCCTCGCTGGAGAACGAACTGAAGACGCTCGACGAGCGCGTGGCCGACTATAAGAGCAAGACCATGATGCCCGACCTGGAGGTGATGGCGAAGGTGTATGCCGAGAGCGCCAAGGACATCTCGCAGGCTCATCTGGAACTGAGCAACCAACTCTACGTGGCAGAGGCTATCCGCGACTATCTGAAAGACGAGTCAAGGAAAGACGAACTGCTGCCCGCCCTGCTCATCACGGAGAAACAGGGAGGGCTGGGCGAGCAGGTGGAGGCCTATAACACCCTGCAACTGCAGCGCAGCAAGATCGTGGCCAGTTCGAGCAAGGAGAGCCCGCTCGTGAAGGATATCGACAAGCAACTGTCGGCCATGCACGACGCCGTGCTCGCCACTGCCGACAACGCCATCCGCCAACTGAAGATACAACTGAAGAGTGTGACGGCCAAGGAGAACGAGGGCAAGCAACTGCTCTCTTCGGCCCCCAAGAAATTCATCGGCGGCCTGGGTGACGAACGCGACTGGCAGGTGTTGAACCAGGTATACGTGTTTCTGCTACAGAAGCGCGAGGAGGCCCAGATGGTGAAGTCGATGAAGTCGGACATCCGCGTGCTGACTCCGCCGCTGGGCGTGAAGGAGCAGAGTTCACCCGTGGTGAAGATCGTGCTGCTATGTGCGCTGATCCTCGGCCTCTTCATTCCCGCATGCCTCATCGTGATCCGTGCTCATCTCAGACGATCCTAAGCAGAAGGCTTTCCCATGGATGCCGTGAGCCAGTTTTCCATTGTGCTGATCCTCCTGATGGAGGTGACGGCCCTGACGTATCTTGAGTACAGGGCGTGGAAGACCGTCTATACCCCACTCTGCGCACTGATGCTGCCGTATGTGGCCGTACTGCTTATCACCATCGCCATCGCAGGCGACTTCGGTTTCGTGAGGTTCAACTATGAGAGCATCTTCGTGTGGATCTGCGGCCTGCCGCTGTTTGCCCTGCCCAGTTTCGCGCTGGCAGCCACCATGCGTCACTACGGTCAGCCCGTGAATACCCCCATCAGGGAGGAAGAGGGCTTCCCGCCCGTGCTGCTCGCCGTAGGATTCCTGCTGGCGGCGCTCCTGCTGCTGAAACTCTACCGGACCTTCGCCCACGGCTTCTATCTCTTCGGCACCGAGGACTTCGCCGAGGAGTTCAGCGGTCACGGCTTCTGGGCCCACGTGCGCTCGATGGTGATGCCGCTGCTCATCCTGGCGCTCTTCTATATCAGGAAAAAGGACCTGCTGCTGTGGGTGCTCGTAGGCTTGCTGCTCGTCATCGAGTTCAGTTATATGGTGAAGGGTGCCATCATCATCGCCGCCGTATCGGCCGTCTTCATGAGGCTCTATACGGGCAATATGCACATGAACCTGGGGCTGGTGCTGTCGGTCATCGTCGGAGCCGTCGCCCTGTTCTTCATCATCTACATGGTGATTCCCCTGCTGGGCAACGACGGGGAGGCGAACATGGGACTGGTGGAGTTCATCTTCCGCCACTTCATGCACTACTTCACCAGCGGTACGCTGGGCTGGAGTTATGACCTGGACGCAGGGGTACCCGACCACAACGACTTCTCCTACATCGTGGCCCCGTTCACCAACATCCTCAACACCCTTCAGGGCAAGGAGCCAATATCACCCGTGAACCCCATCTACTGGAACACGGGCATCACCTATACCAACGTGCGCACCTTCTTCGGCACGCTCTACATCTATACCGACTTCCTGCAGTTTGCCGCCTACACCCTCGTGGCCAGTACGCTCATCTATGCCTGGCGCGTGGCGGCAGTGATGACGCAGAACGTATATATCCACACTATCCACTTCTACTACTGCGGACTGATGGCTATGGGCTGGTTCGAGTTCTACCTGTTCCATCTGGCCGTCATCGAGATACCGCTCTTCGTAGTGCTATTCGCCCTGTTGCCGAGAAAGGAGGCTGCCCTTGGCTAGCATCAAGCGCAACCTGCTCTACAGCACGCTGCTCACGATGAGCACCTACCTCGTGCCGCTGATCGTGTTCCCCTACATCAGCAGAGTGCTGGGCGTGGAAGGCATCGGCACCATCGACACCGTAGACTACATGATGGACTATTGCATCCTGTTCTCGATGATGGGGCTGACCACCGTGGGAGTGCGCGAGATTGCCAAGAACAAGGACAACCCAGAGTCGCTGGGACAGACGTTTACCGACCTCTTTGCGCTGAACCTCTGCTCCACCCTCCTGATCGCCGTAGTGTTCATCGCCATCGTCTGCCTGTCGCCTCATCTGCAGAGTTACGGTGTACTGATTCCCATCGGCCTGCTGAAATTGACAGCCAACCTCTTCTGGATCGAGTGGCTCTACACGGGTCTGGAGGACTTCCGCTATATCACGATCCGTTCCATCATCCTGCGAACCTGCTTCATCATAGGCGTATTCCTGTTCGTCAGGAGCCATACGGACGTGGCCACCTACTACATGCTGTTCGTGGGCATCACGGTGGGCAACGCCTTCTGCAACTGGATGCACAAGCGGAGTTTTCTGCACTGGGACCTACGCAAGGCCGACATCCGGCGCTTTCTGGTACCCTTCTTCATGCTGGGTCTCTTCGCGATGCTCTCGGCCGTATACGCCAAGTTGTCGCTGCCAGTGCTCAGTTTCCTGACCGACGACAGGGAAGCAGGCAACTACGCCACGGCGACGCGCGTCTATCAGGTGATTATAGCCCTGGTGAGCACGCTGACCGGCGTGATGATTCCACGCATGAGCGTACTGGTGAAGGAGGGGCGGTTCGACAAGGTGCGGCAATATACTGAGACATCATTCACGCTGCTGTTCTTCTTTGCCTTCCCGCTCATCTGCTTCGTGGAGTTCTTCGCACCCGACATCATCCATCTCTTTGCCGGCAACGGCTTCGACGGAGCCATCCTGCCCATGCGCATCGTGATGCTGCAACTGCTGGTGATCGGCTCGGAGAAGATTCTGGTGCTACAGTTGCTGATACCCCTGCGCAAGGACCGCACCATCGTGAAGGCAGGCATCGCTGCCGTCGTGGCATGGGCCATCCTAACGATTCTGCTCGTACCCCGTCTGCATAGCGTGGGCACAGGACTCGTATGGCTGGCGGCAGAGACCATTGTTCTGGTGATCGCCGCCATTGAGGTGCGCCGCTCGCTCGGCATCCGTTTCCCCATCCGCCAGTTGCTGATGTCGACAATCTACGCCATCCCCTATCTGCTGATGGGCTGGCTGGTGCTGAACACCGTCGAACAGCAGGTCACCCGGCTGCTGCTCAGCGGCGTGCTCTTCGCCATCTATGCCCTGTTACTTAAAACCAAGGTCTACAGGATATGAAGCAGGCTATCGGCATCGTGACCTATCAGCCCGACCTCCAGCGTCTGCAGGAGAATGTGGCAGCAGCGGCAGCACAGGCTGGCGCAGGCCACGTCATCATCGTGGACAACGGTTCCGACAACCTCTCTGATATCCGTGCGATTGCCAACACCGTCCTCATCGAGAACGGCGAAAACCTGGGCATCGCCCACGCGCTGAACCAACTCTGCCGGAAAGCACAGGGACTGGGGTATGAATGGATCGTGACACTCGATCAGGACTCCGTGATGCAGTCCGACACACTCAGCGAATTTGCCCGCTACACGGACAAGAAAGACATAGGCATCATCTGTCCGCGCATCGAGGACCGTCATATCGGCCGCCAGTATGCACGCTCAGATCATGGCACGGAATATATCCGTCACTGTATCACATCGGGCAATCTCATCAGGCTCCAGGCATGGGAGGCCGTGGGCGGTTTCACAGACGAATTGTTCATCGACGGTGTCGACTTCGACTTCTGTCTCAAACTCCATGAGGGCGGCTGGCAGATCCTACGCACCAACAACGTCTGCCTCATTCAGGAGATGGGGCACGGGCATCGCATTCCCCTGCCCTTCCACCATCAGATATCCATTCTGAACCACTCGCCCCAGCGACTCTACTACATCGCCCGCAACTATCTCTATATCGGCCGACGATACCACCAGCGGCTCCACTGGACGCTGGAAGTCGCCAAGCGCATGCTCATCGTGGTCTGTTTTGAGTCGCAGAAACTCCCCAAATGCCGTGCCATGCTCAAGGGTATCAGGAAATCCCGCGATTTTCTTGCTATTTCCAAATAAAATCCGTATCTTTGCAGCCATGAAACGAATTGCGGTATTTTGTGTGACGTTCAAGTCGGACCAGGAACTGGAGCATTATAGGGCCTCGCTACTCAAGGCGGCAGAGAAGGCTGGCGACGAGATAAAACTCGACATCTTCGTGTCGCACAATACAGAAACGGACAATCCCGGATACTTCGGCGGCGTCAAGCGGGTGATGAAGGCGGTGGACGTAGAGGCCTACGACTACAGCATTATCAGCAATGTAGACCTGACAGTGGAAGAAGACTTCCTAACCAGGCTGGCGGCCTACGACTGTGACGAGGAAACAGGCTGGATTGCCCCACAGATATGGTCGGGCAAGGAAGGCAGGGACCGCAATCCCAAGATACTGAAACGCTACTCGCTGAGGAGGCTGAAAATCCTGAGGGCATTCTTTCAGATGCCTCCGATCTGGGCACTTTACCACAAGGTGGCCTACCGCAAGAAACGGCTGGAAAAGCATCCGGCAGGTCCCATCTACGGCGGACACGGCTCGTTTATCATCCTGACCAAGAAATACTTTAAGCGCTGTGGCAAAATCGACTACCCCATGTTCCTGTTCTGCGAGGAAATCTGGCTGGCAGAACAGTGCCTGAAGTCAGGGCTGCGCGTGATGTACGTGCCCGACCTGAAGGTCAGCGACGCAGAACATGCCTCTACGGGCCGCATGCATCTGGGCAACTACTGTCACCTGAACTACGAGGCGATACAGTACATCATCAGTCACTATTATTGAATCCGCATCACACAGAGGCTGCGGCAGCCCGTATGGGTGGAATCGAAGGACACCAGCATGCCGTCGGCACTGACGCGTGGATGCAGGTCGCACTTCCAGTTATGGTTATCATCAGGGTTGACAAACTGTTTCTGGCTCTTCACGTCGGCCAGCAGAGAGACTTCATCAGTGCTGACACAGACCTTCCACAACTTGATATGACGATACTTGTCTGGATAAGTATCTACGATAAACGTATCGTCATCAATGAAGTAATGGTGCCCGTCGGAGTTGAGTTGGGGATAGCCGCAACGCTTCCATTGGCGCATCGTGGGGTCGGAGAAATAGACGTGGGAATCGACCTCCTCCATACGGCAATAGGCTACGATGCCGTTCTGGCGGTTCCAGACATAATGCGACACCATGCCCGTGGTAGGTGAGATGTGCAGTTCTTTCGTCTGTAAATCGCAGACGACCAGTCGCGTACGCTTGAAAGTGCCCTTGAACCAACGGTGCAGGAAGGCCAGATAGCGGCCATCAGGCGAAAACTCGGTATGAGTGACGAAGTTATAGGTATCCCCCATTCTGTCCTCGGGCTGAAGGTCGGAAAGTTGCTGAAGACTGACCAACAGCCGACGCTCGTTACTGACAAGGTCGACAAGATAGAGTCCTGTCTCGACAGTGGTATATGCCTCCAGATGGGCATCGGCATCGCCTACAGTATAGCCATAGCCTGGCATCAGTCGCTCCAGACGGCCATAACTGAAAGTGGCAGCCCAACGCCCGTCAGCACTCACACTGTCGATGGGCCAGCCGACAAGGCGCTTTTCAGCGGAATGGATGTCACAGATGGTGGCATTCAGCATCCCGTCCTCGCACGTATTATATATAATGTGGGAATCATCGAGCCACTGCAGACGACAGCCCTTATGGTAGTTCCAGGCCCGAGTCTCGCCAAGGCGATGCCACTGGCGATAGTCCTCTCCCGTCCAGTAGCCCACTTCCAGCACATCGTCTTTCGTCGGCATACGCAGGGGGATGGTCAGACGGTTGGCCAGCAACAGGCGGTTGTCACGGCTGAAGGGACAGACATCATGGAAACCGAAGAAAGAATTTTCAAGAACGATGGGCTCGCTCTGGAAACGGGAATCGTAATTGGGCAGCAGGTCGTAGAACCCCTGATAGATATTGCGGACAGCGTTTTTCAAGAGATGATTATTCTTGACGCGCTGGTAGACGAATGCCTCTATTTTGTTCATTTTCTCTGATTTTGGTGCAAAAGTACGAAAAAAAATCTACTTTGGTACACAGAAAACCAATTTATTGCAAAAACGTTTTTGTATCTGAAATAAATGTTGTACCTTTGCACCCTGAAATTTCGAGGGTCTGTCAAGTATGAATCAGGATTTAGTATCGGTCATCATGCCAACTTACAATGCAGGGCGCTTTCTGTCCGGCAGCATTGACAGTATTCTGGCTCAGACGTACCACCATCTGGAACTGATCATCACGGACGACGGTTCTTCCGACGAGAAGACCATCAACACCCTGAGAGACTATGCAGCCAAGGACGAGAGAGTCAAGGTGGCGTTCTTGCAGAAGAACAACGGTCCCGGCTTTGCCAGGAACGAGGGCATCGAGAGGGCACAGGGACGCTATATCGCCTTCTGCGACAGCGATGACCGCTGGTTTCCTGAGAAACTGGAAAAACAACTGAAACTGATGCACGAGAAGGAGTGTGCCCTGGTTTATGCCTCCTACATCATCTGCGATGGCAACGACAAGGAGATCGGCCTCAACATTGCACCACGAAGGGTATCCTTCCCCATGCTGAAGCGCGACAACAAAATCGGCTGTTCAACGGCCATCTACGACATTCAGAAACTCGGGCAGAAGTTCTACATGCCCAATCTTCGCAAGCGACAGGACTGGGCCTTGTTCCTGATGATTCTCAGGAAATGCAGGATGGCCTATGGCATCGAAACACCGTTGGCCTACTACCGCCAGCGCAGGAAATCGGTGTCGAGCAACAAACTGTCACTGGTAAAATATAATATACGCGTCTATGAAAAAGTGCTGGGATACTCCAGAATCAAGGCATATTTCTACTTTCTGTTCCTGTTCCTTCCTACCTACTATCTGAAGGTACACAAGAGGAAATCGGACAGCAAGCGTTATCTGGACAATAAAAAGATGCCATAGGAATACAATAAATGCATTTTTTCTGCGTTTAAAAAGAAAAACGGCTTATCGATGATCCAAAATAGTATTAAGAGGGTGATAGACTTTTGTGTTGCCATTGGTTGCATGATTGTCTTTTCTCCGCTTATTGCCATCTGTTATATTTTAATCAAACTTGAAGACGGTGGACCGGCTTTCTTCAAGCAAGAACGGATAGGCAAGGGTGGAAGACCTTTTTACATCTACAAATTCCGCAGCATGGACGTGGACGCAGAAAAAGACGGTCCCATCCTGTATCAGCACGAAAACGACCAGCGCCTCACACGTATCGGCAAGTTTCTGAGGAACCACCATCTGGACGAACTTCCACAGTTGTGGAATGTCATGAAGGGCGACATGGCCTTCATCGGACCAAGGCCGGAACGGAAATACTACATCGACCAGATTATGGAGCACGATCCGCGCTACGAACGGCTCTACGCCCTGAGGCCTGGTGTGACCAGTTATGCCACCCTGCACAACGGCTATACTGACACCATGGAGAAAATGCTTATCAGGCTGGAAATGGATCTCTATTATCTGGAGCACTGGTCACTGTGGCTCGACACCAAAATCCTGTTTCAGACTTTCCTTTATATTGCCTTCGGAAAAAAATTCTGATCTTATGAGATATCAAAGCATCATACTTTGTATGTTGGGTCTCTGTTGCTCCACACTGACCAAAGCACAGAATCCGACAGACACTCAGGTGACTTTCGACTTAACGACGGAAGCAGCCGTAGGGACAGGAGACTATACGGCCTATCAGTTGACAGCCAACCGTCATCACGTGCTGAGCACCCGTGGGAACACGGCGTATCTGCGCGGAGCCGTCAATGTGGAGCATGATTTCAGTAAGGACCTGACGCTCTCTGGAGCCGTTGATGGCATCGCCTCCCTGCACGCTGACCACAAGGCCTATCTGCAACAACTGTACGCCAACCTGTCGTACAAATCGTTCTTCCTGGAAGCCGGCAGCCGTGAACAGAAGCAGGTGGTACGTGATAACCTGCTCTCTGCAGGATCATTCGTGAAGGGCACAAATGCGAAGCCCGTCCCACAGGTCCATTTCGGCACCATCGACTTCTGGACAGTGCCCTACACCAAGGAGTGGCTACAGGTGAACTTCGACTTCGGCTATGGTAAGTTCCTGGATACAGGCTTCCGCGAGGACCAGTTCTACGACCACGATGTGAACAGGGCATACGCCAAGGGTATCTGGTATCACCAAAAGCACCTGTACTTTCGCAGTAATCCTGATAAACCTGTCTTCGTGACGGTCGGAATAGAACATGCTGTACAGTTCGGCGGCGAGAAATTCGAATATGTCAATGGCCATCTGACAGCCTCCAAAAAGAAGGCCAATCTGAAGGCTTTCTGGGATGCCATCCTGCCCCGTGGAGATGCCAATTACTACGAGAACGATGCCATGGAGGACTGGGTATACGGCAATCATGTAGGTGTGATGACCTACCAGATTGGCTGGAATATCAACAAGGAGCATCAGGTGCAAGCCTATCTGGACAATCCCTTCGAAGACGGCTCGGGCATTCGCAAAGGAAACGGATGGGATGGACTGTGGGGACTGCAGTACAGCAACAGGGCCGCAGGCGTACAACTGGTGCGCGGAGCCGTAGTGGAATATTTCCAGAGCACGAACCAGTCGGGGCCCCTGCATTGGGACAGCGGTGACTACCCTGAGCCTATCCGCAAGCAAATAACAGACCTCGTGACTGGTAAGGACGACTATTATAACCACGACTTCTACCGCAGTTATACACACTACGGCATGACGCCCGGCAATCCGCTCATTACGTCACCTATTTATAACGAGGACGGCTATTCGACCTTCCGCGACAATCGCGTGAAGGCCTGGCATCTGGGCATCAACGGTGAGATTTCCAATCGCCTGTCTTATCTGGTGAAGGGATCCTACAGCGAAGGATGGGGTACGTATGACAAGCCTATCGTCCCCAAGCGCCACTCTTTCGATGCGATGCTGCAGGGCATCTATACGACAGGGCCCTGGCAGTTCAGTGCTGCCTACGCCTTCGATAAAGGAAATATCTTCGGCGACTGTTCTACATTCGACTTAAAAATCGGTTATCATGGCAAAATTCTTTAAGACTTTTCTCTTACTCGGACTCTTTCTGCTGATCTCCTGTCAGGAGGGCAGTGAGGCAGGTGATTTTCTGGGACAATGGCGCCTGACAGGCTCTGATCAGAATTTCCTGGGCTTCTCTGGATCGGTTATAGTATTCCGTAACAGCCAGTCAACTGATAATCAGGTCTACGGGAACTTCCAGCACAAAGGTGACAGCCTGTTCATACAATGCTACTCTGCCAAGAAAAAGGCTAATGACACGACAGTGGTAGAAGAGATTTTCGGATTCAAGCCCTTCAACAACATCCGGATGAAGATCGTGACACTCGACAAAGATCATCTCATACTCAGCAAAAACAACAAGACTTGGAGTTTCGAGAAGTACTAAGAACTGGTCTAACTATTCATCTATAGGGATTTCCCCCACGCTGTTTAGGGGAAATCCTTTTTTATTTCTTACTTTTTGGCCTATCTTTGCATCGTGAATCAATTCAAACGAAAGTCGAACAATTTAAAACGATACGATTATGAAGAAGTTG
This sequence comes from Prevotella sp., assembly GCA_017460765.1. Classification (GTDB taxonomy): domain Bacteria; phylum Bacteroidota; class Bacteroidia; order Bacteroidales; family Bacteroidaceae; genus Prevotella. The sequence goes on along the minus strand of JAFUAK010000198.1, from coordinate 2,203 downwards.
TTTTTCGCACTGATGATGATGGCTGTAAGCATCTCCGCCAACGCCATGAGTTACGAACAGGCCCGCAACGAGGCTTTGTTCCTGACCGACAAGATGGCCTACGAACTGAACCTGACAGACGAGCAGTATGAGGCCGCCTACGAGATCAACCTCGACTACCTGATGGGAGTTACTGGGCGATCCGACGTGTTCGGCACCTACTGGGAGCGCCGTAACCTGGACCTGAGTTATATTCTCTACGACTGGCAGTGGAATGCCTTCGTGGCAGCCAGTTATTTCTACCGTCCCCTCTACTGGGAGGCAGGCTACTGGCACTTCGGCATCTATCTGCGCTATCCGCATCGTGATTACTTCTACTTCGGCCGTCCCCACTTCTATGCCACCTATCGCGGCGGTCACGCCTGGCATCGGATTGGAGGTCATGGCTACTATCACGGTCACAGCAATCACTACCGTGCCCCCCACAGAGAGCACATTGGTATGCACGACCGTTGGGACCGTGGCGACTTCCGTGGTCCGCGCCACAGTTCTACTCGCGTGACTGGCAGCCACAGGAGCGATCGGCAGATTGGCAGTTCACGTGACAACAGGAGCATGAACCATCATAACGAGGGCATGAACCGTAGCGGGGGAAGTATGAACCGTAGCCATGATGTCAACAGAGAGCATCGCAGTGGGAGCGGTAACTTCAGCGGATCTCGCAGAGGTGGTTTTTCAAGCATGAACGGCTCACGTAGCAGCGGTTCTCATAACGGTGGTTCGTTCAGTGGCTCCCGCAGTGGTGGTTCGCATAGCAGCGGTTCATTTAGCGGAACACGCAGTGGTGGTTCTCAAAGCAGTGGAGGTTCACATGGTGGCAGTTCACATAGTGGTGGATCTCGCGGACTCGGCGGACACCGTTAAGTCAGAGTTCCAAAACCCGTACCTCTGCATTCATCATGCGCTGCACTTCGCTCATTGATTTCCCATAATATACTGCCTGAATGGCCTTGTTAATGATACCATGGCCTACAGCCAGCACCTTCTTTCCTGGATACGTCTCCTTGACATAGGTGATGAATTCGCCAGCCCGGGAAAGAAGGTTTTCCAATGTCTCCACATTATCGGGCCACGTCTCTCCCTTCAGATCAGGAATAAAGCGTCCTGTAAAGTCGCCCCAGTCACGCTCCCGCAGCAGCGGGGTTGTCTGTACCTCCAAATGATGGGGTTCAGCGATAATAGTTGCAGTATCGACGGAACGTTTCAAGTCACTGGCAATCACCACATCGAGCGGTTTCTCCCTCCATTCCTCACGCACCTGTTCTGCTTGATGAATGCCATTGGCATTGAGTTCTCCTTGAGTCTGTCCCTGCATGATTTGGTTGGCGTTATCCACCGTTTCACCATGCCTGACTAAGTATAAAGTTGTCATTATCCTTTAAATTTTGTGCAAAAATACAGAATTATTTGCTATTTCCATCATAATTTATTATTTTTGCAACGTAAAACAAGACCATTTAGTAAGATGAAGATACTACAGAGTTCCATTTTCCGCGCTATCAGTGCTATCGCCATAGGCATCCTGCTGATAAAATTCCCAGACAATACCGTCACGTGGATCACAGTCGCCATCGGCGTACTCTTCCTGCTGTCAGGCATTATTTCCCTGGTAGTCTACATGAACGCCAGAAAGAAGGTGACGGAATACAAGATTACGGATGCAGAAGGCAACGTCATCGCTGGGGAGACGCCCACTTTCCCGATTGTCGGCGTGGGCAGCGTGATCCTTGGTTTGCTGCTGGCACTGACGCCAACCATCTTCATCACGGCGCTGATGTATATCATAGGCGGCATCCTGATACTGGGTGCCATCAACCAGTATATGAACCTACTGAACGCCAGGAAGTACGGCAAGATCAGTTTCGGCTACTGGATTTTCCCCTCGCTGATTCTGTTGACAGGGCTCTATGTCATCATCAAGCCGATGGCTCCTGCCAGCATGGCCATGCTCATCCTGGGGTGGTGTACCCTGCTTTATGGTGTCACGGAATTGATAAACTCACTGAAATTCTACTCCGACAAGCGCAAATTCAAGCAGGCACAGGAAATTCCCGTGGCAGAGGAAATCAAGGAAGAGGAAGAACCGACTCCTATCGCTGAAGAAGAGGCTTCGGAGCCGAAAGAACTGCCTCTTATTGAAGAATAAGTGGCTCTTATTCGGTGA
>JAFUAK010000197.1 GCA_017460765.1 Prevotella sp. | reverse complement strand
TGGCTCATAGGGAATACAGGAAGAAAGCCGGCAAGTAGGAGGTGCAAACGATTACACCAAGAAAAAACAACAATTAAAATAACTAAGCAATATGAACAGACTTTACTCCACATTGATTTTCCTCGCCGTGAGCCTCACCACGATGGCTCAGGGATGGCCCTCCAGTTATAATGGTGTCATGTTACAGGGTTTCTACTGGGACTCCTTCAATGACACACAGTGGACACGACTTGAAAAGCAGGCCGGTGACCTGGCCACCACCTTCGACCTTGTATGGATTCCCCAAAGCGGCAACTGCGGAGGCACATCGATGGGTTACGATGACCTGTACTGGTTTGAGAACTACAACAGTTCCTTCGGCAACGAAGAGGAGTTGCGCTCTCTGATCAAGACTTTCAAGGAGAAAGGCATCGGCACCATTGCCGATGTGGTGATCAATCACCGCCGTAACGTGTCTAATTGGGTGGACTTCCCCAAAGAAACATATAACGGCATAACCTATGAAATGGTTTCCACCGACATCTGTGCCAATGATGATGGTGGCGAAACGAAGAAGTGGGCTACGAACAATGGCTACGACCTTAGTACCCACAATGACTCTGGCGAGGGCTGGGACGGCATGCGCGACCTGGATCACTACAGCGAGAACGTGCAGACCATCGTCAAGGCCTACCTGCACATGCTGCTTGAAGACCTGGGCTACGCCGGCTTCCGCTACGACATGGTAAAGGGCTATGCCTCGAAGTTCACGAAATTGTATAACGAGGATGCCAAGCCGCAGTTCTCCGTAGGTGAATACTGGGACAGTTCACGCGCCATCAAGAACTGGATAGACAACTCCGAGAAGTCGAGCGCCGCCTTCGACTTCCAGTTTAAATACGTGGTGCGCAATGCCACTGACAAGGGCGACTGGACCTATCTCGGCAAGAACAACGACAACAGCGATGATAACTGGCCCCTCGTGAGCAGTCAGTTCCACGACGGCAGTTACCGCCAGTATGCCGTCACGTTCGTGGAAAACCACGACACGGAAGTACGCCCTGACGGCAGCAGCAATGGCCCGCTCCGTAAAGATACGCTTGCAGCCAACGCTTACCTGCTGGCCATGCCTGGTACCCCCTGCGTCTTCCTGAAACACTGGAAAGCCTACAAGCAGGAGATTGCCAACATGGTGGCCGTGCGTAAGGCCGTGGGTATCACTAACATCAGCACGCCACAGGAAATAGCCTCTCAAAAGGACTACTATGCCGTCGAAGTGACAGGCACCAACGGAAAGATACTTGCTGTTGTGGGCACAAAGGCAGCAGATTATAAGCCGGCAGGAGACTGGAAAAAAGCCATCGATGGCTATCACTACGCCTACTACGTCAGTGGCATTGACCCAGAAAGCATCTCCTACCCAAAGTTCGAACCGAGTGACTTCCAACCCTATACCATCACCGTCAATGTCAACTCCGACCAGGTAGGCTGGACTGATGGCGTGAATTTCTGGTCATGGGGAGGCGACGGTTCTCACACACCCACTAACACTTCATGGCCAGGCGACAAGGTGACACAGACCAAGGAGGTTGGCGGCAAGAACTGGTACTCCAAACAGTTCTCCATCAATGATGAAGCCGATGCTGTCAGTTTCGTGTTCAGCACTGGTTCTGGCAGTCCACAGACAGTTGACGTTACAAACGTCACAAGCGACAAGTTCTTCGAAATCTCCTCTCAGACAGATGGCGACAAATACTTGGTGAAGGACGTAACAGATCAATATACGACAGCCGTCAACAGCGTGAAAACCATTACAGGCACAGACGGCAAGATTTACAGCCTCGACGGGCGGCTGCTGCGCAGCAACGGCTCAACGAGCGGACTGCCGAAGGGCGTCTACATCATCAACAAGAAGAAATTCATACTTAGATAATTTACTTCAGTACGGAGCGCATCAGGAACCAGCAGTGCAGCAGGAAGGTCTGGATGCGTCCGTAGTGCCGCTCCATCACGTGATAGCGCTCCCAGAGCGACTCACGGTGGTGGAGCGTCGTCTGTCCTTCCTCGGTATAGTTCACCACCACCATCTTCAAGTTCAGCAGAGGCACCTTCTCCTTCTCTGCCGCCTTCATCACGCGGATACACCAGTCGACGTCGGCAGAATAACGATACTGCTGGTCGTAGGGCGTAGCGATGGCAAAGTCTGTACGGGCATAAAAGGCCTGATGGCAGACAAGCATACCCTGCCTGAAGGATTTCCACGAAAGGTGCTCAGGGGGTGACAGACGGCGATGGTGCAGGAAACGGCCTTCGCCATCCACGATGTCCGTATCGCCATAGAGCACGGCAGGCATCGTGGAATCAGGTCCCCCAGACTCCACCGCTTCGGCAATGCGGGAGGCGATGTCAGGAGCAGGCAGGAAGTCGCCGGCATTCAGGAAGCATACATAGTCGCCCTCGATGGAGCGCAGCCCCTTGTTCATCGCGTCGTAGATGCCCTTGTCGGGCTCCGACGTCACCTGTATGCTATGCCCGTTATCAGCCGCATTCGAGCGCTCCACGTAGTCGTTCACCAGTTGGAGCGTCTGGTCCGTCGAGGCCCCGTCGATAATCAGGTGCACGATGTCGGGATAGTCCTGCGCCAGCACGCTGTCGAGCGTCCTCTGGAGCACGCGGGCAGCATTAAAGGTAATCGTCACGTAGGTGATCCTGATCATAGGCGATAGTGTTTGAAGGCCTGTGCCTGATGATACACGTCGAGGTATTTCATGGCCACGCTCTGCTGCGAGTAGTTCTGCGCCACCTTGTGGATGGCGTTACGGCTCAGTTCCTCATAGTCTGCCTCTGTCAGAATCCAGCGGATACCCTTTGCCAGATCCTCGGCATTGCGGTACTCGGCCACATAGCCGTTACGCAGATGATCGATCTCCTCTGGGATACCGCCCACCTTGAAGCCTACGCAGGGCACGCCGCAGGCCATTGCCTCCATGATCGTATTCGGCAGGTTCTCCGAGAGCGAGGGCAGTACGAACACGTCGGCAGCGTTGTAGACATCCACGATGCGCTGCTCGTCATTGACATATCCCAGCGGGAATGCCTCCAGGGGCAACTGCTCCACCACCTCCTCCGCATGCCCGCCGAGAATCATGACACAGAAATCCCCCTGTGTCATCAAGCGGCAGGCCTCGATGAGATAGTCCATGCCCTTGTTCCCGTTGGTGACGCGCTGCGAGGCAAAGAGAATCATCTTCCTGTCCGTAGGCAGCCCGAGTCGCTGGCGGGCCTCTGTCTTGTCACCTCTTTTATATATATGCGTGTCTATCGGGTTGGGGATACTCGTAATCTTCTGTCCCTTGAGCAGTGCGCTGCGCTTTGCCTCCGACTCCAGCCAGCGGCTGCAGGCCACGTAGTAGATGTTCTCCTCGGCCACCATCCGCCGCTTCTTCTGCCAGATGCTGGTAGAGAGGTCGCGCTCGGCCCCCTTGCCTGGCAGCAGTCGGCAGTGCTTGCACTGCGTGGTGAAGGCACGGCAGCCCAGCGTCACATGGCAGATGGCCGTAGCGGGCCAGATATCGTGCATTGTCCAGATCACAGGCTTCCCGCTGCGCAGGATCTTGCGGATATCACCCAGCGAGAGCATGCCCTGGTTGATCCAGTGCAGGTGAATGATGTCGGCCTCCTGGAACTCGTGGAGACGGGTGATGTCCGTACCTGCGTTGGCAATGTCGATATCAAAGAGGTGGGTACGGGAGAAGTGCAGGCGGCAGAAGATGACGAATCGCTCCCACAGGAAATGCCAGCGCAGGCGCCACGACTGGGGCAGTTCTGCCACGGTCAGTGCCTCCGTCTCCTTGTCGCGCACCAGCATCATGGCCTTCACGCCGTTGTTGTTCAGCGCCTTCATCAGACGGTTGGCTGCAACAGCAGCCCCACCCGTCCGCTCACTTGTGTTGACGATCAGTACCTTCATTTCTTTCTCTGTTGCAAAGATACTGCAAGTTGGGCAAAAAAACAAGCAAAAAGCATAAATATTTGTTGTTTGCGCACACAAACACTTGATTTACGTCAAGAATAGTGGGTATTTATACACGAATTAGTTCATAACTCTTGCAAGAAACAAAATTTCGTCGTACCTTTGCATCGTCAAAAGGTTAATAGATTGTTTTAGGTTAGTAGTAATATTTATAGTTTTAGGTTTTTAGTTATTGGTAAGAGAAAGTTTTCAACTGTAGGATAACAGGAGGTCGCTGCGAAGCTCCCTTTTAAACTTTCAAATTTTTAGCCCTTGCGGCTGAAAATTTCTTTTAGAGAAAAGGATTTTTAGTTAAACATAGGCTTTTTTCGACGCTGCGGCTCGCGAGAGTCGCGGCGTCTTTTGTTTCTAAAGGGA
>JAFUAK010000196.1 GCA_017460765.1 Prevotella sp. | reverse complement strand
TCGTCCTTGTACTTTCGCACCATCTGATAGTAGTACTCGCCTTCTTTCTTATTATTCATTGCACTCAGTGTTTAAAATCCTGAGCGCAAAGGTAGGCATTAATCAACTCGCACGCAATACGGTAAAAATTGACTGCTTACGCAAAAAACATGAAAATCACATATTAATAGTCTGCATGAGTTGTTACATATCATCCATCGACAAGCCAATTTGCATGACGGTATATTTCGACAAGTCCTTGTTCAGAGTAGCGGTCTTTTCTGCCAACTCGGTGGGGTTGAATTTCCTACGCTGACGCTTAATCTCTGCTACTACGGCCGTTTTGTCAATGTCATTGAGCGCAATCATGTCTATTTCGTTCAGTCCCTTACGATCCCAATAGTTGCCAACCAATGTAACCCGTTCCTCTTCCATCCATTTCTGGCGGAAGTATTGTTCAAGCACAAGACCAGTATATTGCTCATACCCCTTCTCGACGATTTCGAGCAGCAGATCGTTACGCTCCATTTCAACGAGTGCCTGATTGCGCATGATAAAGCGGAACCAGAAACGCAGGAAACAGTCATCCAACTGCCAACGGGAATTCCTTCCACCCGGCTTGCTGAACATCGGCTGCTTGCGGTGGATATAACTATAGTCTTCTTCCAGATTGTCAAGGTAGGCTCCTGTATTCTTGCCGATGGCGCCGTCTATCTCACTCTGAGTAGTCATGCCAGATGCTATCAATTGCAGGATACTCAGATAGTTGGTGTAGTCCTTACCGAATTCTGACATAATAAGTTCTGTACCCTCGGAGAGATATGGAGAGCCCGCCTGAGTGACCCATCTGAGCATTTTTGTCTTTGTTGTCGCCCTGGCATCCATCAGCCATGCTACGTATTTGGCAACACCGCCTGTCAGGGTGTAAAGACAAAGCAAGTCTTCTGGCGTGTATTTGGGATTATGGTCGTGAAGAATCTGCTTTAATATGCTGATACGGAAAGGCAACATATTCAATCGGCAGTCCTGACGACCATAGAGGGGCTCATCCTCATTATCGAAAATCTTGTGCATCATATTATAGATGCTGCCGCAGGCCACCATATTTACTTTCGCCGTTTCGTGATAGCGATCCCAGATGTCTTGTATGTGGCTGGGGATGGCGGGATTCACTTTCAGGAAGTTCTGGAATTCGTCGAACACCAGTGTAAAATGATTCTGCTGACCATAGCGCAACAGTTGTTCGAAGAACTGGGCAAATGTCTCCATACGTCCGAATATCTGAAGACCGAGCGTCTGCTCTGCTGCTTCTTGGAATTTTCCTGTTAGAACTCTTTCATTATCTTTAGAGACATAGAGATAGAGCAATGGCTGCCCACCATCATCGGCACTTTTTGTCAACAGCGTTGTTTTGCCGATACGCCTCCGACCTATCAGAACTGTCATTCGCCCTCGTTTTGACGTCTGCTCCCAATTTGTCTGGAGTATACCCAACTCCTTTTCTCTGTCATAGAACCTCATGTCTAATACCGATTAATTTAATGCGCATTAAGTTAATGTCGGTTGCAAAGATACAAATTTTCCCTGAAACGACCAAACGTTTCAGGGAAAAACTTACGGCGGCTACATATTGATGGCCTCAGCGGAGAAACTGGAAGAGTAAAAACCGAAAGTAAAAGGTGACTGAGTTTGTAAACCCGACTTGACAATCCTCCCCAAGGCGCTGTGCTTTGGGGAGGATTTCGTGTAAATATACACTCAATATGCGGAAGAATTTCCTAATTCGCCATTCTTAATTCTTTTTTTATTTGTAACTTTGCGGCGGTTTTCCCGAATGAACGTCAATCAATAAAACCCTTATAGAAACATGTTTAATAATTATCAAGGATTCCATCTTGTAGAGGCCCTTCATGCAGCCTCACACGCCAAGTTCTTCCATCCGACCCAGATGGTCAGGAACTGGACGAAACTGGCCCTCGTGGCCATCGTCACCTTGACGCTCTGGAACATGCCGATAGACTGGTTCGGCATTCAGAACCTGACCATCGTGCAGCAGCGTATCATCGCCATCTTCGCCTTTGCCACGCTGATGTGGATCTTCGAGGTCGTCGCCTCCTGGGCCACCTCTGTGGGCATCATCGTGCTGATGCTGCTCTTCACCTCCGACAGCGGTATTGCGCCGATGGTGGTAGAGGATGAGGTTGGCAAACTACTCTCCTACAAAGCCGTGATGGCTACCTTCGCCGACCCGGTGATCATGCTGTTTATCGGCGGATTCATCCTCGCCATCGCCGCTACAAAGACGGGACTCGATGCCCAGTTGGCCAAGGTACTGCTGAAGCCCTTCGGCACACGTAGTGAAATGGTGCTGCTGGGTTTCCTGCTTATCACGGGTCTGTTCTCGATGTTCGTGTCGAACACGGCCACCGCAGCCATGATGCTCACGTTCCTCACTCCTGTGTTCCGTCAGTTGCCACCCGAGGGAAAGGGTCGCATCTCGATGGCACTGGCCATCCCCGTGGCAGCCAACCTCGGCGGTATGGGCACGCCCATCGGCACCCCGCCGAACACCATCGCCCTGAAGTACCTGAACGATCCTGAGGGTCTGAACCTCGGCCTCGGTTTCGGTCAGTGGATGATGTTCATGTTCCCGCTGGTAATCGTGCTGCTGTTCATCAGTTGGCGCATTCTGCTGAAGATGTTCCCCTTCACCCAGAAGACCATCGAACTGCATATTGACGGTGAGATGAAGAAGGATGCCCACACCTATATCGTGATTGCCACATTCTTCGTAACCGTACTCCTCTGGTTGCTCGATACCGTGACAGGCATCAATTCCTACACGGTGGCCCTGATCCCCTTCTGCGTCTTTGCGCTGACGGGTGTGATCGACCGTCGCGACCTGGAGCAGATCAACTGGAGCGTCATCTGGATGGTGGCTGGTGGTTTCGCCCTTGGCTATGGTCTGAATGCCTCTGGTCTGGCCGCCAACGCTGTGGAGAGCATTCCCTTTGGCGAGTTCTCGCCCCTGCTCATCCTCGTCCTCGGCGGTCTCATCTGCTACGGCCTGTCGAACTTCATCTCGAACTCCGCTACGGCAGCCCTGCTGATGCCGATTCTGGCTTTCGTCTGCGGTGCCATGGGCGACAAACTGGCTCCTATCGGTGGTACACCTACCGTACTCATCGGTGTGGCCATCGCTGCCTCGAGTGCGATGGTGCTCCCGATTTCCACACCGCCGAATGCCCTGGCCTTCGCCACGAACCTCGTGAAACAGAAGGACATGGCGAAGATCGGCCTCATCGTCGGTATCATCTCAATGCTACTTGGCTACGGCCTCGTCTATCTGATGGGAACGCTACACTTCCTCTAAAATAAAGAAGCCCGCCAGTCGGCGGGCTTTCTTTATTTGTCTGCTATCTTCCTGAAACTCTGTAGTTTCTCACCATAGCATAGGTCGCCACAGTCGCCAAATCCTGGAACGATATATTTCTGCTCGTTCATGCCCTGGTCGATGGCAGCACACCAGATGGTAGAACTGTCAGGCAGGGCCTCTTTCACCACCTCTATACCTTCTGGGGCAGCAATCACACAGCACAAGTGGATCTTCTTCGGCTTGCCTGCCTGAAGTAAGGAGTCGATGGCTGCGGCCAGACTACCGCCAGTGGCCAGCATAGGATCGACAATGAGAAGAGTCTTGTTCTTCACACTCTGAGTGGCAATATACTCCGTATGCACACCCACCTCCGTATGCTCACGGTTGATATACATGCGGAAGGCTGACACAAAGCCATTGTCGGCCTTGTCGAACACATTGAGGAAGCCCTCGTGGAACGGCAGACCGGCACGGAGCACGGTGGCAATCACCATATCATCCTTCGGCAGGGGGATATCGAGCGTGCCGAGAGGCGTTGCAATGGTCTTGGGTTTGTACTCCAGCGTCTTCGACAGTTCGTAGGCCATCATCTCACCGATACGGGTGATGTTATGACGGAACAGGAGACGGTTTTTCTGATAATTTTTGTCGCGCAACTCTGACATATACTGGTTGATGATCGAGTTGGTCTTGCTGAAATCTATTACTTGCATAAGCGTGATTGTTTTAAGTTTTGGTGCAAAAGTAAGGGAATTATTTTAATTTGCCAAACAATTTGTGATAATTCTCCCGCTTTTTTATTATCTTTGCAGCCAGAAACCAAAAAACTGACCATCATGAGAAAGTATCTACTGACTGTTTGTCTTTTCTTTATTGCTGCCGCCATCTTTGCGCAGCGTGAGACCACCTTATTAAATAACGACTGGACATTCCACCTGGGCGATGCCGCCTCAATGGAAGCCGACTTCACCCACGGGACAGAGTACTTCACCTACCGCGCCAAGGCCGTCGGACAGAACAAGGGACCTGCCGACGCAGCATTCAACGACTCCGCATGGACACATGTGAACCTGCCCCACGACTGGGTGGTTGACCTACCCTACGAGAGACTGGCCAGTCACTCCCACGGCTACAAGCAGGTGGGCTGGCGCTATCCCCAGCACTCCATCGGCTGGTACCGCCATCACTTCACCATTAACAAGGAGGATGAGGGCCGCGCCATCAGCATCCGCTTCGGGGGAATCTTCCGCAACGCCCAGGTGTTCTGCAACGGCTTCTACCTCGGTACGGAACCCAGCGGCTACGCCTCACAGGAATACAACGTGTCGGAATACCTGAACTATGGCGGCGACAATGTGATTGCCGTACGCTGCGACGCCATGACCGAGGAGGGTTGGTACTACGAGGGAGCCGGCATCTACCGTGACGTGTGGCTCATCAAGAAGGATGCACGCAACAGGATCGACAACGTGTTCTATACCTGGAAGGACGGCCATCTGAACATCCAGGTGGAGGCAACTGCCGATTATAAAAACACGCTCTACGACAGCGAGGGCCGTGTAGTGGCCGAGGGTAAGGACGCGCTCACCATCGCCAGTCCACATCTCTGGAGCACCGACGACCCCTACCTCTATACGCTGAAAACCGAGACCGCTGGCGGTGAGGATGCCGTATGCACGAAGGTCGGCCTGCGCACGCTCACCTTCGACGCCAACGACGGGGTACGTCTCAACGGACAGCCGTTTAAGTTCAAGGGTGTCGACCTGCACCTTGACCATGCCGGCGTGGGCGTCGCCGTCACCAAGGAACTTTGGATCTACCGTATCAACAAACTCCGCGAGATTGGCGTCAACGCCATCCGCTGGTCGCATAACCCTGCCTCAGACGTGGCCCTCGACGTGTGCGACTCACTGGGTATCCTCTGCATCGACGAGAACCGTCTGATGGGTACCAACCGCGAGCACTTCGACCTGCTCAGGCGTATGATCATCGACCACCGCAACCATCCGTCGGTGGCTCTTTGGAGCATCGGCAATGAGGAATGGTGGATCGAGGGCGACCTCAAGGGCGAGAAGATTGCCCGCACCATGATCGACTACGCCCGTACCATCGATGACTCCCGCCTCTACACCTATGGGTGCAGTGGTGGCTTCGGCATCGTAAAACAGGTGGATATCCACGGCTACAACTATATCATACAGAACGATGTGGACCGTCGCCACGAGGCCTATCCCGACTGGGTGGTGGTAGGCACTGAAGAGACCAGTGGCTGCGGCACGCGTAACGTCTATCACACCGATTCCATCAAGGGCTGGATGAAGAGCATCAACATGGAGGGCGAGGAGCGCTCCAACTGGGAGAAGAACGTCATCGAGCGCGGTTGGAAGTTCTACCGCGACCACCCATGGGCAGGCGGCCTGTTCTGGTGGACGGGCCTCGACTACCGCGGGGAGCCCAACCCCATGGTGTGGCCCGCCACGGGCAGCCAGTTCGGCATCCTCGACTACTGCGGCTTCCCCAAGGACGAGGCTTTCTACCTAAAGGCTGCCTGGACCAACGAGCCCGTGCTCCATATCTTCCCCCACTGGAACCTGAAGGGCCAGGAGGGACAGCCCGTAGAAGTCTGGGCCTATACGAATATGGACGAGGTGGAACTGCTGCAGGACGGCAAGTCGCTCGGACGGCAGAAGGCCGACAAGGACAGCCACCTCGTATGGAACACCACTTATAAGCCTGGCCGTCTCGTGGCCTACGGCTATAAAAATGGCAAGCGCGTGCTCACGGAGCGCGTGGAGACCACTGGTCCCGCAGAGAAGATCGTCATCGACTGCAGCAAGAAGACTTTGAAACAGGACGGACAGGACATCGTGGTAATCGACCTGACACTGAAAGACAAGAAGGGACGCTACGTGCCCGATGCCTGCAATCCCCTCCAGATAGCCGTCGACGGTCCTGCCGAGATCCTTGGCTGGGGCAATGGCGATCCAGGCTTCAAGACCATCGAGCGTCCGCAGGGCGGCGATAAGCAACATGCTGCCTTCAACGCTTTCATGGGCAATGCCCAACTGATCCTGCGCGGTCTGGCTTCCGACGCCTATGCTCCTACCACTGTCACCATCACCCTCGACAACGGTAGTGCGGCCTCGGCAAGTCTTTCCGCCCAGTAAATCCCAGAACCTTAACACATACTTCAATGGATAAAATATTTCGTTCATGGTTGAGAATCAGCATGGCTTGTGCGGCAATGACAGTGCTGCTGACAGCCTGCGGCAAACGGGAGCCAAGGTATGTGATCGGCGTCTCCCAGTGCTCGGCAGACATCTGGCGTGAGAAGCAGAACGCGGAACTCCGCATGGACACCTACTGCCAGGACGGTGTGGAACTGCGTTTCGCCTCGGCCTACGACAGTGACGAGCGCCAGATCGAACAGATTGACAGTCTGCTGGCCTCGGGCATCGACTTGCTGATCGTAGCCCCCAACCAAGTTGCTACTATCTCCCCCGCCATCGACCGGGCCTTCGATCAGGGCATCCCCGTCATCGTGTTTGAGCGCAAGACCAACTCGAAGAAATACACCGCCTTCATGGGAGCCGACAATTACGAGATGGGACGGATGATGGGCGAATATATCGTCGGCAGACTGAACGGACGCGGCAAGGTACTGCAGATCATGGGCCTGAAGGGTTCGTCGCCTGCCATCGACCGTGACAAGGGCTTTAAGGAGGCCATCAGCCACTATCCGCAGATGGAACTCGTGGCCACCTTACAGGGCGACTGGACGGAGCAAAGTGCCTACAATGCCGTAAAGAGTTACAAAGGCAACCTCCCGGATATTGACTTCGTGTTTGGCCAGAACGACCGTATGGCCCTCGGTGCCCGCAAGGCCCTCAGTGAGATTGGACATACCTCCAAGTTTTGTGGTATAGACGGACTGCCGGGAGAGAATGGCGGTATCGACTGTGTTCGCGACGGCATTCTCGAGGCCAGTTACATCTACCCGACCCACGGCGACCAGTTGCTACAACTGGCTGTGGACATCCTTGACGGTAAGCCCTACGAGAAGGAAATCCAGTTGAAGTCGGCCCTCGTGACGGCAGAGAACGCCAATGTGCTGCTCCTCCAGTACGAGGAAATGATGCGCCAGTCGCAGTATCTTGACGAACTCCACGAGCGGGCAGACTCCTATATGGAACAACTCGATTCGCAGCGTACCATCACGCTCCTGGCCGTTGGCTTCATCATCCTACTGCTGGCCGTCATCGTGAGCATCTACCTCTACTTCCTGCAGCGCGCCCGTATCCATCAGGAGCGCACCCAGATGGAGCGCGAGCAACTGGACTTCTACACCCAGGTGAGTCACGAACTGCGCACCCCGCTGACACTCATTGAAGGTCCGTTGGCACAACTGGCCGAGACCAAGGAGGCCAAAGAGGCAGGCGCAGAGGCAATGGGGCTTTTTGCCATTCTCCAGCGCAACACCCACCAACTGACGGAACTGATCAATAAGATGCTGGATATGCAGGCGAAGGGTGTCAGTCAGGGATACGAAGGTGCGGAGGTACGGGGGGGCGAGAATACTTTCAACGCTGAGTCTAATCTCATGCCACAGCCCCTCCACACCCCCGTACCCCCGAAAAAGCAGGAGGAACTGGCCGAAACCATCCTCATCGTCGACGACAATGCCGACATCCGCGCCTACCTTCATACCATCCTACAGGACAAGTATCAGGTGAACGAGGCTGCCGATGGTCAGCAGGGACTGGCTCTGGCCAACGAGATTGTGCCCGACCTGATTGTGAGTGACGTGATGATGCCTGTGATGAACGGTCTGGAGTTCTGCCAGCGCGTGAAAAGCGGCACGGCCACCAGTCATATCCCCGTCATCCTACTTACGGCCCGTGCTCTAAGCCAGCACCAGATAGAGGGCTACGAAAGCGGTGCCGATGCCTACATCACCAAGCCTTTCTCGGCCGAAGTGCTGCTGGCCCGCATCGACAACCTCCTCAAGAGCCGCCGACTACTGAAGGATCTGTTTGCCCCCACTCCACAAGAAGATGCAACGGAGGCAGCCGACTCTCCTCTCTCCTCTCTCCCCTCTCCTCTTAAGGAAGACTCTTTCCTCCTGAAGTTCAAGGATTATATCGAGGCGCACATGACAGACAGTGACTTGAATGTGGAGACCATCGGTGCCGAACTCGGTCTCTCGCGCGTGCAATTATATAGAAAGGTGAAAGCCCTCACGGGTCAGTCACCCGTAGAACTGCTCCGCACGGCCCGTCTGCAAAAAGGCCGCCAACTGCTGATGACCACCGACAAGAACATCTCCGAAGTAGCCTACGAGGTCGGTTTCACTGCCCCCTCTTACTTCACCAAGTGTTTCAAGGACGAATTCGGCATCAGCCCCTCCGACCTGTAATTCAGAAACTCTTGTATATGAGATCTATCTTGGTGTACTGCCTCTGACTGTTCCAGTGCTCCATCAGGCCGAGCGGTTCCTTCAGCGGCTTTCCACCCTGTTTATAAACGGTTCCACTGGG
>JAFUAK010000029.1 GCA_017460765.1 Prevotella sp. | reverse complement strand
GAAACAACGGCAGACAATTGTCGTGCCTGACGTGGAGGAGTTCCCTGGGCACATCGCCTGTAGCAGTCTGTCGCGCTCGGAGATCGTGGTGCCCCTCTTCTCCAAGGACGGTGAGGTGACAGCCGTGCTCGACATCGACAGCAAGGAACTTGCCACCTTCGACGACACGGACCGCCAATACTTAGAAACCATTTGCAGCATGATATGAAGAAGCCATTACTACTACTGACCTTAACCCTCGCCCTGGGTGCACAGGCCCAGAACGCACCCCACGACTGGGAGAACCCACAAGTAATCGGCATCAACAAACTGCCCTACCACGCCACGCTCCAACTGCCGTCACGCGAGGACGAATGTCAGGAGATCGAGTCGCTCGACGGACAGTGGTATTTCCATTGGGCAAAGGATCCGGAGTCCCGCCCCGCAGGTTTCGAGCGCGAGGACTACGATGTGAGCCAGTGGGACCAAATCACCGTGCCTGGCAACTGGCAGACGCAGGGCTACGGTAAACCTATTTATACGAACATCAGTTACCCGTTTCAGCGCAATCGTCCCAGCGTGACCTCAGAGCCACCAAAGGACTGGTACGCCTACGACCACCGCAACCCCGTGGGCAGTTACGTGAGATTCCTGGAGGTGACAAAGGAGATGCTCAGTAAGAACCTGATCCTGCACTTCGGCGGCGTTCACTCGGCGATGTATGTCTGGATCAACGGCGAGCGGGTGGGCTACAGCCAGAACTCGATGTCGCCTGCGGAGTTCGACGTGACGGATTATCTGCACGAGGGGCGCAACAAACTCGCCGTGGAGGTGTATCGCTGGAGCGACGGCAGTTATCTGGAGGATCAGGACATGTGGCGACTGAGCGGCATCTTCCGTAGCGTGCAACTCTGGGTGCGGCCGCTGGTGCATATCGCGGATTATCGGGTGACGGCAGTGCCCAATGCCGACTATTCGCAGGCTCTGGTGACGGCAGACATCGCCCTCTGCAATACGGGCAAGAAAATGGCCAGGCAACTCAGGCTCTCCTTTATGATCGACGAAAAGACGGTAGAGGCCCCGCTGAACACCCTGGCCTCTGGCGATACGACACATGTCAAACTCGAATACCTGCTGGACAAGCCCAAACTGTGGTCGGCAGAGAAGCCCAATCTCTACACATATTGCGTGGAACTGGGAGATAAGAAGGGACAGGTGATCGAGCACTTCGACTACCACCTCGGCGTGAAGCGCGTGGAAACGGTGGGCGAGGTGTTCAAGATCAACGGACAGAACGTGAAGTTGCGCGGCGTGAACCGTCACGACCACCACCCGCGTACGGGCCGCTATGTGGATGATGCCACCTACGAACAGGACATCACCCTGATGAAGCAGGCGAACATCAACTTCGTGCGTACCTCTCATTATCCTGACCGCGAATACTTCTACGAACTCTGCGACCGCTACGGTCTCTACGTGATGGACGAGGCCAACCAGGAGAGTCACGGCTACGGCTATGCCAACGAGGAGATGGGGTACGACGCCGCATGGGAGAAGGCCCACGTGGACCGTGCCGTCTCGCTGGTGGAGCGCGACAAGAACCACCCCAGCGTCATCCTCTGGAGTCTGGGCAACGAGGGCGGCATCGGGCCGAATATCCAGGCGATGTACGATACCGTCTGCCGGCTCGACTCGACACGACTGCCCTTCTACGACTGTCATCCGCGCTACTCGGCGCTCCACGACTTCGGCTATCCCTACCCCGACGACCTGCGCATCCAGTCGGAACTGGAGAAGGAAAAGCCGCTCATCGCCCGCGAATATGCCCACGCCATGGGTAACTCGATGGGAAATCTGCAGGAGTACTGGGACGTGATTTATGCCGACTCGAGCATCGCCGGTGCAGCCATCTGGGACTGGGTGGACCAAGGACTCATTAAAAGTGAAAAACGAGGAGTGAAGAGTGAAGAGTTTTTTGCCTATGGTGGTGACTTTGGCGACAAGCCCAACGACGGACCATTCTGCATCAACGGTCTGGTGGGCCCAGACCGTACGCCCCATCCTCATTATTATGAGGTGCAGTACGTCTATCAGCCCCTCAGTTTCGTGCGCGAGGGCGAGGATTTCCGCATCATCAACCGCGATTTCTTCACGGATCCCGCTGAGTATGATATCACAAGCGAGACCGTCACCTTCGGATCAGAACGCCTTCTCAACGTCTCTGCCCGCCTGAAAGAGGATAAGCCCTGGGCGAAGAAGGGCTTTGTCGTAGCCAGCGAACAGTTCGTGTTGCAGCCTTACGATTTTCCTGACGATATCAGCAGGACGGCTCCGCAAATAGACAAAACAACAGAAGGATACGTCGTAACCACCGCCAATGCCACCATTACCATCGACAACACGGGTGCACTGTGGTTGTTGGATGCTCCGCTCGAACCCTACTTCTGGAAACCAGAGAATGACAACCAGCACGCGGCGGGATTTGCCCAGCGCGTGGGGGCCTGGAAAGAGGCGGCAGCGCAACGTGAGGTGAAATCCATCCGAACAGTCGTGAAGAAGGATGCCGTTCAGATAGTGGCTGAAATGTCGCTGCCTATTGGTGCTGACTATACCCTGACCTATACGATCAATCATGATGGACAGGTAAAAGTAGAAGCCGACTACCAGCCCACCGCTACTGACATCCCCCTGATGCCGAAGTTCGGTATGCGGATGCGTCTGCCTGCCGACTATCAGCAAGTGGAATACTACGGCAGAGGCCCTTGGGAGAACTATCCCGATCGCAAACGGTCGGCCCGTATCGGCCTCTACAAGATGCCGCTCTCTGACTTCGAGACGGAATACGTGCATCCGCAAGACAACGGCAACCGCTGTGACGTGCGCTGGCTACGTCTTTCCAATGGCGAGAAGAGCCTGCGCATCGATGGCTGTCAGCCTCTCTGCATCCGTGCGTGGGACTATGGCGAGGAAGACTTAGAGGAGGCGAAGCATCCGCACGAAATAAACCGTGGACGATTCGTCAATCTGAATATTGATGAAAACATCCACGGTGTTGGGGGTGCTGACACTTGGGGTAAGCGGACACTGCCGCCATATACCCTCGACGGCAATCTGCCCCGTCATTATTCGTTCATCCTCACGGTAGAATCACAAGACCGCCATTACACGGAATAGTCACCTGTAACTGCTGCTTCTTGTTCTGCTTGATGGTCTTCACGCTGCCATTGAGTTGGGCATCATCGCTGTATACCTGGAGCGAGGTGCCGGCAGCGAACATCGGCAGGGTGATGGTCTTCTTCAACGGCTGAGCCTCAGCATTGACGCCTACTACATACCACTTGTCACCTGACCGACGGGCAAGGATGATGTACTTGCCAGGATAGCCGTCGATGAAGCGCACCTCGTCCCAAGTCGTAGGTACCTCTTTCATAAAGTCGATGGCCCAGGCAGGAGCATCGGTGAGGTTGTTGGGAGCAAGGGCAAAGTGCTGTACGGCACTCTGGAAGAGCACAGCCACAGCGAGGGCAAATACATCAGAGGTGCGACGGGTGGTGCCGTGCTGGTTATCCCAACTATAGCGCTTGTTAAGGGCTGAACCGCCGAAGTCCATCGAGCCCACAGTGTTGCGGACAAACGGATGGATACAGGCATTACGGGCCTCAGCATCACAGGCACCCTGTCCGAAGTGCAGGTTCTCAGAAGCCAGCACGGCCTCCGAAGCAGCATAGTTGGGGTACATGCGTTCCCAACCGCGCGGCAACGT
>JAFUAK010000028.1 GCA_017460765.1 Prevotella sp. | reverse complement strand
GACCGCTACTGCAGTGAACAGCCGCGCCTGAAAAAACTCTATCAGGAAGCCCTCTGCATCTGGCTCGCCGGTTCCAAGGCCCAGCAGGAGGAGTGGGAGCACTACATCAAGCGCCAGGACGTGATGCAGCAGTTCATCGAGTACAACGGCCATCGCGGCGATCCCCGCTTCAAGGGCACATACTGGTACTACTTTGACAAGCAGAAAGCGCCGGAAGTTAAGAGTTAAGAGTGAAGAGTGAAGAGTTATGATGAAGAGACTAAAATATAGCAACGTTGTGGTGATAGTACTGACAGTACTTTTCACTTTTCACTTTTCACTCCTCACTTCCTGCACGCCCTCGCCGGAGAACGTGCAGAAGAGCGACAGTCTGCCTCCTGTCTATCCTGACTATACCGATGTCACCATCCCACAGAATATCGCCCCGCTGAACTTCCTGCTGCGGGCCGAGGCCGAGGCGATGGAAGTGAAAGTGGGCGACACGACCATCCACACCCGTGGCAACGAGGCCGTCTTCGACCTCGACGACTGGCAGGAACTGATGCAACAGGCTGCAGGAAAGACACTCGAAGTGACGGTGACGGCCCTCATCGAAGGCCAGTGGATACAGTACAAGCCCTTCACCTGGACCGTCGTCACCGACAAGATCGACCCCTATCTGACCTACCGTCTCATCGAACCTGACTACGAGATATGGAACCACGTGCAGATCCAGCAGCGCTGCGTGGAGAACTTCGAGGTGAATGCCCTCGGCCACCACGAAAAACTGGAAAACCGCTGCATGAACTGTCATACCTTCGCCAATCAGGATCCTAATCTGTCGATGATGTACGTGCGCGGTCCCGGTGGCGGCGCCATCCTGAACCAAGGTGGCGAACTCCAGAAACTGAGCATCCCCGGCAGCGTGTATTTCGGCTTCAGTCCGAGCGGGCGCTACATCACCTACTCCACCCAGAACATCATCCCCGCCTTCCACAGCCAGCCCAGTAAGCGGCTGGAGGTGTTCGATGCCCACTCGAACGTCTATGTGGCAGATATGCAGGAGCACCGCATCATCTCGTCGCCCTTGTTGAGCGACAGTCTCGTGTTCGAGACCTTCCCGACGTTCTCGCCCGATGGCAAGTACATCTACTATTGTGCCGCCGACAGCGTCAGCCTCCCCACAGACATCAAGCGCCTGCAGTACCGCCTCGTCCGCATCCCCTTCGATGAGGCCACCGGCACCATCGGCACCCAGGTCGACACCCTCGTCCAGCGTGTCGCTGTGGCACAGCGACAAACAAAGGGCTCCGTCTGCCATCCCCGCATCAGCCCCGACGGCAAGTACCTGCTCTATACGGTAGCAGACTACGGCACCTTCCCCATCTGGCACCCCGAGGCCGACCTCCAGATGATGGACCTACAGACGGGACGTATCGACACGCTTGCCATCGTGAACAGCGAGAAGAGTGATACTTATCATTCCTGGAGTTCGAACAGCCGCTGGTTCGTCTTCGCCTCAAAGCGTGACGACGGACTCTACGGCAAGCCCTATTTCTGCTACGTCGATGCCCAGGGGAGAGCCCATAAGCCCTTCTGTCTGCCACAGGAGCATCCTGCGTTCTACGACAACAACCTGAAATCGTTCAATGCGCCGGAACTCGGTAAGGGCCGCGTTCCCTTCGACACCGACGACGTGGCCAAGGCCATGAAAAAAGAGGCTATTCCATTTGAATAGCCTCTATTTCCTGACTTTCGTCTCTACCCGCTTATCGGAACTGATTTCGCGTCCTGCCGAATAGGCATCAAAGTCTACTGGCGATTTCGTGAAGTCGGGCGTATTGAAGGAGTAGATACTCTCCCCGTAATATTCTTTCGGATGGCGCTGCGGCAGCATCACCGGCTTCGAGAAGTGGCCCTTGTCGTCGATACAGGCCAGATAGAGACGGCTGTAGTAGCCATCATCCCTACGACTGGTGAAGACAATCCAGCGCGAATTCGTCGTCCAGTTATGGTAACTGTCGGCCTCTTCACTATTGATCTCCTGGAGTTCGCGCGCCTCACCCGTCTGGAGATCGAGGAGCCACTGCTGACTCTCCTGATGCCAGATAGAGAAGTAGCCGTAGTCCATCAGCGTGAAGAGCAGGTACTTCCCGTCGTAACTGGGGCGCGGCCACGTCAGGCTCTTCCCCATCGCCACGGCGTTGAAGAGGGTATCCACCTGTTCACCGAAGCGCCCTGTCTCCGGATCAAAACTGATCTTGCAGAGATTATACTGCTCCTCCTTATAGTGGGCCGGATATTCCTGCTGCTTACATGTCATATAATACAAGGTACGCCCGTCTGGGGAGAACACGGGCGAATTCTCACTCCAATCCTTCGTCTGCAGCAGGGAGTCGGTCAGCAGTTCACGGGTAGCAGGATGATATACAAAGACATCACTTGACAGGTCGAAGACCTCGATACGCTCATTAGGCACGACGTGGAAGCCCTGGCGCGTCTGGTTCGTCGAGAAGGCACAGTAGTCACCGCTCGGATGCCAGTAGGGATAGACCATCGAACCACCGAGTTGGTCGTTGCTGGCCTTGAGCCACTCGCGCTTGCCGTCGATCTGGAACATGGTGGCCCCATGGTCGCCACGCACATGGAAGACGAATTTCGACGGATCGGTCCGGTGGGCTGAGTGACAGTTGATACACATGCCCGGCACCTGGGTATTCTCCAGGATGGCCGACTCCTCGAAGTTAGAGAGGTTGCGCTGATAGAGGCCCATGTGACTGAACACCTCGTAGCCCGGTGCGATGCGGCGGTAGGTCAGTCCCCACTCGTCGAGGCCGTATGGACTCACGCTGACGGTAAAGTCCTTGTACTGTATCCACTGTCCGTCGCGCTGGGCGCAGACGGTGAAGGTCAGTTCCGCACCCTTGTTCTGCGCCGTCAGGGCATGCCAGTCGTCGATATCAAAGTCGGCATCATCGCCCTGTACATGGAGTTCTCCACCCTTCGAGCCTTTCACCACGACATCGATCTGTTCGGCCTCCTCACAAAGGCTAAAGTTCAGTGGAGCCATCTCAGCAGGAATCGTCACCCCAATGTAGTCGGGATAGATGGCAGGCTGGCTGTCCGTCTTCGTCGGATTCTCCACCCGGCTCGTGCAACCCAGGAGACCAAGGATACATAGGATTCCCAGAACACTTAGGCTATTTCGAATTATCTTCTTCATTCTCCTCCGATTAGATAATACCACACTGTATTCCTGAACTGTTTCAGTCCGACGGCGTCCTTGCCGCCCGACGAGTAGATGCGCATAAAGTCGTTCATGCGCTGCAGAACCATCGGACTCACGACACCCTGAGGCGG
>JAFUAK010000195.1 GCA_017460765.1 Prevotella sp. | reverse complement strand
TGTGAGCAGGCCGTCCAGCGCCTGATCCGAGAGATTCACGACTGGCTGGTATGGGAATAAGTTAATCAATATTAAAAGGAGTTTGGTTTTGGCAGGTAAGTGTGTCATATAAGTGTACAGCGAAAACAGATGGACAGAATTGCATTTGAACAACATGCCCGCACGTGGCGGCAGAAGGCAGTCAGCGTAAGCCGGAACTGCGGAGCGGGCAGAGACGAGGCAGAAGACATCGCCCAGGATGTCATGCTCCGCCTGTGGCAGATGCACGACGAACTGGAACGCTATGAGTCCGTAGAGGCGCTGACGGCCCTGATGGCGAGACACCTGCTGAGGAACCACCAGCGACGACGAAAGCCGGAGGCGCTCGACGAAGCGATAATCGTCAGCCTCAGCCAAAGTCCGCACGACGAACTGGAGATGAAGGAAGACGACCAATGGCTGACGAACCGATTAGCGCAACTGCCCACCACACAGCGTACCTTATTATATATGCGACAGGTGGAGCGGCGCAGCCACGAGGAGATAGCCCGACTATTAGGCATCGAGATCACATCGGTAAGCACGCTCTTGGCAAGAGCACGACGCACACTATTGGAAGAAATCAAACGAAGAAATAACTTATGATACAGTACACCAAGACATATATCATCCAGAAATTGCTCGACAAGTTTATGGCGGGCACCTCGACACTGGAGGAGGAAGACATCCTCAACCAGTACTTCGCCCAGAAGCACGTACCTGCCGAGTGGGAGCAGTACAGGCTGCTGTTCGCTGAACTGGAGTCGATGAGGCCCGCTGTGAAGCCTCAACGCAAATGGCTCAGATGGAGCATTGCTGCAGCAGTGACTGCCATTCTTCTACTGACCTTATGGACCCGTCTGAACCAGCCATCCGTTCAACCACTCATGGCAGAGGACAAGACAGAACAAAAGGATTCCCTCGAGCAGCACCGCAACGACTCGCCCGATACGATCCAGCACCAAAGTCCTGCCCCCACGATACTCGCACCAGAGGCTCCCAAGAAGCGGCACCTGCGCAAGTCGCATCCCACCTTAACCGACTACGACAAGGCATACGCCCTGATGGCCGAGGCAGAACAGGAACGACAAGATGCAGAACGGCAGATAGCAGAAGCAGAGCAGGAAATTATCGACGCCTATCTGCAGGCTGCCGGCTTCGAACCCATCATGCAAGAAGATAGTACTATCATATATGTAAACGGACAATTAAATTACTTGACTTATGAAGAATAAAACCTTTATCGTGGCCCTGGCACTGATGCTGCCAGCCACCATCGCTCAGGCACAAGTGCACATCCAGAAAGCCTTCGATGCTTTGCTGAATGAGAAGTATGACGAGATCAAGACCCAGCACTCCCTGGAGAAGGATCCTGAAACAGGCAAGAAGAAAGGAGAGATGGATGTCTATGATTTCCAGTTACCCTCACCCACGGGCA
This sequence comes from Prevotella sp., assembly GCA_017460765.1. Taxonomy (GTDB): domain Bacteria; phylum Bacteroidota; class Bacteroidia; order Bacteroidales; family Bacteroidaceae; genus Prevotella. The sequence continues at coordinate 4,230 of JAFUAK010000195.1, read as the reverse complement.
AACAGCAGCAACTCATCAAGGATATCCAGCAAGCCTTCGAGAAGGATAAGGAGGAAGCCTATAGTCTCCATTCTGGGAATAGTGGCGATCATGCTTCACTGGCAGTAGGCAATGGCAATTCGAAGAGTGTCGGTCTTGGCAAGATCAAAGGTTCACGCTACATCTATGCCTGTTTCCTCGACAAAGATGACCCAGAGAAAAAAAACCGCTATGCCTACGCGATGGAGTGGACTGAGAATGACAAGAAGATCACAGTCCGTCTGGTTAAGACCTATGCCACAATCCCTCGGGACTGGGAGTTTGGCAAAAGCAGTCGCAGGATCATCATCAACGGACTTGACTATGATTTCCCAGAAATATCAGGCGATATAATGAAGCCCAGTCCTGATAATATGTGGCTTAGCAATTTTAACACCATGAGGACGCTCTTCCTGAAGAAGACAGAGGGGCCTGCTGCCAACAGTTATGCTACACATATCTACAAACTCTGCAAAAATGCCGATTCGCTCGATGAGGCAGAGAAGAAAATGGTGACGGCAGAACTGCTGAATATGAAGAATAAGACAGAGGATGACTTTATCCGTCAGTTGTTCGACATGAGCATCCAGCGACTCAAATAGTAAATCACCCATGAGACATACGAAGATTGTTTTCCTCTCGCTGCTTTTGGCAGCGAGAGCAGGGATCACTACGGCCCAAACAGAGAGCGATTCGACAAGTGTGAAAAGCGATTCCATCACCTGGAATCAGGAATTGGAAGGCGTAGAGATCAAGGCCCAGCGCCAACTCATCAAGCAGGAGATCGACCGCATCGGCTACGACGTACAGGCAGATGACGAGTCGAAGACACAGACCGTGCTCGACATGCTGCGCAAGGTGCCGATGGTGACCGTTGATGGACAGGATAATATCCTCGTGAAAGGCAATAGCAACTTCAAGATCTACAAGAACGGCCACTACGACCCCAACCTGTCGAAGAATGCCAAGGAGGTACTGAAGTCGATGCCTGCCTCGATGGTGAAGCGTATCGAGGTGATCACCGACCCTGGTGCCCGCGAGGATGCAGAGGGCGTGGATGCCATCCTGAACATCGTGATGATGGACGGCTCGAAACTCGACGGCATCACGGGGGTGGTGTCAGGCACCTACACCTCGCTGGAACATCCCAACTTCTACGCCTCACTGACAGGTCAGATGGGCAAGATGCTGCTTTCCGTGGATTACGGCTACGGCGGCATGTCGTCGAAGGAGACGGAGAGCCATACGGAGACGGAGCGCACCTTCCTCGAGACGGGCAACCATCTGTCGGTCCACTCTGACGGCACCAATCCCGGCGGCATCCATTATGCCAACCTCAATGCCAGTTACGACCTCGACTCGCTCAACCTGCTCTCGGCCTCCTTTGGCGGCTACTTCTATAAACTCAACGTGCAGGGCGACGGGTGGTCAGGCTTGAGTAATGCCACAGGCCAGCCACTCTACAGTTACTGCAACCACTACTGGATGCCAGGCTACAACCATCACTCGTGGAACGGTCGTCTGGACTATGAACACAAGACGCGTCGGAAGGGCGAGCGGCTCACTCTCTCTTACATGCTCGCCCTGACGCGTCAACATTCGGATGAGGAGAACACCTACGACAATCTGGTGAACACGCCCTTCCCCTATACAAGCAGTCTGCAGACGGAGCGCGAACGCTTTACGGAACACACCCTGCAAGCCGACTGGCTGCGCCCGTTGGGCAAAGGTCATCAGTTGGAAGTAGGCGGCAAGTACATCGACCGTAACAACAACAGCCACAACACGCAGGACTTCAGAGGCAGCATGCCCATGACGGAGAATCGATTCAAGCATACCACGCGGGTTCTGGCCACCTACGCAGACTACATCTATAACGCCGAGAAATGGTCGGCACGGGCCGGTCTGCGCTATGAGTACAGTTACCTGCGGGGCAGTTACCCTGACGGCAGCAGTGCCGCCTTCTCTCATCGGCTCAACGACTGGGTGCCGCAGGCCAGCGTGAAGTACCAGTTGACGGAGTCGCAGTCGCTGAAACTGAACTATACCACCAGCATCAACCGCCCTGGCATCTCCTACCTCAACCCTGCCATAGTCAGTTCGCCCAGCGTCGTGCAGCAGGGCAACCCTAACTTAAGCAGTTCCCATTCGCAGAGCATGGCCCTTATCTATATGTATGTGGGCAGACGGCTCACCCTACAGTTGGCACCAGGCTACCGATTCAGCAACGGGGGCATTGCCGACATCAAGACGGCGCAGAATGATGTGCGCTATGTGACATACGACAATATCCAGCGCTATCGCCGTATCTCGTTTGAACAGTATGTGCAGTGGCGACCTTTCGACGGTACGACGCTTGTCATCAACAACAACCTGCGCTATGAGCACTACGAGAATCCGAATCTGGGCCAGCGCAACTATGGCTGGTCAGACAACTACTATGCCAACCTGTCGCAGCAACTGCCTTGGAAACTGCGCCTCTACCTGATGGCCTATGGCAAGATCGGCCACAGCCCCAGCAGTATCTATTACATGCAGCATGCCTACTACGGCTATTACGCCTCGTTGCAACGCTCTTTCCTCAAGGATGATCGCCTAACGGTGCGCATCGGAGCCAATAGTCCTTTCGACAAGTATCTCTCCTCGCGGGCTGAGACTGTCAACGGTGACTATCGCGACTGTCAGGCCTCCTGGAATCGCGGCCGTTCGTTCTCGCTCTCCCTGACTTGGCGCTTCGGCTCGCTGAAGGCCAGTGTGAAGAAGACCGAGCATAGCATTGAGAACGACGACGTGGTAGGTGGCATCACCAAAGGCCAGTAACGTAAGTTACAGGTTGTCGATGTATTCGTAGAGTTTCTTGTAGAAGGGGTGGCGGGTCATGGTGGAGGCATCGCCGAGGATGATGAGTTTCATGCGGGCACGGGTAATGGCGACATTCATGCGGCGGAGGTCGCGGAGGAAGCCGATCTGTCCCTCATCGTTGGCACGGACGAGGGAAATAAGGATGATATCGCGCTCCTGACCCTGGAAACCATCGACGGTGTTAACGCTGATCAGACTACGGTAAGGTTTGAAGAACTCCCGTTTCTTCAGCAGGCGGCGCAGGTATTGTACCTGAGCGCGGTAGGGTGAGATGATACCCACGTCGAGCCGTTCGTCGAGAATGCGCTGTTTGCCGATCTTCTTGAAGTAACTCTCCAGAATGAGCAGCGTCAGTTCGGCCTCCGCCTTGTTGATGCGGCCGAAACTCTCGCCGACGAACTCCTCCTTGAACGACACCTCGCTATCCTCTGGCAGGTCGAAAGCCGAGGTATCCACCCACGTCATGGGGATGTCGAGGTCGAGAATCGAGCGGTACTTCACTTCGGGGGCACTCTCCACCTGATTGCCATAGAACCAGTCGCTGGAGAAGCGCATGATCTCCTCGTTCATACGATACTGCATCTTGAGCAGCGTCACCACCTCGGGCTTGTTCTCCACAATGCGCTCCATGAGCGTCTTGCCGAGACCGGCCTTCAGGGCAGCGAAACTCTTCACCGTCGGCGGCAACTGACAATGGTCGCCTGCCAGGATCACCCTCGACACCTTGCGAATCGGAATCCAGCAGGCCGCCTCGAGGGCCTGAGCCGCCTCATCAATAAATAAGGTGCCGAACTTCTGACCTTCGAGCAAACGACTGGCGGAGCCCACGAGCGTCGAGGCAATGACACGCGCCTCGCCGAAGAGGTCGGCATTGATGCGCACCTCGAGTTCCGTTGCCCGTTCCTTCAGGCGCTCCACCTTCTGATGATACTTCTCATCGCCCCGTTTGCGATGGGTGCGCAGGTCACGGATGGCCTTGCGGATGCTCCACAGCAGTTCGTAGTCGGGGTGAGCCTCGAAACGACGCTCGTAGGTGAAGGAGAGCATCTTATCGTTCACACGGGTAGGATTGCCAATGCGGAGCACGTTGACACCGCGATCCACAAGTTTCTCGCTGATCCAATCGACGGCCATGTTACTCTGTGCGCAGACGAGCACCTGGCTCTCCCGTCGCAGCGTCTCGTAGATGGCCTCCACGAGGGTGGTGGTCTTGCCCGTTCCTGGCGGACCGTGCACGATGGCCACGTCCTTAGCCCGCAGCACCTTGTTGACGGCATCCTCCTGCGTGGGGTTCAGATAGGGGAAGTGCATCGCGGCGAAAGTGAAGGTCTCTGCCTTCTGCCGCGAGTA
>JAFUAK010000194.1 GCA_017460765.1 Prevotella sp. | reverse complement strand
CCCAACGAACTGTCGGGAGGACAGAAACAGCGCGTGGCAATTGCCAGAGCACTCATCACCCGTCCACAGATCATCCTGGCCGACGAGCCTACGGGCGCACTCGACTCGAAGACCTCTGTGGAGGTGATGCAGTTGCTCAAGAGCCTGAATCAGGACGAGGGCATGACCATCGTCGTGGTGACTCACGAGAGTGGTGTGGCGAACGAGACGAACAAGATCATACACATCAAGGACGGCATCATCGGGCAGATCGAGGAGAACCTGAACCACGATGCCTCGCCCTTCGGCATCAACGGCATGATGAAGTAATAGACTATGCGAGATATCATATCAGAAATATGGAGCACCGCAAGGCGGAACAAACTGCGTACCACGCTGACGGGGTTCGCCGTGGCCTGGGGCATCTTTATGCTCGTCGTGCTGCTGGGAGCCGGCAACGGACTCATCAACGCACAACTGCAGCAGAGCGACCGCTTCCTTACCTCCTCGATGGTGGTCTTCGGCGGTGAGACCTCGAAGCCCTACCAGGGCCTGAAGGAAGGCCGCCAGATCAGGCTCCAGACACGCGACATCACTACGACGGACAAGGAGTTCAAGCAGACCATCGACGAGGTGGGCGCCCAGTATCGCACGAGTGCCACCATCAGCCTCGGACAGCAGTACATCAACCCCTCCCTCTGCGGCGTCTATCCGAACCACAACAAGATCGACAAGGTGGAGATGCTCTACGGGCGCTTCATCAACGACATCGACGTGAAGGAGAGCCGCAAGGTGCTCGTGCTGAGCAACAAGCAGGCGAAGGAACTGCTCAGCGGGCAGAGCGGTGAGCCTAAGTTGGCGACGATGATCGGCCGCTACGTGAACGTGGGATCCTTCGCCTTCAAGGTGGTGGGCGTCTACAAGGAGCAGGAGAACGGGCGGGCCGACGCCTTCTCGTCCTACTCGGCCATCAAGCGCATCTACGGTGCGAACAGCGACGATGCGGGCCGCATCGAGTTCACCTTCCACGGTCTGGAGACGGAGAAGGCCAACGAGAACTTCGAGAAGGAGTACCGCCAGCGGCTCAACGCCAACCACCAGGCCCACCCTGAGGACGAGAGCGCCGTATGGCTCTGGAACCGATTCACGCAGAACCTGCAGATGCAGACGGGTATCGGCATCATCCGCACCTTCCTCTGGATCGTCGGCCTGTTCACGCTGCTCTCAGGCATCGTCGGCGTGAGCAACATCATGCTCATCACCGTGAAGGAGCGCACCCACGAGTTCGGCATCCGCAAGGCCATCGGCGCTAAGCCCTGGAGCATCCTCAAACTGATCATCGTCGAGAGCGTGATCATCACCACCTTCTTCGGCTACATCGGCATGCTGCTGGGCATCTTCGCCAATGAGTATATGGACGCCACGCTGGGCCACAACACCATCGACACGGGACTCTTCAAGGCGACGATGTTCGTGAACCCGACGGTGGGGCTCGACGTCTGCTTCGAGGCCACGATGGTGATGATCGTCGCCGGCACCATCGCCGGCCTGATCCCCGCCTTCAAGGCCTCGCGCATCCGACCCATCGAGGCGCTGCGCGCAGATTAATGCACAATGCATAATGCACAATGCACAATCGAGATGCGACAGAGAATATATGATAATAAGAATACTAACAATTTAATTATGCATTATGCATTGTGCATTGTGCATTGAATAGAATGAGACTCGATATAGATACATACAGGGAAATCCTCGACACGCTGACGCGCAACAAGGCGCGCTCGTTCCTCACGGGCTTCGGCGTGTTCTGGGGCGTGTTCATGCTCGTGGCCCTGATCGGTGGCGGACAGGGACTGAAGGAGATGCTGAACTCGAATTTCGCAGGATTCGCCACCAACTCGGCCTTCGTCTGGGCACAGCAGACCACGAAGCCCTACAAGGGATTCCGCAAGGGACGCTGGTGGGCGATGGACCAGAAGGACGTGGACAGGCTGCGCCAGCGCGTGCCCGAACTCGACGTGGTGGCCCCCGTGCTCTACACGCCGTGGGGCTCGTCGAACACCGCCTACCACGAGGACCGCAAACTGACCGTCAACGTGCAGGGCGTCACGCCCGACTACGCTAAGGTGAACGGGCCGAAGATGTACTACGGACGCTACATCAACGAGATGGACGTGAAGCAGAACCGTAAGGTCTGCGTGCTCGGCAAGAAGGTCTACAAGGACCTCTTCAAGAAGGGCGGCAACCCCTGCGGCCAGAGCATCCGGCTCGACTCCACGTACTATCAGGTGGTGGGCGTCGACTACAACACCAGCGGCGTCTCCATCAACGGCAGCAGCGAGGAGGCCGTGACGCTGCCCTTCACGATGGTGCAGAAGGCCTACAACCGCGGCCAGGAGGTGGACCTCATCGCCGTCACGGCCAGGAAGGGCGTGGTGATGTCGAACATCGCCGACCGCATCCGCGAGACGGTGGCCAGGGCGCACTTCGTGGATCCGACCGACGAGCAGGCGGCGATGGTGTTCAACACCGAGGTGCTCTTCCAGATGCTCGACAACCTGTTCAAGGGCGTCAACTTCCTCATCTGGCTCGTCGGTCTGGGCACGCTGCTCGCCGGTGCCATCGGTGTCAGTAACATCATGATGGTCACCGTGCGCGAGCGCACCACGGAGATAGGCATCCGCCGCGCCATCGGCGCCACGCCCAGGATGATTCTCTCGCAGATTATCTCGGAGAGTATCGTGCTGACGCTGGTGGCGGGCATGAGCGGCATCCTCTTCGGCGTGATGATCCTGCAGATGCTGGAGATGTCGCAGACGGAGGACGGCATCCTGCTGGCCCACTTCCAGGTGGGCTTTTGGACGGCGATCCTGGCGGCGCTGCTCGTCTCGGCCATGGGTGTCCTGGCGGGCCTTGCTCCCGCCGCCCGCGCGATGAGCATCAAGCCCGTCGACGCGATGCGCGATGAATAAAGATAAAAAAGAATAAAAAACAGATAGCATTATGAAGAAGTACAGCAAACTGATCATCGCAGCGATTATCGCGCTGATTTTCATCGGAACCTTCGTGTTCCTCTGGCAGAAGAGCCAGCCCAAGGAAGTGGTCTACAACGAGTTCACCCCGAAGACGGAGGACATCCAGAAGACCACCATCATCACGGGCAAGATCGAGCCTCGCAACGAGGTGAACGTGAAGCCCCAGATCTCGGGCATCATCACCGACCTTTACAAGGATCCTGGCGACTACGTGAATGCCGGCGACGTGATCGCCAAGGTGAAGGTGATCCCCGACATGGGCCAACTGTCCTCGGCCGAGAGCCGCGTACGACTGGCGGAGATCAACCTGGCTCAGGCCCAGGTGGACTTCAACCGCGAGGAGAACCTCTACAACCAGAAACTCGTCTCCGACGATGAGTTCGACAAGAGTCGCCAGGCCCTGCGCCAGGCCAAGGAGGAGAAGGCCGCCGCTGTGGACGCCCTGCAGGTGGTGCGCGACGGCGTGTCACAGTCGAACGCCAAGGCCTCCTCGACGCTTATCCGAAGCACCATCAGCGGCGTGATCCTCGACATCCCCGTGAAGGTGGGTAACTCCGTGATCCTCTCCAACACGTTCAACGACGGTACGACCATCGCCAGCGTCGCCAACATGAACGACCTCATCTTCCGCGGCAACATCGACGAGACGGAGGTGGGCCAACTCGTCGGCGGCATGCCGATGAAGATCACCATCGGCGCGCTGCAGGACCTGAAGTTCGACGCCGCCCTGGAGTACATCTCCCCGAAGGCCGTCGAGTCGAACGGTGCGAACCAGTTTGAGATCAAGGCTGCCGTCAGGCTCGCCGAGGGCGGCAAGATCCGCTCCGGCTACTCGGCCAATGCCGAGATCGTGCTGGCCCAGGCCCAGAAGGTGCTCAGCGTGCCGGAGAGCGCCATCGAGTTCAGCGGCGACTCGACCTTCGTCTACGTCGTCAAGGGCGATGGCAAGCAGAAGACGTACGAGCGCCGTCAGGTGGAGACAGGTCTCTCCGACGGCGTGAACATCGAGATCAAGAAGGGCATCAGCGCCAAGGACAAGGTGCGCGGCCCGGAGGTCGTCGCAGAAACGAAGGAGGACTAAGCCATGAAGAAGTTCATTATTTGTGCATTGTGCATTGTGCATTTTGCATTGGCAGATGCCCAGCCGAAGCAGTGGAGCCT
>JAFUAK010000193.1 GCA_017460765.1 Prevotella sp. | reverse complement strand
TTCTGGTAAGGCAGCAACTTGGCGAGAGCCTTCTCACGTCCGGCAACGCTGTCAGCGAGGATCATCTCACGCATAGCGATGATTTTCTTATCCTCGAAGAACATGTGTTCAGTACGGGTCAGACCGATACCCTTTGCACCAAAGTCACGAGCCAACTTGGCATCATGTGGGGTATCGGCATTGGTGCGAACCTGCAACTTGGTATACTTGTCGCAGAGATCCATCAGTTCCTTGAAGTCTCCACTGAGTTCAGCAGCCTTTGTGGGAACCTCACCGGCATAGACCTGACCGGTAGAACCGTTCAGGGAGATGTAGTCACCCTCCTTGTAGGTTACACCGTCAATCTCAACGGTCTTATCCTTATAACTGACGTTCAGCGAACCTACGCCAGATACACAGCACTTACCCATACCACGGGCCACCACAGCAGCGTGAGAGGTCATACCACCACGAGCAGTGAGAATACCTTCAGCGGCCGACATACCGGCAAGGTCCTCAGGAGAGGTCTCGATACGAACGAGTACCACCTTGTGACCGTCCTTATTCCAAGCCTGAGCATCGTCAGCATGGAATACGATCTGACCACAGGCAGCACCAGGAGAAGCGGGCAGACCCTGTGCAATCACCTTGGCCTGGGTCAGAGCCTTCTTGTCGAATACGGGGTGCAGCAATTCGTCGAGTTTCTGGGGCTCGCAGCGCAGGATGGCGGTCTTCTCGTCGATCATACCCTCATGCAGCAGGTCGATGGCGATCTTCACCATGGCAGCACCTGTACGCTTACCATTACGGGTCTGGAGGAACCAGAGTTTACCTTCCTGTACGGTGAACTCCATATCCTGCATATCGTGATAGTGATGTTCCAGTTTGTCCTGAATACCATTCAGTTCGTTGTAGATCTCAGGCATAGCCTCCTCCATAGAGGGATACTTGGCAGCACGCTCCTCCTCAGAGATACCAGCGCGCTCAGCCCAACGCTGAGAACCAATCTTAGTGATCTGCTGCGGCGTACGGATACCAGCCACAACGTCCTCTCCCTGAGCATTCACCAGATACTCACCATTGAACAGGTTCTCGCCATTGGCAGCATCGCGGCTGAAGCATACACCTGTTGCAGAGGTGTCACCCATGTTACCGAATACCATAGCCATCACAGATACGGCAGTACCCCACTCGTCGGGGATACCTTCCATCTTACGATAAAGAATAGCACGCTCGTTCATCCATGAGCGGAACACGGCGCAGATAGCACCCCAGAGTTGCTCAATAGGATCGTTGGGGAAATCCTTGCCTGTGCGGGCCTTGATGGCCTCTTTGAACAACTTAACCAGTTTCTTCAGTTCGTCGACGTTCAGATCCTTGTCAAGTTTTACGCCACGCTCTTCTTTCACCTTCTCGATGATTTCCTCAAACGGGTCGATGTCGGTCTTGTTCACGGGCTTCATCTCAAGTACCACGTCACCGTACATCTGTACGAAACGACGATAACTGTCATAAACGAAATGAGGATTGTTGGTCTTCTTCACCATACCCTCAGCCACCTCGTCGTTCAGACCGAGGTTCAGGATGGTATCCATCATACCGGGCATAGAAGCACGGGCACCAGAGCGAACAGAAACAAGCAGCGGGTTCTCCTTGTCGCCGAACTTTGAGTTCATCAGACCCTCGATGTGCTTAACGGCTGCCATCACGTCGTCGTTCAGCAGTTCCATGATCTTCTGCTGACCAACCTGATAGTACTCGTTACAACAGTCGGTTGTGATTGTGAAACCTGGAGGAACGGGAACACCAATCAGGTTCATTTCGGCAAGGTTGGCACCCTTACCACCCAGTTCCTCACGCATCTTTGCATTACCTTCGGCCTTTCCATTGCCGAAGAGATAGACTCTTTTTTGGCTCATAAGTCAGTTACTAAATAATTTATTTAATCTGTTTATAAATTGTTTTTTATTTAATTCCGCAAAATTAGTCAAATTTCGGGAGAATACCAAGAAAATGTGAGGAAATTTGCAAAGCAGACCTTACATTTTTGGTTTTTTAGCGATTATTTCGTACCTTTGCAGCCAAAATAAAAGCAAGATGGCTAGAAACAAGAAACCATTACCACTCCTTGAGAGCGTAGAGATAGAGGCTATAGCCGCCGAGGGAAAGTGTCTGTTCCACTGGAATGACCTTGTCGTATTTGTACCCTTCTGTGTCCCGGGTGATATCTGCGACATCCAGATTCGCCGCAAGAAGCACTCCTTCGCCGAGGGCGAGGTGGTGCGCTTTATTAAATATAGTAATGTACGCGCGATTCCCTTCTGTCAGCACTTCGGTGTCTGTGGAGGCTGTAAATGGCAGAACCTGCCCTACGAGGAACAGTTGAAGTTCAAGCAGCAGCAGGTGTTCGACCAACTGACACGTATCGGGAAAGTGCAACTGCCGGAGTTTCGTCCCATCCTTGGAAGTGTCAGTACTCAGGCCTATCGCAATAAACTCGACTACGGTGCATCTAACCGTCGTTATCTGACCAACGAGGAAATCGCCTCCGGGCGTGATTTCCAGCGTGATGCCATCGGCTTCCACATCACAGGAGCCTTTGACAAGATCCTGCCCATCGAAAAGTGCTGGCTGATGGACGACCTGCACAACCAGATTCGTAATGAGATCCGCGACTACGCCATCCAGCACGGCATCAGTTTCTTCGACCTCCGTGCACAGAAAGGTCTGCTGCGTGATGTCATCATCCGTAATTCTGCGACTGGAGAATGGATGACCATCATCCAGTTCCACTATGACAGGAGCAGTCAGGAGTCAGAAGACAAGAGTCAGAAAGAGGCAAAAGCACTGCTTGAACACGTTGCTGACCATTTTCCACAGATCACGTCACTGATGTACCTCGATAACCAGAAATGCAACGATACCATCGGCGACCAGGATATCCTGGTCTTCAAAGGTAAAGACCATATTTTCGAGACGATGGAGGACCTGCGTTTCAAGGTCGGCCCTAAGTCGTTCTACCAGACCAACACGGAACAGGCCTACCACCTCTACAGTGTGGCCCGTGAATTAGCCGGACTGTCGGGACGCGAACTCGTCTACGACCTCTACACGGGTACTGGCACCATCGCCAACTTCGTGGCCAGGAAAGCCCGTCAGGTCATCGGTATCGAATACGTTCCTGAGGCCATCGAGGATGCCAAGGTCAATTCCGAACTGAACGGTATCACCAACACCCTCTTCTACGCCGGTGACATGAAAGATATCCTGACCGATGAATTCATTGCCGTCCATGGTCGTCCTGATATCATCATCACCGATCCTCCACGGGCAGGCATGCACCCCGACGTGGTGAAGACCATCCTCCATGCAGCCCCCAGGCGCATCGTCTATGTCAGTTGTAATCCCGCCACCCAGGCACGCGACTTACAGGATCTTGATACGGCATATCATGTAGCCGTCGTACAGCCCGTAGATATGTTCCCTCACACCCCGCATGTGGAGAATGTTGTACTGCTGGAACAGAGAAGTTAAGGTCAAATCCTGACTTCCTCGTTATTTTTGGGGACAAATATTTGGTCGGTTCAGGTTATTTTTGTATATTTGTCCCCAAATAACTTAAAAACCTATGTAATTATGAGTAAGAAATCTATTTTTATGCTGACCCTGTTGCTGGCAGGATTCAGTCGTGTCGGCTATGCCGAAGAGCCTATCGCCGAAGTTCAGGACACAGAAGCCATTGAGGCTGTAGAAGCAGTGGAGGCCACCCAGAGCAAGGCCACAGTAGAAGTTCCTGCATGGGTGAAGAATATCAAGTTCAGCGGCTATGGCATGCTGCAGTATCAGGGACAAGATCCTGAGGGTAACCATAGCAACACCTTCAACCTGCGTCTGCTCCGTATGATTCTCGACGGTAAGATTGGCGACTTCGACTGGCGCGCCCAGATCCAGGGCACCAATGCCAAAGGTGCTGGTGAACCCACCGTACAACTCGTAGACCTCTATGCCGAGTGGGTGAGGCACAAGGAGTTCAAGGTACGTGTAGGACAGTTCAAGCGTGCCTTCACCTTTGAGAACCCCACCCACCCCATCACACAGGGCTGGAGAGGCTATGCCGATGTCATCAACCGTTTGTCGGGCTTTGGCGATCGTGCCGGTGAGAAGTCCAGCGGTGGCCGTGATATCGGTATCCAGTTTGCCGGTGACATTCTGCCCAACAGCGACGGCCGCGCCATCCTCCACTATCAGATTGGCGTCTACAATGGTGAGGGCATCAACCGCAGTGATAAGAACAATCAGAAGGATATCATTGGCGGTCTCTGGGTAATGCCCATTAAGGGGCTGCGCATCGGTGCCTTCGGTTGGCACGGTAGTCATGGTGATATGGTTGTCGGCTACGACAACCTGGGTAATGCCATTACTGACAATGTACCCCTGAACCGTTACTGTCTCTCTGCCGAATACGACAAGGATCAATACACATTCCGCGCTGAGTACCTGCACTCTCAGGGCTGGGGAACGGGTGTCATCGGCAGCAATGTCATCAACTACGACCTGGGCGACAAGGCCGACGGTTGGTATGTCTTCGGTATTGTACCTCTCATCAAGTCGAAACTCCATGCCAAGGCCCGCTATCAGACCTATCGGGTATCGAAGGAATGGGGCAGTTCTGTGAATCAGGTAGAGTGTGGTCTTAACTACTTCTTCTCGAAGAACTTGGAAGTCCACCTGGAGTATTCCCATGTAAACGACCGCAAGTTGGCCAAACACAACTACAACCTGATCGATCTGGAACTAGACTTCCGCTTCTAACGACGGAATCGGCTCATGAGTGCCTGCCACAGATGCGTCTTGCTATGCAGGATCCGAAGGGAGAAGAGACCGCTCAACAAGGTTACCAAGATACCCAGGATCCAATAGGCCGCCCCTGAGACGGTGAGCGTCAGGCCAAAGGCACAGAGGCCGAGTAGTAACTGAACAGCAGCATAACGGAATACGGTTACCGAACAACGGTAGCCGTATTTTTTATATGCAAAGGCGTTGATCATCAGGTAGTCGAAGAGATGAGCCAAGGTTACGGCAATACCCGTACCATAGAGTCCCCATCGCTCGTAGCCGAAGATCATCAGCAGGATGAACACCATGAAATAAGACGTTTCCAGGAACAGGTATGCCAGTGACCGTCCTCTGGCCAACGTGATATAGGCCACAGGCAGCGTCAGCACCTTCAAGTACATCGCCAGAGCCGACACCTGCGCCATCCCCACCACGGGCAGGAACTGGGCACTGAACAATAGGGGAATCAGCAGTGGCAAGGAGATAATCAGGGCGGCCAGCATCGGAGAGATCAGCAGCAGCGACACCTCCATCTGACGATTCACCGTGTTGTTCGTGGCCTCAACATCATGCTGTACACCTGACAGACGGGGGAAATAGTCGGTCTCCATTGCCGAGAATACCATGCCCGCATAGGTCACAGTCAACATGTATCCTGCGTTATAGAGTCCCAACATGTCAAGGTCTCCTTGAACGTTCAGGTAACTGCGGATGATCATCTCCGAGGCACTGCCAACGATACCTGCTAACGTAAAGGCCACACCCAGTCTCACCATCTCCATCCCCTCACCCAGGATACCACGGGCACCACGCAACTGTAGGGGGAACACCCGATAGGAATAGTGCACCGTGAGCAACAGTGTGGCAAAGGCCATCAACACGATAACAGGTACAATGCCCGATTCACCGAAGACATAATAGATAGGAATAGATATCAACAGGGCGGCAAAGACGGAGAACACCTGTACGCCAGCCAGGGCTCCCAGACGACGCACCCCCTTCAGAATAGCAGTCTCACCGCCCGTCACGGCTATCATGCCCACAGCAGGAGCCAGCAACATGAAGTGCAGACTGTGGTTACCCCAGGCGAAGGTTGTCTCACTCAGGAACGGACCGATCACAACACATACCAGCATGCCTATCAGGGCTGTCAGCAGACTCCACCCACGCACCACCTTCACCTCGTGAGCCAATGCCTCATCATCTCCCCGGTCGTAGAGTTCTGAGATATGTCGGACGGCACTGAAAGCCACGCCTAGGTTTGTCGACTGCGACACGAAGTTCACAGTCGTATTGAACAGAGAGGCCAGTCCCATACCAGAAGGACCAAGGAGCAGGGCAATCAATTTATTACGCACAAGGCCGATTGCAATGTTCAGTCCCTGCACGCCACCGAAGATTCCCGTATATTTCAGGATATGACCGTAGTTCTCGTCGGTTTCTTTCTGCATATTTTCTTATTTCAAACGCAAAATTACGTGATTTATTTCAAAATAACAAATAATTTCGTAACTTTGCACACATGAAACTGAGTATTGTCATTCCCGTGTACCGCACAGAAGCCACCCTCGACAGGTGCGTGAAGAGTGTGCTGACACAGGATCTAGCGGATTTCGAGGTCATCCTCGTCGACGACGGATCACCCGACCAGTGTCCTGCGCGATGTGACGCTTGGGCTGCCCATGACAAGCATGTCCGGGTCGTGCATCAGGCCAATGGCGGACTCAGCGATGCACGTAATGCAGGGATACGCTTAGCCACAGGCGACTATATCACTTTCGTCGATTCCGACGATTTCATCGCTGCAGAGACCTATCGTCCACTGATGCGGCGACTGGAACAAACCCCCGACACCGACATCCTGGAATATCCTGTCTTTGTGCATTATGGTGCCCCCCTTCAGCAGTTGCTCGACATGCAACCGGAGACAACCTACCACGACATGGAGGCCTACTGGTTGGACGGACAGGCCTACCAGCATACCTATGCCTGCAACAAACTCTTCAGACGGAGTCTGTTTACGGAGGTCTGTTTTCCTATAGGACGCGTCTTCGAAGATGCCTATACCCTGCCCCTGTTGCTCAGGAAGACAGGCACGGTCCAGATGGTCAGTCTGGGATGCTATTTCTATTGCAGCAACAACCAAGGTATCACTCAGACAGCCGATGGTCAGGCACTCCGCATGTTGCTGGAGCCCCATGTAGAAATGCTGGATCGTATCCACCGGAAAGACCGATCCTTCCAGACCTATTACCTCCACGTGCTCAATATCCAGTTGGATGTCTATGAACAGACGGGTGAAGCGCCTATCCTGCCACAGACAGTCCTCAAGCCTGCACACTTCATTGGTTCACAAAAACTCAAGGCTATTACATTAAACATATTGGGCATCAATACATTATGCAAACTCAATAAACTTATACACAAGTTATGGAGAAACCGCTGATAAGTTTTATCCTCACCTACCACGACCTGCCGGTCAAGATGCTCTGTGAGTGTATCGACAGTATCCTGATATTGTCACTGCGATCTGCCGAACGGGAGATTATCGTGGTAGACGACGGATCGGAAAAGAGTCCCATCAACGACCTGATGAAGTATGGCGATGAGATTACCTATATCCGTCAAGCCAACAAAGGACTCAGTGAGGCCAGGAACACGGGCATCCGGATGGCCAAGGGCGACTACCTCCAGTTCGTTGATGGCGACGACCTGCTTTTGCAGGCCCCCTATGAACACTGCATCGACCTGGTACGCTTCAGTCACCCCGAAATGGTTGTCTTCAACTTAACCCATACCGGTAGTGAGGACAAGACTTATCAGGACATGGACATACAGAGCGGTTCTGACTATATGCGCAACCACAATATCCGCGGCACTGCCTGTGGCTATCTCTTCCAACGGTGCATTCTGGGTGACTTACGTTTCACACCGGGCATCGTCCATGAAGATGAGGAATTCACCCCCCTGCTGATGCTCCGTGCTGAACGGATTTGTGTCACCGATGCAGAGGCCTATCTTTACCGGCGGCGTCCAGGCTCCATCATCACCGACAGTCATATTCGCAAGAAACTGAGACGCCTACGCGATGCCAGAGACATCATCAGCCGGTTGAACCATCAGGTGGATCGTCTGCCTGCTGGCGACAAGGCATCCCTCCAGCGACGCATCGCCCAACTCACGATGGACTATCTCTACAACGTCATCCGTGAGACACAGTCCCGTCACTACCTTGATAGAAAGATAGATGGACTCCGTCAGGAAGGCCTCTTCCCTCTCCCCGATCGTGACTACACTGCCAAGTACGTTTGGTTCCGTAAGATGACCAATAGTTCCACGGGCCTCTCCATCCTCATGCGAATCATAGCACTCACCAAATGAAAATCCTCCTGATCGGCGAATACAGCAATGTCCATGCAACACTGGCTGAAGGTCTTCGGACCTTAGGCCATCAGGTCACTGTGGTCTCTAACGGCGACTTCTGGAAGGACTATCCACGGGACATTGACGTGTCGCGCAAACCTGGTCGTCTGGGTGGTCTCTGGCTCCTCGCCAAGATCTACGCCATTCTTCCCCGCCTCAGGGGATACGATGTTGTACAACTCATCAACCCCCTGTTCTTCGAAGTGAAGGCCGAACGTCTCTTCCCCATCTACCGTTACCTGCGCAAGCGTAATAAGAAAGTATTCCTCGGCGGCTTCGGCATGGACTGGTACTGGGTACACACCTGCACCCAAGAAAAGCCCCTGCGATATAGCGATTTCAACTTTGGCGACACCCTACGCACCGACCCTGAAGCCCTGAAATACCAGCACGACTGGTTGGGCACATCCAAGGAACGACTGAACAAGATGATCGCCGACGACTGCGACGGCATCATCACTGGTCTCTATGAATACTGGGTGTGCTACCATCCTGCCTTCCCTGAGAAGACCGTCTATATTCCCTATCCCGTCAAGATGCCGGCTCACTACGCCACGACGAGAGCCAAGTCTTCAAAAGTCGTGATATTCATTGGCATCAACCGCGAACGTTCAGCCTATAAGGGCACCGACATCATGCTCCGGGCTGCAATGGATATACGTTGCCGGTATTCCCACAAGATGAAACTGCTGGTGGCGGAGTCTGTTCCCTTTGAGGAATACCAGCAGATGATGGAACATTCCGATGCCATCCTCGACCAACTCTATGCCTATACCCCCTCCATGAATCCCTTGATGGCCATGTCGAAGGGGATCATCTGCATTGGTGGCGGTGAACCTGAAAACTACGAGATTCTCAATGAGACCGAACTGCGTCCCATCATCAATGTCGAGCCTAACTACGAGAGTGTATACCACGAACTGGAACAACTCGTACTCCATCCCGAACGCATTCCCGAACTCAAGCGCCAGAGCGTCCAATATATAAAAAAGCATCACGACTTCTTGAAAGTCGCGATGCTATACTTAGACGTTTGGAGTTGCTGATTACTCAGCGGCGGGAGCCTCAGCCTCAACAGCGGGAGCCTCCTCTGCAGGAGCCTCAGCAGCAGCCTGTGCAGCCTCAGCCTCTGCCTTGGCAGCAGCCTCAGCAGCCTTCTTGTCGGCTACCTTCTTGGCGATGGCCTCGTTGATGGCCTTCTCTGCCTTCAGTGCGTTGGCGGCAGCGTCCTTCTTAGCCTTAACCTCTTCCTCGCGCACTTTGTCCAGCCCCTTCTGCTTGTCAGCCTTCCAGGCATCGAACTTCTTCTGGGCAGCAGCCTCGTCGAAAGCGCCCTTCTTCACACCACCACGGAGGTGCTTCATCATGTACACGCCCTCACGACTGAGGATGTTACGTACAGTGTCAGTATGCTGGGCAACTACCTCTACCCAATAGAGTGCACGGTCGAAATTGAAGTCTACTGTGGCAGGATTGGTGTTGG
>JAFUAK010000192.1 GCA_017460765.1 Prevotella sp. | reverse complement strand
GACGATGGCCCAGGCCAATATCCAGCACGCCGACGAGAACCTGCGCATGGCCAACCTCGGCTTCCAGGAGGGCGTGATCACGCCCACCACCGTGATGGAGGCCCAGACCGCCTGGCTGCAGGCCCAGTCGCAGAAGATCGATGCAGAAATTGATGTTAAACTCTCGCAGGTAGATCTCCAGAAAGCCCTCGGCACTTTAGAATAAATCGTCAAATAGTAAATTGTCAAATAGTAAATATAATCATGTCAGCAAAAATTCAGCATAACAATATTCTGCTAGCGATTGCAGGATTTGTGACGGTAGTGATTATCGTAGCCATTATCGGATTCCTGGTGCTCGACCGCGATCCAGATATCATGCAGGGACAGGTGGAAGTGAGTGAGTACCGCGTATCGAGCAAGGTGCCTGGCCGTATCCTCGAGATTCGCGTGAAGGAGGGCGACTATGTGAAGGTGGGCGACACGCTCGCCATCCTCGATGCCCCAGAGGTGCGCGCCAAGATGGAGCAGGCCCAGAGTGCAGAGAGTGCCGCTGCCGCCCTCGAACTGAAGGCGCAGAACGGTGCCCGCAAGGAGCAGATCCAGGGGGCCTTCTCCGTGCTGCAGCAGGCCAAGGCCGGCTTCGAGATCGCCGAGAAGTCGTACAACCGCGTACAGCGTCTTTACGACGAGGGTGTGATGAGTGCCCAGAAGCGCGATGAGGCCTATGCCAACTACAAGGCGATGGAGGCCCAGATGAAGGCTGCCCAGAGTCAGTACGATATGGCTGTGAACGGTGCCCGTATGGAGGACAAACTGGCCGCTGCCGCCCAGGTGGGACGCGCCAAGGGAGCCGTCAACGAGGTGAACTCTTACATCCACGAGACGGTTCAGGTGGCTCAGATGGAGGGTGAGGTCAGCGACATCTATCCGAAGGTGGGCGAACTCGTAGGCACGGGTTCGCCGATTATGTCTATCTCCATCATGCAGGACATGTGGGGTACGTTCAACGTGCGTGAGGACCAGTTGAACGGTATGCAGGTGGGTACGGAGTTTACGGCTTTCGTGCCAGCCTTCAACAAGGATATCAAGATGAAGGTGTACTACCTGAAGGATCAGGGTTCGTATGCCGTCTGGAAGGCCACGAAGGCCAATGGCCAGTACGACCTGAAGACCTTCGAGGTAAAGGCCCGCCCAGTGGAGAAATTGGAGGGTCTGCGCCCTGGTATGTCGTTAGTCATTAAGAAGTGAAGTATCTGATTCAGATATGGCAGATAGCGAAGCGTGAGTTGAAGATTCTCAGGAAGAATCGCATCTACGGCTTCTGCATGGTGGTGTTCCCGCTGGTGGCGATGGTGTTCTTCACCTCGCTGATGGACGAGGGTTTGCCAGAGGATATGCCCGTGGGTATCGTCGACCTCGACAATACGACAACCTCGCGCAGCCTGATCCGCAGGCTCGATGCCTTCCAGAGTTCGCGCGTCGTGGCCCGCTATCCCTCTGTGGCTGAGGCTCGTCGCGCCATCCAGGAGAACCAGATCTACGCGTTCCTCTATATCCCCAAGGGTACGACGGAAGCGTTGCTCTCAAGCCGGCGTCCGAAGATATCCTATTACTACAACATGGCCTCCGTGATGTCAGGTTCCCTGTTGATGAAGGACCTGAAGACCATCTCGAACCTGGGTTCTGCTGCCGTCGGGCAGGCCACGATGCGGGCCAAGGGCTATACGCCCGCGCAGATTCAGGCCTTCCTGCAGCCCATCCGCATAGACCTGCACCAGATTGCCAATCCCTGGACGAACTACAACGTGTATCTCTCGACGGTGATGGTGCCTGGCGTGATGATGCTGTTCATGTTCCTCATCTCGGCCTATTCGTTGGGTATGGAACTGAAGTTCGATCGCGGTAAGGAGTGGCTGGCGAAGGCTGACAATAAGATCATTGTGGCCATCCTAGGCAAGTATCTGCCGCAGGCGATAGTGTTCCTGCTGCTGATCTTCTTCTACGAGTATTATATCTATGGCGTGCTCCACTTCCCTTATGAGGGTGGGGTGTGGACGATCGTGCTGCTTTCGCTGCTCGAGGTGTTCGGCTCCATCGGCTTCGGCATCTTCGCCTTCGGCCTGATGCCCTCGCTGCGCATGTCGATGAGTGTCTGCTCGCTCTGGGCGGTGCTCAGTTTCTCGCTGGCAGGCTCGGCCTTTCCCGTGATGGGCATGGATGCGCCGATACAGGCGATCACCTGGCTCTTCCCGCTGCGCCACTACTATATGCTCTATCAGATCACGGTGTTCAACGGCTTCCCGCTCATCGACGCCTGGTTCCACCTGGTGGCGCTCATCGCGTTCACCCTGCTGCCCTGGTTCGTGATGAGTAAGATTAAAAACGCAATGCTCACTTATGTCTATATTCCATAACATATACGAGGCCGTGCAGGATGCCTGTTACATCTGGCGTGAGGAGATGAAGCAGGTGTTCAAGGATGAGGGTGTGCTCATCTTCTTCATCATCGTGCCGCTGGCCTATCCGCTGCTCTACTCATGGATCTACAACAACGAGGTGGTCCACGAGGTGCCTGTCGTGGTGGTGGACCAGTCGCACAGCCAACTATCGCGCCAGTTCATCCGCGAGTGCGATGCCTCGCCTGATGTGAAGATAGCCTTCTATGCCGACGATCTGGATGAGGCCCAGTCGTTGGTGAGCCGCCAGTTGGTGAAGGGTGTCTATCTGATTCCCTCCGACTTCTCCACTCGTCTGAACCGTATGGAGCAGGGGGTAATCAGCGTGTACTGTGACATGTCGCTGATGCTCACCTATAAGGCCATCTACCAGACGGCTGTGGCAGTGACCCAGTCGATGGGTGCGGAGATCCAGAAGAAACTGTCGGGCAACTATACCGACCGCGAAGATCTGATTACGACGCGTCCGCTGGACTTTGAGGATGTGCCCATCTTCAATCCCGCTGGTGGCTACGGTAACTTTATCATCCCTGGGGTGCTGATGCTCATTCTGCAGCAAACGCTCGTACTGGGTATCGGTCTCTCGGCAGGTACGGCCAGGGAGCGCAGCCGCTATGGCGACCTGATTCCCATCCATCCTGCCTATTCGGGCATCTATCGCATCGTGTGGGGCAAGGCGCTCTGCTATCTGATGATTTATGCCGTGATGGGTGCCTATCTGACGATGGTGGTGCCGAGGCTCTTCTCGTTCCTGACATTGGTACACGGATGGGATCTTCTGCTCTTGCTGATACCCTATCTGTTGGCTTGCGTCTTCTTCGGCATGACGGTGTCCTGTCTGGTGCGCTATCGTGAGAACGTGATGCTGCTGATGGTGTTTGTCAGCGTACCGTTGCTCTTCCTGAGTGGTGTGTCGTGGCCGCAGTCGAATATACCAGGAGCCTGGCAGGGCATCTCGTGGCTCTTCCCCAGTACCTTCGGCGTGCGTGCCTTCATGCGGATGAACGTGCTGGGCGGTACGCTCAACGACGTGCTGCCTGAACTCCGTTATCTGTGGATTCAGGTTGCAGCCTACTTCGGAGCCGCCTGTCTCGTTTACGGCCACCAGATACGTGTGTCGCAGCGTCATGCGAAGGCCCGTCTGGAGCATCTCCGCAAGAAGCGTGAAATCAGAATGCAACTGAAGAATAGAATCAATAAATCCGAGACTCACTGAGCCTCGGATTTATTATTTCATACCTACGATCTTTGTCTTGGGCTGTTCCTTGTTGCGGCGGTTCACAACGGTGACTACCGCCTGTGCCAGATTGATGAAGGCCAGCCCTGTAGCCGAGTCGCTGTTGAGGGCGACGGGAGTACCAGCATCGCCGTTGTCGCAGATGCTCTGCACCAGCGGAATCTGTGCCAGCAGGGGAACGTTCATCTCCTCGGCCAGTCGCTTACAGCCTTCCTTGCCGAAGATGTAGTATTTGTTTTCCGGCAGTTCTGCAGGTGTGAACCAAGCCATATTCTCAATAAGACCGAGGATGGGCACGTTCACCTTTTCGTTGCGATACATGTCGATTCCCTTGCGGGCATCGGCGAGGGCAACGGCCTGAGGCGTAGAGACGATGACGGCACCCGTTATGGGGAGCGTCTGCAGGAGTGTCAGATGGATATCGCTCGTGCCTGGAGGCGTATCGAGGATGAAGTAGTCAAGTTCGCCCCAGTCGGCATCGGCGATGAGTTGTTTCAGGGCACTCGTTGCCATGCCGCCGCGCCACAGCGTAGCCGTATTCGGCGAAACAAAGAAGCCGATACTCAGTAGTTTTACACCATATTGCTCAATGGGCAGAATCAGGTCGCGCCCGTCCTTATGAACGGCGTAGGGTTTCTCCGTCTCAACGTTGAACATCTTGGGCATCGAGGGACCGAAGATATCCGTATCGAGCAGCCCCACGCGATAGCCCAGACGTGCCAGGGCGATGGCGAGGTTGGCAGAGACGGTGCTCTTGCCTACGCCACCCTTGCCGCTGCTGACGGCTATGATGTTCTTCACGCCAGGCAGCAACTGTTCCACTTCTGGGCGAGGGGCAGACTTGAACTCTGTCTCGATGGTTACCTCCACGTCTTTTCCGCAGTGGTATTTGATGGCGGCTTCGGCAGCCTTGACGGTAGACTTCAGGAAGGGATCGGTGTCGCGCGGAAACTCGAGTACCACCTTCACCTTCCAGGACTCACCTTCCGCAGAGGGAGCGGCTACCGACGGGGTGTCGGCAACCATTCCACTCTCCACAAGGTTTTTCTTCGTGCCGGCATACGTCACCGTAGCCAGCGCATCCATAATCAGTTTGGGATATAGTGTCATTGTTTATTGCTTTTCCTTGAAGCCGCTCAACTTGCCCCATTTCTTATCCAGTGCATAGGCCTGTTGTGTGCCCTTGGGGATAGAGAAAGTTGCCTTCACACCTTTGAAGGTGTCACCGGCGATGGACGGAGGCGTCGGACAATTGAGGTTAACCTCCCTGAGCGATACGCACTCCTGGAAGGCAGAGCCGCCAATCTTCGTGAGTGCGACTGGCAGTTCAACATAAGTCATAGAGGTGCACCCCTTGAAAGCGTCGCCGCCGATACTCTTCAAGGCTACGGGGAGTGTGAGACTGGTCAGCGAACCACACTTCTCGAAGGCTGCATCCTCAATAGTCTGCAAGGCGATGGGCAGGTTGATTTCAGAGAGCATGGAACAGCCGACGAAGGCATTGCTGCCGATACGCTTTACCGTAGTGGGGAGCACCACCTTGCGCAGACTGGAGCACTTGCAGAATACATTGGTCTCGATCTCGTCGATCATACCGTTAATCGTGACAGTCTCCAGGCTGGAGCAATTCTCAAAGGCATGGTCGCCCAGACTCTTCAGCATGTTGGGGAGTTCTACGCTCCTCAGACTGGTGCATCCGCCGAAGGCCCAGTCGTTCACCTTCTGGAGGACCGACGGGAAGTCGAATGAGGCCAGTGACTTGCAGTTCTGGAAAGCATGGCTGCTGATAGTCTTCACTGACGAGGGCACGCTGATGCTGCTCAGTTCGCTACAGCCCTTGAAGGCGGCGGTGTTGATGTCTGTCAGGTTGCCCTGCATCTCTACGGTCTTCAATGAAGAGCAGTTCTGAAAGGCAATCTGGCCCAGTTTGGAGATGTTGTTCAGTTTAATGGCTGTCAGACTCTTACAACTGTTGAACGCATTGGCGCCGATCTTAGAGACGGAAGCCATCTCGATGGTCTGCAGGTTCTTGCAGTCCTCGAAGGCAGAAGTCTCTATTTCGTCAACGGAACCAGGCAGCACTATCGATTTCAGACTCTCGCAGTCCTTGAAGGCCGAGCCGCCAATCTTCTTGGTGCCCTGAGGGATATTGATGCTTGTCAGCGACTTACACTTGCTGAAAGCCTGCGGGGTGATCTCGTCGATGCCGCTGGGAAGTTGGATAGTAACCAGTTTCTTGCAGCCTTCGAAAGCCTCGTTCTCAATCCTCTTCAGGCCTGAAGGCAGGTTGATGGCTGCGAGACTCTCACAGTTCTGGAAGGCTTCGTTCTCAAGAATGGTGATGTTTGCGGGGAGCGTGACATCTACCAGACTGGTACATCCGCTGAAACAACTCTTGCTGACAGCCTTGACGCTGTTAGGGAGCACCACCTTTGCGAGGTTCTTCGCACCTGAGAAGAGTCCCTTCGGCAGTTCGTTGGCCTGAGTCTTCATGCCTTCCTTGCCTTCCACGATGGTGATGTCGGAGAGGTCAAGAGCCGTCACCAGGCATTCGCCGGGGTTCTTCTTGTCGACCTTATTGCGGGTGACAATCTCCTGCAGCACCTTGAGGTCTGCGCCGTTAAGGGCACCGCTGACCTTGAGGTCTGCAATCTTGAACTTCTGATCGCCAATTTGGGTTGCTAACTTGCCGACAGAGTCGACCTTTATACTTACTTGTGCCATAGCGAGCATCGGGAGTGCTGCCATGAGGATGATCATTAGTTTCTTCATAATTGCGTTTTTTATTTTGCTTTGTCAAGTGAACTTCTTTTCGTACGGTGGTAACTGCGGTAGTCGTCGAGTTCGATTTCCACGTCGGGCTCTTCGAGTCGGCCTTCGCGTGGCAGTTGCCACTTCATGTATCGGATATTCAGCCCACGGGCTATCCACATCGATTCGTAGTAGGTCTGGATGGAGAGCAGTTCGCTTTCCAATGAACTGCCATAGAGGTCTTCCGTCCGATAGAGTAGGGGCAGGGTGTTCTTCTCTACCATATAGGTGGTATAGGTGAAGAGGAAGTTGGAGTCGGTCTTCAGGTGGATGATGCCGCCATCGACGAGGAATCTGCGATAGCGCTCCATGAAATAGGTCGAAGTGAGGCGCTTCCTGGGATTCTTCATGTGCGGGTCGCTGAAGGTGAGCCAGATTTCCTGTACCTCATCCTCTGCGAAGAAACGGTCGATGATCTCGATGTTCGTGCGGAGGAAAGCCACGTTCTTCAGCCCTTCCTTGAGCGCCTGGGTTGCACCCGTCCACATCCTTGCACCTTTGATGTCTACGCCGATAAAGTTCATGTCGGGATAGAGTTTCGCCAGTTCCACCGTGTATTCACCCTTGCCGCAGCCCAGTTCGAGCACGATGGGGTGGTCGTTGTGGAAATACTCTTCCCGCCAATGCCCCTTCATCTCAAAGGGAACGTGCTCCACTACCGAAAAAGGGTAT
>JAFUAK010000191.1 GCA_017460765.1 Prevotella sp. | reverse complement strand
GTGCTCGTGGGCGGCCGCAATGTCAAGGACTACGACCTCACGGCCCTGCGCAATGCCGTCAGCGTGGTGCTCCAGAACAATATCCTCTTCTCTGGCACCATCCTCGACAATCTGCGTTGGGGCAACGCCCTGGCCACGGAGGAAGATTGCCGCCGCGTCTGCCAGTTGGCCTGTGCCGACGAATTCATCTCCCAGATGCCCCAGGGCTATCAGACCCTCATCCAGCAGGGTGGCACCAACGTCAGCGGTGGTCAGAAGCAGCGCCTCTGCATCGCCCGCGCCCTGCTCAAGCAGCCCCGCATCCTCGTGCTCGATGACTCCACCTCGGCCTGCGATACGGCCACGGACGCCAGGATCCAGCGCGCCTTCCGCGAAGAACTGCCCCAGATGACGAAACTCATCATCGCCCAGCGCATCTCCAGCGTAGAGCACTGCGACCGAATCCTCGTGATGGACAATGGTGTCGTCACGGGCTTCGACACCCATGAGAATCTGCTCAGGACCAATGCCCTCTATCAGGAAATCTGCGCCATACAGAATGCCGACCGCGGCGACTTCGATACAGTTAAGAACTAAGAGTTAAGAGATATTATGCCACGACCCAGTTTCGGAGGCCCACGCGGCCCACAAGGACAGAACCAGGGAGGAATCCAGAAGGCGAGCAAGGAGCAGCGCGCCGTCATCTGGCGGCTCACCAAATACGTACTGAGCGACTATAAGTTCTCCATCATCACCGTACTCGCCTGCATCGCCGTCACCAGCGTGACGACCCTCGCCTCCACCCTCTTCACCCGCACCCTCATCGACGACTATATCGCGCCGCTGACCATTGCCGCCAATCCAGACTACGCCCCTCTTGCCGATGTCCTCGTGAAACTCGGGCTGGTGCTCCTTGTCGGCGTCATCGCCAGTTATACCTACAACCGCCTGATGATCAACGTCTCTCAGGGCACGATGCTGCGCCTGCGCAAGCGCATCTTCGAGCGCATGGAGCAGTTGCCCGTCAGTTACTTCGACCAGCACTCCCACGGCGACATGATGTCCGTCTATACCAACGATGTCGACTCGCTGCGGCAGATGATCTCCACGTCGATCTCTCAGGTGTTCAACTCCGTCATCACCATCTGCGTCACCTTCGCCTCGATGATCGTGCTCAGCATTCCCCTCACCTCCGTCAGCATTGCGATGGCCGCCCTCATGATGTGGGTCACCACGTGGCTCGGCTCCCGCTCGCGCGCCTACTTCCGCACCCAGCAGCAGAGCCTCGCCCGTGTCAACGGCTTCATCGAGGAGATGATGACGGGCCAGAAGGTCGTCAAGGTGTTCTGCCACGAAGAGGAGGCCATCCGCGAGTTCGAGCAGATCAACGAGGAACTGCGCGCCTCGGCCTACAACGCCAACAAGATCGCCAACATCGTGATGCCCGTCAATGGCAACCTCTCCAACCTCGGCTACGTGCTCATTGCCGTCGCCGGAGCCGTCATCGCCCTGGGACACTTTTCACTCTTCACTTTTCACTTTTCACTTTCCCTGGGTACGGTGGTGGCCTTCCTCACGCTCAACAAGAGTTTCACCCAGCCCATCACCCACGTCTCGCAGCAGATCAACTCCGTGCTCAATGCCACCGTCGGAGCCGAGCGCGTGTTCCGCCTCATGGATGCCGAACCGGAAGTGGACAAGGGAAGCGTCGTGCTCCAGGAGCCCAAGGGTGATGTCGACTTCAGCGGCGTCGACTTCAGTTATACCCCAGAGAAGCAGATCCTCTTCGACATCGACATCAACACCAACCCCGGCCAGAAGATCGCCTTCGTGGGCGGCACGGGTGCGGGCAAGACCACCGTCATCAACCTTATCAACCGCTTCTACGAAATCCAACAGGGTAAGATTCTCTACGACGGCATCCCCATCACCGACATCTCCAAGCAGAGCCTGCGCCGCTCGATGAGCATCGTGCTCCAGGAGACCCACCTCTTCACAGGCACCGTCATCGACAACATCCGCTACGGCAAACTCAACGCCACCGACGAAGAGTGCATCCAGGCGGCCCGTCTCGTGGGCGCCGACGACTTCATCCGCCGACTCGCCAACGGCTACCAGACACAACTGACGGGCGACGGCGGCAACCTCTCCCAAGGTGAGCGCCAGTTGATCGCCATCGCCCGCGCTGCTGTCTCCAATCCCCCTGTGCTCATCCTCGACGAAGCCACCTCCAGCATCGACACCCGCACGGAGACCCTCGTGCAGCGCGGCATGGACACCCTCATGCAGGGCCGCACCACCTTCGTCATCGCCCATCGGCTCTCCACCATCCGCAATGCCGACCAGATCATCGTCCTCGACCACGGCCGCATCATCGAGCAGGGCTCCCACGAAGCACTCCTCCAGCAGCACGGCAAGTACTACCAACTCTACACCGGCAACGAACTCACAGCCTAATCATCAAAACAAGAATAAAAAACTCACTGACTATGAAACGAATCATGAAACTGGCGCTCCTGACGGCTCTCACGATTGTGGGCAAGAGCGCAACAAGCACGGCACAGGACCTGAAGGCAGGACAGCCCTACCCCTTCACGGAGGGCGCACGCTACTCGGAACTCGTCATCAACTCGCGCATCAACGACTTCAAGGCCAACACATCGGCCTCCGGCTTCGGCATCTTCGACAGCCAGGGCAATCTCGTCACGGCCCCCAACAACACCAAGTTCACCCTCGACTACGTGCCCGGCCTCGTGGCCAAGGCCATCCTCGAGGCCGTAGACTACTACAAGGATCGCACCGAAGTCGACGTACGGCCCTGGTTCTACGCCGTCCAGAACTATGCCAACTATCTCGACATCACCTCTGGCGGCAAGGCAGGCATGAGTTTCGACGACCTCAACGCCGTGAAACTCTACTTCAAGTTGCAGCAACTCGCTGCCAGCGGCCTCTTCGCCGACAGCCCCTACCACAGCAACGGCGCCACCCTCACTACCGCCGGTAAACGCTTCGCCGACGCCCTCAAGGGCATCAGCGTGGCCGATGCCGACTACGCCATCAAGGCCTCCACGCTGGCCGATGCCGCAGGCGGATGGTGGCACAAGGCCTCCTACATCGACCAGATGTGGTGCGACGGACAGTACATGGGCCCCGCCCTGCTGGCACAGATGATCAACGAGTATGCCGACTACTCCCCCATCAGCGACAACGACTGGGACCTGATCACCCGTCAGTTCACCATCTCCTGGCACTACCTGTGGAACCCTGAGGTGCAGTTGCTCTACCACGCTTTCACCGCCGATCCCACAGGCGAAGCCGCCTCCAAGTGGGCAGGCGTCTCCGCCACCCCCGGTGCCGAGGTCTACCACTCCGCCGAATACTGGGGCCGCGCCGAAGCCTGGTACTTCCTCGCCCTCGTTGACGTGCTGGAACAGATGAAGGCCGCAGGCCTCACCGCCACCGACAACTACACCACCCTGCTGGGCTACCTGCGCCAACTGGCCGCAGGCATTGCCACCAGGCAAGACGAGGCCACGGGCTGCTGGTATCAGTTGCTGAACCACGACGGCACCTACGTAGCCGACACCTACGACACCAGTTACCGCTACACCTCGTCGCCCGTCGCCAACTACCTGGAGTCCTCGTGCACCGCCATCTTCATCGCCGCCTACCTCAAGGGCATGCGCCTCGGCCTCTACGACACCGACTACACCGCCCTCGCCCGCAAGGCCTATCAGGGCTTCGTCGAGAACTTCATGGTGTCCGACGGCAAGGGCGGCATCCATCTCGTGCGCTGCTGCAAGTCGGCAGGTCTCGGTGGTTCCAACTACCGCGACGGCTCCGCCAACTACTACCTCATGGGCAAGGACACCAAGCCCACCTCCACCGAGGGCGACGACTTCTACACGGAGGGCAAGGTGCTGGGCGGTTTCATCATGGCTGCCACGGAATACGAGCGTCTCAGCGATGCCGCCACCGCCCTCAGCGCCCCCAGGCGCCTGTCCGTCCCCGACGACAGCATCTACACCCTCTCCGGCCATCCTCTCGCCCAGGAGCCCCGCCACGGCATCTACATCAAGAGCGGGCGCAAGCACCTGCACTGACGCAAAGAAGGCCCCCGTCATTCGGGAGCCTTCTTTTTTACACACGGGGTCAGGAACAATGTGCTATTGTGAATTCAAATAATTAAGACGAAAAAATGCTCGTCGGTGATGTTAAATCCGTCACAAAAAAACTACAAATTTATGACACTTGCAAATTTATCGTGGAGAGTAAAGTAAAGAAGAGAGCCGCATCCAAAAAAGGGTGCGGCTCTGCTATTCATGTGATGTAGTTTGGTTTTTCAGAACTTGGCCATCTTGATGGCTACGACGGCACATTCGTCGCCCTTGTTGCCGTACTTGCCTCCTGCACGGTCCTTGGCCTGCTGAAGGTCGTTGGTGGTGAGGAGACCGTAGACCACGGGAATGTTGCTCGTGGCGTTCAGGCGGGCAATGCCCTCGGTGACACCCTGACAGATGTAGTCGAAATGGGGCGTCTCGCCACGGATGACGGAGCCGAGGATGATGACGGCATCGTAGCCGTCGTTGAGTGTCATCTGGCGGGCACCGTAGATCAATTCGAAGGATCCCGGTACAGTCTTCACGTGGATGTTCTCAGGCAGTGCGCCGTGCTTCTCGAGCGTGGAGACACATCCCTCAAGGAGGGCGCCTGTGATTTCAGGGTTCCACTCGGCCACGACCACACCGAAGATCATGTTCGATGCATCGGGCACCTTCGTGAAGTCGTAGTCGCTGAGGTTATGGAGTGACGTGGCCATCGCGCTTATTTTGCGGAAACGCGCTCGATATACTCGTCGATGCGCTGATACTGCATGGAGTTGAAGTACTTCTCCTTGACCTGCTTATAGAGTTTGAGGGCCTCGTCGGCCTTACCCTGGCTCTCGAGGATCTCACCGGCCTGGATGAGGAAGGTGGGAGAGAGCGAGTTGTTGTCGGCCTTCTCGGCAGCCTTCTTCAGATGGGAGACGGCCTTGTCGAGTTGATTGAGGTGGGCATAGGCATTGCCGAGTGCACCTTCAGCCACGGGGCTGACCATCTGGTCGTCGGCGGCATCGTACTTCTCGAGGTATTTCACAGCATCCTCCCACTTGTCGAGTTGGGCATTGCAGAGACCTGCATAGAGGTTGGCCAGATTGCCTGCATCGGTGCTACTGTACTCGTCGGCGAGTTTGGCGAAGCCCTTGAAGTTGGCGCTGTCGCCCTCGAGAGCCTGCTTGAAGAGACCCTGGTTGAAATACTCCTGACCCTTGGCGATGGCCGTGCTGGCCTTCTGCTCGTTGGGCTCGGAAACGTAAGTCTTGTAAAGGACTGCACCGGCGATGATGACGATGAGCGCCACCACGGCGCCGATAATGGCCTTCTTATACTTCAGGAAGAAGGCTTCACTCTTGTTCAGGGTTTCCTCCATCGTGGGGGCTGCCTGCTGTTGATTCTTTGTATTTGCCATTATAATTGATGTATTAATTTTCAAAATCGGCTGCAAAGATACTAAAAAATTAAGAATTAAGAGTTAAGAGTTAAGAATTTTTGCTGCCACCGTGCATTTTTTCTTAATTCTTAACTCTTAACTTTCAAAATCTTCGTATCTTTGCACTATGATTCTCGAAAAGTTGTCGCTGATTAACTATAAGAACATCCAGGAGGCCACGCTGGAACTGTCGCCGAAGATCAACTGTCTGATCGGCCAGAACGGTGTGGGCAAGACGAACGTGCTGGATGCCATCTACTTTCTCTCGTTCTGCCACTCGGCGAGCAATCCGAACGACTCGCAGGTGATCCGCCACGGGGAGGAGTTCCTCGTGCTGGAGGGTGCCTACTCCGACGAACTGCACATCTACTGCGGCATGAAGCGGGGTACGAAGAAGCACTTCAAGCGCAACAAGAAGGAGTACAAGCGACTGTCGGAGCACATCGGCCTGATACCGCTGGTGATGGTGTCGCCCGCCGATACGCTACTCATCGAAGGCGGCAGCGAGGAGCGCAGGCGGCTGATGGACCTGGTGATCTCGCAGTACGACCGCAGTTACATCGAGTCGATGAACCGCTACAACAAGGCCTTGCAGCAGCGCAACACCATGCTGAAACTGGAGGACGTGGAACCAGACCCAGAGGTGATCAGCCTCTGGGAGGAGCAGATGGCCATCGAGGGAGAGCGCATCTTTGCACGCAGAGAGGCCTTCGTGAAGGAACTGGTGCCCATCTTCCAGCATTACTACGAGCAGATATCGGGCAACAGGGAGCAGGT
Organism: Prevotella sp.; assembly: GCA_017460765.1. Lineage (GTDB taxonomy): Bacteria > Bacteroidota > Bacteroidia > Bacteroidales > Bacteroidaceae > Prevotella. The sequence continues at coordinate 707 of JAFUAK010000191.1, read as the reverse complement.
GAGCATCGAGTATGTATCGCACTGCCAGCGGGGTCCGCTACTGGAGGTGATCCAGCGCGACAGGACGAAAGACCGCATCATGGGCTACTCACTGCACGGCATACACCGCGACGACCTGGTGTTCTCGCTGGGAGGCCATCCGCTGAAGCGGGAGGGCAGTCAGGGGCAGCACAAGACCTTCGTGATCTCGCTGAAACTGGCGCAGTTCGACTTCCTCCGACGCACGAACAACCAGACCACGCCCCTACTGCTGCTCGACGACATCTTCGACAAACTGGATGCGGAGCGCGTGGAGCAGATCGTCAGGCTGGTGGCAGGCGACGAGTTCGGACAGATCTTCATTACGGACACCAACCGCGAGCATCTGGACAGCATTCTGAGCCGCTCGTCGCACGACTATAAAATATTCCATGTGGAGGATGGAGAAATCCATGTTTAAGAGGGACGTACAAGAACTGAAGGCGCTGATCCTGAGGAACCTGCGGGCGCAGGGCCTGGAGACACCACTGCTGCAGAAGCGGCTCATAGACGCATGGCCGACGGTGATGGGCGAGATGATAGCAGGCTACACACAGAACCTGTATATCAAAAACCAGACCCTCTTCGTGCACCTGACGAATCCCGCCCTGCGAGCAGACCTCTCAATGAGCCGACAGGCTATCGTCAGGAAACTGAATGAGCACGTGGGCAGTCAGGTGATTGCCGAT
>JAFUAK010000190.1 GCA_017460765.1 Prevotella sp. | reverse complement strand
CTGATTTTAAATATTGCTTGAGTTCTGGGATGGGAATCTCGCCGAAGTGGAACACGCTGGCAGCAAGGGCCGCATCAGCATGACCTTCGAGGAAAGCATCCCTGAAGTGTTCCTTACACCCGGCACCGCCACTGGCGATGATGGGGATAGAAAGGCTGTCGGCCAGTTCTCGCAGGGCCTCATTGGCATAGCCTTCCTTCACACCGTCGTGGTTCATACTGGTGAAGAGTATCTCACCAGCACCACGCTCCTGTGCCTCATGGGCCCACTCGAAGAGTCCTCGCTCCGTTCGCTCGCGCCCACCTTTCAGGTAACAATGCCAAAGGCTACGGGTAGGCGCGCCAGCGGGAATGCCGTCTTCGTCGAGGCGGGCATCAATAGCACAGACACAGACTTGAGATCCAAAACGACGGGTAATCTCGTCAATCAGTTCCGGTCTGCGTATCGCTGCACTGTTCACGCTCACCTTGTCGGCACCTGCATAGAGCAGTCGCTCCACATCGGCGAGTTCGTTGATACCTCCTCCCACGGTGAAGGGAATATTGATCTCCTGTGCCACACGCGTCACCATCTCCGTGAAGGTCTTGCGCCCCTCGAACGATGCGGTGATGTCGAGGAAGCACAGTTCGTCGGCTCCCTGCTCACTATAGGCCTTGCCCAGCGCCACAGGGTCGCCAGCACTCCGCAGATTCACGAAGTTGGTGCCTTTGACGGTCTCACCGTCCTTGACATCCAGACAGGGTATTATGCGTTTTGCCAGTCCCATAGTTCTTTCAGATTAATTTTACCTTCATAGATAGCCTTGCCAAAGACGACGGCAGGAATGCCTGCTGCGTCAAGGGCTATGATGTCTTCTTTCGACGATACCCCTCCGCTGGCAATCAGATGCAAGTCCGGGTAGGCCTCCATAATCTGCCGATACAGGTCTATAGCGGGACCTGCAAGCGTACCGTCCTTCGAGATTTCCGTACAGAGCACGTTGCGTACGCCAGCATCCACGTATTTTTTCAAGAAGGGCAACAGGTCCTCGCTGGAGTCTTCCTTCCAGCCGTTGATGCTGATCTTTCCGTGACGAACATCTGCTCCGAGGATTATGCGCTCTGCACCGTATTTCTCCAGCCAGCCCATGAAAAGTTCAGGCTCCGTGACGGCAATAGAACCTACCGTCACCATTGCGGCTCCAGAGGTGAAGGCCTTCTCAATATCGTCGTCTGTCTTGATGCCGCCTCCGAAGTCTACAAGGAGATTCGTTTCCGTTGTAATACGGCGGAGTACAGGACTATTGACGATATGCTTCGACTTGGCACCATCGAGATCGACCACATGTAGGCGCCTGAAACCAGTATCCTCGAACTCCTTCGCCACTTCGGCAGGGGAGTCGCGGTAGACGGTCTTCTGGTCGTAGTCGCCTTTCGTCAGGCGGACGCACTTCCCGTCGATGATGTCTATGGCAGGAATCAGTTCTATCATAGTTCGAGGAAGTTTTTGATGATACGTTCGCCCACCTTGCCACTCTTTTCAGGGTGGAACTGACAGGCGTAGAAATTATCCTTGTGCATCGAGGCAGAGTAGGGCAGGATATAGTCAGCCGTTGCGATGGTTTCCTCACATAACGGCACGTAATAACTATGAACAAAGTAAACATAGCCGCCCTCTATTCCCTCCATCAGTGGCGAACGGGTTTCGTAGAGCCTGTTCCAGCCCATACACGGTACCTTGTCCTCATGCTGCTCAGGCTGGAAGCGCTTCACCTCTGCGTCGAAGATGCCGATACAGTCAGCATCTCCCTCCTCGGAATGGCGGCAGAGCAACTGCTGTCCTACACAGATGCCGAACACGGGCTGCTTCAGGTCGCGGATCACCTCGTCGAGTCGTCTGGCTTTCAGATAGGCCATTGCCTCGGCGGCATGGCCCTGCCCGGGAAACAACACACGATCGGCCTTCCTCAGCAGTTCGGGATCATCCGTCAATGTAGGCTCGATACCCATCCGCCGTAGTGCATTTACTACGGAGTAGATATTGCCGGCATTGTATTTTACAATCGCTACGTCCATATTATGAGAAGATAATCGTCTTGTTCTTATAAGTGAGGATTTTGCGCTGGATGTGCTTCGATACGGCATGTGAAAGTACGATCTTCTCAAGATCCTTGCCTTTCAATACCAGACTCTCCGGCGTATCCTTATGGGTGATGCGCGTCACATCCTGTTCGATGATGGGACCGGCATCGAGTTCTGCCGTTACGTAGTGACTTGTAGCCCCGATGATTTTCACGCCCCGCTCGTAGGCCTGATGATAGGGTTTGGCCCCGATGAAGGCAGGCAGGAACGAGTGGTGGATATTGATAATGTGATGCGGATACTCGGCAATCATCTCGTCCGAGATAATCTGCATATATCTGGCTAGCACGATGAACGAGATGTCCTCCTTCTTCAGCAGGTCCATCTCTGCCTGCTCCACTTCGGCCTTGTTGGAGTGATCTTTCTTGATGCTCCACACGTAGTAGGGGATACCAAACTGATCGGCTACATACCGCAGATCCTCATGGTTCGATACGATACAGGGAATGTCGCAGTTGAACTCTCCCGCCTTCCAGCGCGCCAGCAGGTCGTAGAGACAATGACTCATCTTCGACACGAAGATCGCCATACGGGGACGCTTGTCGCTGTAGTAGAGCGAGAACTTCATCTGATAGCGCTGGGCGTAAAGCGTCGTGAGATAGTCGTAGAGTTTGTCTCGCGGAATCAGAAAACCGTCAAGTTCCCATTCTATTCTCATGAAGAACATGCCGTCCACCTTGTCCACATACTGATCGAGATAGACGATATTCCCCTTGTTGTCTGTAATAAACTTCGTTACTTCCGATATGATACCCTGCTGATCCGGGCAGTGCAGAAGCAGAATTGCTGTTGTTTCCATCTATATTCTGAATTGTACTTTGAAATTTCAAGGCGCAAAGTTACAAAAAAGAATTGGTAAAACGTACCATATTTGCAAGAAATCGCAAATATGACCTTAATTTCTTAAGAAATTATGCATTTTTATTCGTCTTTACTGTCAGCACTCCGCAAAATGATGCTTGTAGCACCGAGCGTAAAGAGGGTGCCGTCTGCAATGATACGGCGTTCCTTGGGAGAAAGTTCTACATTATCGACAAAGGTGCCCGTATTGCTGTTGTTGTCCTTCAGGGTATACCGAAGGTTCCCGCGCTTGTCACGGCTGACGGTAATGGTGCAGTGGTTCAGGTCGACGCTGGGATCGACGGTCTCAAAGGTGCAGTTGGCGGGATTGCCTTTCTGGTAGCGGCCTATCACGTTATCGCCCATACGGAGGGGAATCACCTGCTTGAAGTGGAACACATTCTCGATGACGACAATCGACCCGCAGCCTTGTTCATTGGCCTGCTCGTCGGGATTTTCATCCTTCTGGCGCTCACGGAGTTTGCTCACGCCAATGCGGATGCCGAACTCCTTGCCGCAGTCGGGACATTTGAAGACCAGCGACTGGCCTTCAGTATATTGGGTTTCATCAAACGTGATGTATTGGTCACATTTCGGACAGCGTACTCTCTTCATGCCATTAGTTGTACTTATACACCCATGCCTCGGCCAGTTCCTTATGCTTATGGATGGATTGAAGGGCGATATAGGCATCGTTGGGTGTCGGATAATTTCCGTATATCACACGCCTGACATCGTTGTGCATGTAGACTTCCGCACTGTCGAGTCCTTTCTTCTTAAGCATTTCGATGAAGGTCTGGGCGTTTTGTTTGCTGACATAACTGGCCAACACGATGCAATAGCCTTTCTTGACAGAGTCCGTTTCGGCTTTCTGAACCACTTGGATTGTGTCTTTTCTCAGAATCGTATCCACTTTGACCGGTGCCTTAACAATGTCGTCTTTTTTGATTTCAATCTTGCTGGTGTTCGTGTCCTTTGACATCATGCCGAACAGGATGTTGCTGTTGATGTTGCTGATAGTGCGTGTCATCATCTCGGTCTTTCCAGACGGGAGGGCAAGGATGAACACGGCCAATAGGATGGCTGCAACAGCCACAGTATTGCGAATCCACGAGAATTTGATCTTTACGACATCTTCATCATCGTCTTCGATGTTTTCAGAGGGATTGATGCCGAAGATCCGGGCCGTGGGGTTTTCTTCTTCCTGCTGTTCTTCCTCTATAACTGGTGCAGGGGCGACAGATGCTTTCTTTAGTGGCTTTATCTCAAAGGAACTGAGGCCGTAGAGCGTGGGACTGAGAATTCCTGCTTCGCAGGGGGTGAACTGGTAGTGCCCATCTTCATTGAGTGATAAGATACCGATGTCATTCAATTCGTAGGAGCCTTCATTCTGCAAGTGCATCTTCAGTTCGTTCACCTCATCCTCAATGCGTTGGAGGGCTTCAGGATAACTGATGTCGTAGGCCTCGACATACGACTGTGCCAGCAGGGAGTCGTTGATCTTGAGTTGGGGATTAAAGCCAAGCGTACGCAATGGCGGCAGGAACAATTCTTCCTCTTCGTCATAGCGTGCGCTGACATGGTGCGCCATAAAGCCTCCCAATTCTGGGACGATGACGCAATCATTGCTCAGCAAAAGTATCTCAATATGCCTTTCCAGTTCAATCACGTGTGCAAAAGTACGGCTTTTTTGTGAAATAAACAAATAAAAGAAACTTAAAATGCGAGTAAAATGATTTTTTTACCGTATCTTTGCACCAAATTTAAGAATGATGGAATATATCAAGACAGATATTGAGGGTGTTTTTATCATCGAGCCCAAGGTGTTCAAGGATGCCCGTGGCTATTTCATGGAGGCCTGGAAGCAGGATGAGTTCAACGAACATGTGGGAGAGGTAAATTTCATTCAGGACAACGAGTCGAAGTCCTCTTTTGGCGTGTTGCGCGGACTCCATTACCAGAAGGGGGCTCTCTCTCAGTCTAAACTCGTGCGCGTGATTAAAGGTAAGGTGCTGGACGTCGCGGTGGATATCCGTAAGTCGAGTCCCACCTTTGGCAAGCACGTGATGGTGGAACTGAGCGAAGACAATAAACGCCAATTCTTTATCCCCCGTGGTTTCGCTCATGGGTTCTTGGTGCTGAGCGATGAGGCTGTCTTTACTTATAAGGTGGACAATCCCTATGCACCTCAGGCAGAGGCAGGTATCCGTTGGAATGATCCCGATCTTGCTATTGAGTGGCCCATCGATTTCTCGAAAGTGCAGACGAGTGAGAAAGATTTGAAGCAACCCTTCTTAAAAGATGCAGAAGTATTTGAGTAACAACTTATTATTAATTGTATGAACATTGCAATTGTTGGAACTGGTTATGTGGGCTTGGTGTCAGGAACTTGCTTCGCTGACACAGGTGCCAACGTGACTTGTGTAGACGTTGATGAGAAGAAGATCGAACGTCTGAAGAACGGGGATATCCCTATCTATGAACCTGGTCTTGACGAACTGGTTAAGAAGAATGTGGCCGCAGGGCGTTTGAAGCTCACTACTGATCTGGCTTCCGTGCTGGATGATGTGGAGATTGTTTTCTCGGCTGTGGGTACGCCTCCTGATGAGGATGGCAGTGCCGACCTGAAATACGTGCTTCAGGTAGCCAAGACCATCGGTGAGAATCTGAAAAAGTATGTGGTGGTGGTGACGAAGTCAACCGTCCCTGTGGGTACGGCTAAGAAGGTGCGTAAGACTATCGAGGACGAACTTGCCAAGCGCGGCGTTGATATCGAGTTCGACGTGGCTTCCAATCCCGAGTTCCTGAAGGAGGGTAACGCTATTAAGGACTTCATGTCGCCCGACCGTGTGGTGGTAGGCGTGGAGAGCGAGCATGCCAAGAAGGTGCTCACGAAACTCTACAAGCCTTTCCTGATCAACAACTTCCGCGTGATTTTCATGGATATCCCCTCTGCAGAGATGACGAAGTATGCCGCCAACTCAATGCTCGCCACGCGTATCTCGTTTATGAATGATATCGCCAACCTCTGCGAGCGCGTGGGCGCAGATGTAAATATGGTACGCGCGGGAATAGGCTCTGATACACGTATCGGCCGAAAGTTCCTCTATGCAGGCTGCGGCTATGGTGGCTCATGCTTTCCTAAAGACGTGAAGGCCCTCATCAAGACGGCCGATCAGAACGGCTACTCTATGGAAGTACTGAAGGCTGTGGAGCGTGTGAACGAGAAGCAGAAGAGCGTGCTCTACGAGAAACTCATCAAGGCTTTTGGCAGCGAGGAAGACCTAAAGGGCAAGACCATTGCCATGTGGGGACTCTCGTTCAAACCCGAAACCGACGATATGCGTGAGTCTACGGCTCTTGTGATGATCGAGAAACTGCTGGCAGCCGGCTGTATTGTCCGTGCCTATGACCCCATCGCCATGGAGGAGTGCAAGCGCCGCATCGGCGATGCCGTGACTTACTGCCGCGATATGTATGACGCCGTACTTGATGCCGACGCTCTGCTGCTCCTCACGGAGTGGAAGGAGTTCCGTCTGCCGGGATGGGGCGTCATCAGAAAGGCCATGAAGCGTCCGCTCGTCATCGACGGCAGAAACATCTTCGATACGGAGGAACTGGACGAGAACAGTTTCGAGTATCATTGTATTGGTAAATAAACTAGATGAGGAAACAGACTACTATATTGCTGATGACTGCTGTCCTGACGGTGTTTTGCAACTGTCAGGGCAGTAAGTCGGATGCTCCTTCGGAAGAAGACAAGGGGGCTAAGGCCATGTTGCAGGGCATCTGGGTGGATGATGAGAGTGGCGGCGTTTCGTTGCGCATCCAGGGTGACACTATCTTCTATGCCGACTCAACGAGCATGCCCGCCTATTTCAAGATTGTCGGCGACTCGCTGGTGATGGGTTCAGGCACAGCCTATGCCATTGTCAAGCAGACCCAGAACCTGTTCTGGTTCAAGAATCAGAATGAAGACGTGGTAAAACTCCAGAAGAGTACGGATCCTGTCGACGAGACGGAGTTCGTTCACGATACGCCGCGCATTCTGACTTACACCCATCAGGTGAAGACCGACTCTGTGGTGCTCTACGACGGAAATCGTTATCATTGGTATATCGCCATCAATCCCACTAAATATAAAGTGGTGAAGCGCAGTTATAACGACGACGGTATGGAGGTCGAGAACGTCTACTACGACAACATCATGCATATCAGTGTCTTTCAAGGGGCACGTAGGCTGTATTCCTCTGATTTCCGCAAACAGATGTATGCCAGACTGGTGCCTGAGAGTTTTCTGAATGAGGCTGTGCTGGGCAATATGGAGTTCAGCCATGTCGATGCCAAGGGACTGCATTTCAATGCGACCCTATGCATACCCGACGGGGCCAGTTGTTATATGGTGGAGACACTGGTCGACTATATGGGCCAGATGACCATGCAGACTGTTGAATACTAAAAGGAGAACCAAACGGTTCTCCTTTATTCTTCCAGCCAGGCATCTAGCAACATCCTGGCAATCGAGAGTTTTTCGGGAATATTGGGCAGGTTGTCCTTGCGGAACCATCCTCCTTTGGCAATCTCACTGGCCTGCAGGTGGATTTCTCCAGATACGTAGTCGGCGTTGAAGCCCACCATCAGTCCGCAGGGATAGGGCCAAGGCTGTGATGCGAAGTAGCGGATATTCGTAATGGTGACACCCGTCTCCTCGAGGGCCTCGCGGGCAACGGCTTCTTCAAGCGTTTCGCCCGTCTCCACGAATCCTGCCACGAGCCCGAAGAAGTCGCGCTTGAAGTTCTTCGCCCTCACCAGCAGCACCTCGTCGCCCTTATGGATAAGCACGATGACGGCGGTGGCGAGTTGCGGCCACACCTCCTTGCCGCATTCCGTACATTTCTTTGAGATATCAGTGTCCATCCGCATGGGAGCACCGCAGACTCCGCAGTATTTCGTGTTCTGGTCCCAATAGAGCAGTTCCTGGCACTTGCCGCCCTTCAGATAGAGCGGGCGTGACAGTTTGTAGTAACTCTGTCGCAGGCCGCACATCTCGTAGCGGGGATTATCGGTTAAAGGCGCATCGACACGGTAGGTTTTCACGGGCGTACCGTCGTCCATCGGTGTGATGTTCATCACGTTGGTCCAGGGTTTCACCGCCGTGGGTGGCTCCTCCTGACAGGGGATGGTATAGCCGCCGTCGACGGTCTTCTCCAGTAGCAGGTCTTCCTTGCAGAAGACAAAGAAGTATGTCTTCATTTTCCGAAAAGCAATTTGCGGTCGCGCTCCAGGGCGGGCTTTACCCATTCCTCTGGCACGAACTTCCAGTTGGTATTGGGCTGGGGATTCACCGAACCCATGCGGCGGATCTCCTCGGTCAGGAAGTGGCGCTGGTCGCGATCTGTGTGGAAGAGCACACGGGCGTCGAGCGAGTCCTTGGGGATGCCGGCTCCGTGGGTCAGCAGTTCACCGCCGCCATTGGCACGATAACTATTCATGGCCACCTTATACCACTTCTGCTCGTCGAAGGGCTCGCCGTTCGACATCTGGAGAATCCTGACTTTCTCGCCGTCGGGCTTCGTGAGGTCCACTTCATAGTCGATGCCGCTGGCAGAGTCGAAGTTGAAGGTGTAATACTGGAATCCCGTACGCTGCTGGTCTTCCTTCGAGGCATCGTTCAGACGCAGGGCATGGTCTTCGGGCGAAGTCATCGTGTTGGTCCACATGTCGTAACTGTATTCCAGGTGCTTGCGGATTTCCTCACCTGTCATGCGCAACACGAAGAGCAGGTTCTCGAAGCGGTAGAGTTTGAACATGTCGGCCATTGTCACGTCGCCTGCCTTGATGGTGGTGTTGAACGACAGGGGGGCATTCAGCGAGATGTCTGCCCCTGTGATTTGCAGTTGTAGGTTGTGGATCAGGTCGGTGAAGGCGGAATTGCCAAAGAAACTTTCACGGGTGTAGATAGGTTGTTCGAAGCGTCCGATTTTTTCGCCGACGTATTCCTTCACGGCATCGATGTCCTTCTGGAAGTGGGCTACCATCTGCTCATCGACCTCTTCGTCGCGCACGCTGACGATTTCGCCCTTGATGTCCTTCTTCGTCAGACGACCTTTCTCATAGGTCAGTTCAATCTCTGCCTCGGCAATGTTCTGTGCCCAGCATGAAGGATCGATGATGAGCACCTGCTTACCCTCCTTGTCGGTGATCCACTCGTTGTGCACCTGGTGGTCGTGGCCGAAGAAGATGATGTCGAACCCTGGCACCTCACGGGCGACGGCCGCCGTGGCGTTCTCTTCGTAGTCTGGGGTCACGATGCCGCCGTCCTTGCCACTGTGGAAGAGACCGAAGATCAGGTCGGGGCGCTCTGTCTCCTTGATATATTTCACCCATTTGCGGGCGCAACTCGTCATCTCCTCGAACTCGATGCCCTTCCAGATGCTCTCGTTCAGCCAGTTGGGGATGGCGGGGGTGAGCATGCCGATTACGCAGATCTTCACGCCTTCGATGTAGTGCACGGAGTAGGGCTGCAGGCCTGTGTAGACATGCTGAGGCCGCGCCACGTCGGCATTCTTGTACTCCTTCTTCACGATGTTGGCCCCGAGCAGCGGACAGCACACCTCGCGGATCCACTTGTCGTACACCTTATGACCGGGCTCCACGTCGTGGTTGCCCACGGTTTCCGCGTCGTAGTTCATGTAGTTGATCACTCGCGCGGCCAGGTTCTCGTTCTCCGGCATCACGTAGTTCGACCAGTAGACGCAGGGTTGGCCCTGTAGGATGTCGCCGTTGTCGATCAGCAGCAGGTGGTCCTTGCCGTACTTCTGGCGCTCCTTGTTAATATAAGTGTTCGCACGCGAGAGCGTACCTTTCAAGGGCTTCTTCTCCATGAAGTCGTAGGGGAAGAAGTGCCCGTGTACGTCGCTGGTCTCAATGACCTTGAAGCGGACGGTCTTTGTCGTTTGTCCCATCATCGGTAGGGTTGTGCATAGCAGTGCTATGGCGATTGAAATGAACTTTTTCATCTTGTCTCTATTTTTCTGCAAAGATACACATTTTTTTTCACACCTCCAAATATTTTCGAAGAATAGGCACACTTTTTGCTGCTTTTTCTGTGAAAGGAAATAAATAAAGAAAAGGAGGATTAGATTATGGCATTTATAGACTATTACAAGATTCTTGGTGTAGATAAGAACATCCCTCAGAAGGATGTAAAGAAGGCCTACCTGAAGAGGGCCAAGCAGTTCCACCCCGACCTTCACCCCGACGATCCGAAGGCGAAGGCGAAGTTCCAGGCGCTGACAGAGGCCTACGACGTGATCGGCGACCCCGAGAAGCGTAAGAAGTACGACCAGTACGGCGAACAGTGGAAGCAGGCCGATGCATTTGGTGCCGGAGGCGGTTTCGGCGGTGGTGCAGGTGGCGGCAATCCCTTCGGTGGCTTCGACTTCTCGAGTTTTTCGGGGGGTGGTTTCAGTGATTTCTTCAACGATCTGTTTGGCCGCAGGGGCAAACGGGGTGGTGGATTCGGCGGCTTCCAGGGTTTCGGGGGAGGCACAGGAGGCGGCTTCGGCTCTCAGGCCCGCACGAATACGGGAGAGATGAACGCCACGGTGTCCATTGACCTCTATACGGCTCTGCTGGGCGGCGAGGTGATGATCACGCTGTCGAACGGCTCAAAGGTGAAGATGAAGATCAAGCCCGAGACGCAGCCCGGCACGAAGGTGCGCTTGCGGGGCAAGGGTTACGACAGGGGCGATGGCACCTTTGGTGACCTCATCATCACCTTTCAGGTGAAGTTGCCGCAGCATCTCTCTGAACGTCAGAAAGACCTGCTCCGCGAGATGCAGCGCTCCTGATTATGAGCCACTTATTCTGAATTTGGAGCCTCTTATTTCATAACATGAGCCACTTATCACCCTGATAAGTGGCTCTCTATTAAGGCAGATTTTGGGTTTTTGGGTTTTTGGGTTTTTGGGTATTTTGCAATTTTAATGGTTTTGGGGTCTTCTATAAATCAAAGTATAATTAATATATATTATAATATATATTAATTTAATAATATTTATAGGACTATATATGATTTACCCAAAAATACCATCAAGCCCTTAAGCGTTACATCCCCAAAAAGAT
>JAFUAK010000189.1 GCA_017460765.1 Prevotella sp. | reverse complement strand
GCGAGGATATCATCGAGAGAGAACAGCACTCCGTGAACCGACTCGCCTGTGAAGCCCGCAACAAGGGGCTCGACCCGGGCGACACGCCGGCCCCCACGCACAGAGAAACCATTAAATTTACAGATTCAATATGATCATGATTCAGATTTTCGTCATCCTGGTGCTGGCGGCAGTGGCAGTGCTGCTGACCCGCATCGCCGTGCGGCTCCATGAGTGCAGCCGCCGTGAGGAGCGTCAACTCGACGCCTCCGCCCGCACCGTGTCGCGGCTCATCAGCCGCCGTGTGCGCCTGAACCAGATGCTCGGCTCGGGCCTGCTCGCCTACATCGCGCTGCTCACCATCCCCGTAGCAGCCTGACAGAGAAAACAACAACTACATTAATAAACAAAAACAAGAAAGATTATGAAAAAGATTTTTATGTGGATGATCACCGCCATCCTGACCATCAGCGGTGGAATGCTTCTTAGTGGATGTACTGACAGCAACGACGATCCCATTGTTCCTGAAGAGCCGATTATCGACCCCGTAACCCCAGAGTCATTCATCAATGACCGATTGATGGACCGCACGGTGAAGCCCGGCGACTCCTTCTACGACTACGCCCTGGGCACATGGCTCAAGACGCACGGCTTCGACGACGATGGGACGCTCGCCAACCTCGCTTCAGAGCAGGTGATGGGACTCATGAACGCATTTCAGGGAAGCGACGACGCCCTGGCATCCCATGTGATGAAGTTTGCCACCGACAGTTACACCGAGGATCAGGCCCTGAAAGACATCTTAGGCATCCTCAAGTTGTTCGGCCTTGGCGATGGCAATGGCATCAAGAACGCCGATTTCTCTGAGTGCACGCGCCAGGATTTCGTGGATTATCTGGGCAATATGGTGAACGCCGGCTTCTCGCCATTGGTGACGCGAGCCGTTAGTACAAACAACGGCCTGTTCACGAAGGTGCTGACGGCAGGAAACTACAGCGAAGAGTTGCAGAAAGGCCTCCAGGAGGGTGGCGACGCCGCCGTGATTCTCACCATACAGTTGGGCCTGTCCAGGCTGATGGCAGATGGCGAAACGCTTCCTCAGGGCGTGGCCGAGCGCATCCTCGCTATCGAGAAGGCAGTGGCAGCAGCCGCGAACGAGCAGTACTCCAACAACCTGCGTCTTCGCCGGCATGCCGCGCCGATACCTCCGGTGAAAGCCTCCGCCCTCGCTGCAATGACACGTGCGGCAGGCGACATGACCGCCGCCGATATCTATAAGGAACTCGACGTGGCCGAAGACTGGGTGGACCCGAAGGCGAAGACCATCATCGACCTCATCCTCAAGGAAGACGTGCCCACGCTTTGCTACTATCTCTGCTTCAGCGCCTTGTCGGAATTCGACCCCCTGATCCCCTCTTTAGAGGACCCGGCCTTTAACCTGAAGAACAATGTCTATCAGAAACTCCTCGCGTCGGCTCCCGAAATCGTAAGCCGTATAGACTATGACATACTGAAGAGCAGAGGCTTCGACGCCGATGGCTGCCGCACCATAATGGAGCAGATGCGCACCCTGATGGACCAGCGCATCGCCGCCCTCGACTGGATGGGCGACGCCACCAAGGCAGAGGCCAAGAAGAAACTGGCTGCCATGAAGTTCAACATCGGCCTGCCCGCGACACGACCGGGCGAGTCGCTCAAACTGAGCGGCACGAACCTGATGGAGGATATGGTGCAGTTGATGGGTCAGCGGCAGCAAGCCCTCATGGCCCTGGCCGGTAAGTCCGTGGCCGACAACGGCTGGGAATTCTTCCTGCAGGTAAAGAACCTCGGCGACTTCGGGGCCTCGTATGTAACGGATGTGAATCAACTCTACATCCTGCCAGCCTTCCTGAGCAAGGAACTGTTCCCGCAGGACAATGAAGTGATGCGCTACGCCGTGTCGTTCGTATTCGGACATGAGATGTGCCACGGATTCGATGCCAGCGGTGCCAAATACGATGCGACCGGAACCCTCAAGGACTGGTGGGCCCCTGCCGACCTCGCCAAGTTCCAGGGCTATCAGCAGCAGATGGTCAGCCTCTATAACCAGTTGTGGCAGTACGACGGCGTGCATGCCAACGGACAGTTCACACTGGAGGAGAACATGGCCGACCTGGGCGGCGTACGCCTGGCTTACGAACTGTACCGCCAGAAACTGCTTGCCGACGGCCTCAGCACAGCAGACCTGAATCACCAGTTGCGCGAGTTCTTCCTCCACTATGCCCTCGTCTGGCAGGCTGACCCGTCGCAGGAGCAGTTGGCGGAGGCGCTGACGAGCGACGAACACTCCACAGGCCGCAACCGCGTCATCGGCATCACCCGCCTGATGGACGAGTGGTACGACCTGTTCAACGTCACCGACGGCCAGTGGTATCTGGCCCCCGCCGACCGCGTCAAGATCTGGTAGAAGAAGCAAGGATTACAGGATTAAATGAAATGTAAATTATCACTCACGCTCATATCCCTGCTCCTAATGGGGCAGGGCGTATGGGCTGAAAACTAAAGAGATTTTAGGAATTAATAGACATAGTAATGAAGAGACAGTTTTTTATCTATCCCACGACGCTGGGTGACCGACTAAGCAGGATGATGCTCAGTTGGATGATGATCCTCGCTCTCGTCCTGAGCGGTTCCACCACCTTTGTATCGTGTAGTTCTAATAACAACCCTATAGAGGTTGTCACTCCGCCACAAGTCGAAGCGCGCTACCTCACGGCGGCCGATCTGCGCGAGAATGTCAGTGCCGAAGAGAATGCATTGACATACGCTCCATATAAGGAGTGGCGAGCCGATGCCCTGGAGGCGGGGGAATCACTATTTAACCTGCGGTTTACCACCAATGAGTTTGATGCCACCACAGAGAATTCACAGGAATTGCCTGACCCTTCGTATGTGCCTACCCGACAGGGACTCGACGGACTGAACATCTCAGGGAGTGCCCGCCCGACCAAGAAGCAACTGGAGGATTTGGCAGTGACCTTGAAGCAGAAAGCCGGCAACATGCCTGTCTACCTTGTTGACCTGCGCAGCGAGACACATGCCATCATCAATGGTCATCACCTCTCACAGTACGGTTTCCAGAACTGGGTGAACATCGGCAAGTCGAAGAATGAGATTGTAGAACAAGAGAAACAACTCGTCAATTCGCTGAAAGGGGGAAAGATAACCTATGCCAAGATTGGTTCCTCAACCAATTATGAGCCCAAGAATGTTACTGAAGTAGAGGTCAGCGAGGCACTGACGGAGGAAGAGTTGGTGACATCGCTGGGTATGAGGTATCAGCGCATCACTGCACTCGACCATGTATTCCAGAAGGATGCCATCGTCGACGACTTCCTGGAGTTCTATCGCTCTCTGCCTGCTGATGGCGCATGGCTCCATTTCCACTGCCAGGCAGGTCGCGGGCGCACCACGTTCTTCATGTGCCTTTACGATATGTTGCGCAATCCTGACGTTCCCTTGAAGGATATAATCTATCGACAGACGCTGATTGGCGGAACCAGCATGCTCAATGATGGTACGGGACAGGCTGAGTGGCGTCAGGATCTGTTCAAGGAAATCAGCGTGATGATACCTGTCATCTATGCCTATGTTCAGGAAAACGTAAAGAACGGATACAGCGTCCCCTGGAGCACTTGGAAGAAACAGAAGTATAACCTGTAGTGAAAGGAGAATATGAATAAGGGAAAGATAGTATGGGGGCTGGCACTCCTGGTGCTGCTGACGGCATGTTCTGTTTCCGACAATCCCTCGCCGCAGCCGGATCTGTCGAGGAGCATCGTCATCCTCTATGAGAACGATGTACACGGTTGCATCGACGGCTATGCAAAACTGGCAGGCCTTCGCGATGCCATTGCCAATAGCGACACAGCCTGGGTGGCTACAGTCAGTTCGGGCGACTTTCTGCAGGGCAGCGTCAGCGCGGCTATCACAAAGGGGCAGGGTATAGTCGACATTATGAGAAGCGTGGGCTACGATGCCCTGACGCTGGGCAACCATGAGTTCGACTACCTCGTACCCCGCATGGTGGAGTTGCTGCCGCAGATAAAAGCCCCGGTCGTCTGTGCCAATTTCTTTGAATATGGTGCCGACAAGTCCTATTACGAACCTTACGTCATCAAGACATACGGCAACAAGAAGATAGCCTTCGTAGGAGCCTGTACGCCGGAGACGATGCGCAGTGAGGCTTACGCCTTCTTCGACAAGGAGGGAAATCAGATTTACGACCTCAAGACCAACGAGGTATATTCTCTCGTACAGGCGGCTGCCGACAAGGCACGCAGCGAAGGAGCCGACTACGTGATATTGCTATCCCACCTCGGTGAGGATAAGAAAGAGACAGGCATCTACTCCCACGGACTGGTAGAGGCCACAAAGGGCATCGACGTCGTGCTCGACGGTCATACCCATGCCGTGATTGAGCACGACTATGTGAAGAACCTCGATGGCAAGGATATTATCGTTTCGCAGACGGGAACGCAGTTTGCTAATGTCGGCAAACTGCTTATTACGAAAGACGGACATCTCTCTACCCAGTTGATACCCATTTCTGAGATTCCCTATGAAAGTGCTGCTGTGACGAGTGCCACGCAGAAGGTGAAGGCCGACATGGAATCGGTCACCGCCACAAAGGTGGCCGACACCGACTATGCCTTGGCAAGTAAGGATGCCGACGGCAAGTGGCTGGTGCGCAACCGGGAGACCAACCTGGGCGACCTCATTGCCGATGCTTATCGTCTGTCGATGAAGGCTGACATAGGTCTTCAGAACGGGGGAGGCATCCGCAACGACATTGCTGCGGGCACCATCACGTTCGGTGATGTGTTCAATGTGTTGCCCAACGACAACCTGATGTGTAAGATTGAGGCTACTGGCGCACAGATACTCGCCATGCTTGAGAAGGTGACGGCCAAGTGTCCGCTCGACGACGGTAGTTTCCCGCAGGTATCAGGCATCACCTTCACGATACACAGTGCCAGCCACAAGGTGAGCGATGTGAAGGTAATGGATGCTGACGGACAATATCAGTCCCTTGATGCAGCCAAGACCTATACGATTGCCACCAACGACTACTATTCTCAGGGCGGCTTCTACAGGACGCTGCAAGACTGCAAGTTGTTGGAGTCGACAGCAACACCATGCCGCGACTGCGTGGCCGACTATCTGAAGGATACGCTTGGTGGCAAGACAGGCACTGCCTATGCCAATCCCCAGGGCCGCGTCACCATCACAGAGGATTAAGGAATAACAGTCTCACAGGGGGCAGTCCCCCCTTGTGAGATAATTAATAAATAAGGTATAAGATGAAAAAGATTTTAGCAATGGCCGCAGTCGCCCTGATGACTGCAATAAACCTCTCGGCACAGGAGGAAGAGGTAATTAACGCATATTTCACCACGGGCGAGATGCCCGACATGATGAAGTTCCTGCCCGGGCCGCCCGACAGCACGTCGGTGGCGTTTATGAACGACGTGGCCCGCTACTACTGGGGCAAGGAGATGCGCAACGACCCGGAGCGTG
>JAFUAK010000188.1 GCA_017460765.1 Prevotella sp. | reverse complement strand
CGCCAGTTGATGCCCGAAGAGGCTCAGTATGCCTATATGGCCACACGACAGGCGCTCAGTCAGGCCCGACTGGATCAGGACTATATCGACTGCCATGAGGTGGGACTCATCTATGGCAACGACTCCGTGGCTGAGGCTACGATGACGGCCTTAGACAGATTCCGTCAGGCGGGTTCGACGGCGGCCTGCGGTGGCGGTGCCATCTTCAAGTCGATGAACTCTACGGTGACGATGAACCTGGCCTGTCTGTTCCACCTGAGGGGTATCAATCTGACGGCTTCTGCCGCCTGCGCCTCCGGTTCGCAATCGATTGGTCTGGCCTGGATGCTGATTAGTAACGGCTTGCAGGACTGCATCGTCTGTGGCGGCGCACAGGAAGCCAATATGTACAGCGTGGCAGCCTTCGATGGCCTGATGGCTTTCTCGACCCGCGAGGACGCCCCGCAAAGGGCAAGCCGACCTTTCGACCGTGACCGCGACGGACTGGTGCCGGGCGGCGGTGCTGCCACACTCGTCGTAGAGAGTTACGAACATGCCGTGCGCCGTGGGGCGCCTATCCTGGCAGAGATTGTAGGCTGGGGATTCTCTGGCAACGGCGACCACATCTCGACACCCAACATCAGCGGACCTGCCCGCTCGCTGGAACTCTGTTTCCTGAACAGCGGCGTGTCGCCCCACGACATCGGCTACGTCAACGCCCATGCCACTTCCACACGAGCCGGCGACGGACGCGAGGCAGAGGCCATTCATCAGGTGTTTGGCAGTTATCGGGTGCCTGTCACCTCGACGAAAGGCCAGACGGGACATGAGATGTGGATGGCGGGAGCCTCGGAGGCCATCTACTCCATACTGATGATGCAGAACGACTTCATAGCGGGTAGTCTGAACTTCGAGCATCCCGACGAGCACACGGCCTGCGTCAACGTCATTCCAGAGACGACGGATAAACATTTCGATATGTTCCTCTCGAATTCATTCGGATTCGGAGGCACTAACTCAACGCTTATTATTGGAAAGGTAAAAAATAAGAACTATGACACGCGAAGAAATTACTCAGCGAGTGAATGCGATTATCGCAGAAGAATTTGAAGTGGACGAAAGTCTGCTGATGCCCGATGCCAACGTGAAGGAAACGCTTCAGTTGGACAGTCTGAACCTGGTTGACCTGGTCGCCCTAGTGCAGTATAATTTCCAGGTGACCATTCCTGTGCAGGATCTGCCGAAGATTCAAACGTTCGACGACCTCTACGAATACATCTTGGTCCATCAGGCATGATGCGAGGTGAGGACATCAAACGGCTCATTCCACAGCGCAACCCCATGCTGATGGTCGATGAGTTTGAAGCACTCGATGAGCAGACGGCACATACCGCCCTCACCGTGCGTCCTGACAACATGTTCCTGTACAGGAATGGCGAGTTGCCAGAGTCGGGTCTGATAGAGCATATCGCACAGTCGGCATCGGCACTGGCTGGCTATCAGGCACTATCATCCCCCCAGTCGGGGGGAACAGAGGGGGGCCTTGGAACCACTCAGCCGCCCGTGGGTATCATCGGCGAGGTGAAGCACTTTGAGTGCAGTCGCCGACCTGTCAATGGGGACAAGATAGAGACCTGCGTCTCGTTCGGCTTCTCCTTCGCAGGAGCCACCATCATTCGTGCCACCTCCTGTATTGCAGGCGAACAGATAGCAGAAACACAAATGAAAATATTTATATAGTTATGCAATACGACGTCATCATCATTGGTGGAGGACTGGGCGGACTGGCGTGTGGCACCATCCTGTCGCGGACTGGCCGGAGCGTGCTCGTGCTGGAACGAGGGGCGCAGGCAGGGGGCTGCATCCAGAGTTACAGGCGCGGGGGACTGATGTACGACACGGGCTTCCACTATGTTGGCGGTCTGGGCGAGGGACAGTCGCTACGCCCGCTGTTCGACGAACTGGGGCTGATGTCGCTGCCCTGGCACCAGTTGGATGCGGAGGGCTTCGACCACGTGATGATTGGCAGTCGCAACTTCCTCTTTGCCACTGGCTACGATGCGTTTGTAAGGACGCTGGCCGACGAGTTCCCCCACGAGCGGAAGGCGCTGGAGCAGTATGCTGATATGCTCAGAAACTGCGGCGACAACGCCAGGAGGCTGATGCAGACCTCGGCCTACGAATACCTGACAGGCATGTTCCGTGACCCGCTGCTTGTCAATGTGCTGTCGGGCACGTCGATGAAGATGGAACTGCGCCGCAACACCCTGCCGCTCTTTACTTTTGCCCACTGTCAGGCTCCTTTCATCGAGAGCAGTTGGCGGCTCCGTGGTGACGGCGGCATGATAGTCCGACGGCTGATGAGTGCCATCCGCGAAAACGGTGGTCTGGTGTTGTGCGGTGCCGATGTGGAGGAATTGGAAGTGCGCGACGGCAGGGTGGCCGCTGCCCGATGTCGGAACGGAGAGACGTTCGAGGGTCGCACGTTCATCAGCAGCCTGCACCCGGCACTGACCTGCGGCCTTGTAAAGAAGGGACTGAAAGACACTTTCCGCCAGCGGATTGTGACGCAGCAGAATACGCACGGCATGTTCACCGTATCGCTGCGCACGAAGCCCCAGCGGGTGCCCTATTTCAACTACAACCAGTACATCTATCGCAAACCTAATGTCTGGACGTTCATGGAAAGGCTACGGGTAGGCGCGTCAGCGGGAATGGATGTCGGCGGCGTGGGTGGTGTGATGGTCAGTTGCAGGGTGCCCGAGAAGGGCGTCTGGACAGAGCAAATAGACCTGTTGACACCCGTCAGGTGGACGATGTGGGAAGAATGGAAAGACTCTGGTGCAAGGCGTCGCTCGATGTTCTACGAACATCTGAAGCGCCGCATGGCCGACGAGTGTATCGAGTTGGCAGAGCGCTTCATCCCCAACCTCTCTGACAAATACGACCGCCGGTATATCAGCACACCGCTGACCTGGCGCGATTATACCGCCACCCCCGACGGCTCTGCCTACGGCATGCGTAAAGACTACCACCAACCGATGATGACGATGCTATCGCCGCGAACACCTATCCCCAACCTGCTGCTGACCGGGCAGAGCCTTGTGCTGCATGGATTGCAAGGAGTGGTAAAGACCGCCTTCGAGACGTGCAGTGAAATTTTGAAGTGAAGAGTGAAGAGTGAAGAATGAAGAATTTGCTACCGCACAACAAATATAAGAAATCTATGAACAAATTTGCATTAGTGACTGGCGGCAGTCGGGGCATAGGCCGTGCCGTCTGTATAGAACTGGCCAAGATGGGCTATCAGGTGATTATCAACTTTGCCAGCAACGAAAAGGAGGCAGAACAGACCTTGGCGCTTGTTCGTGCCTTGGGTAGCGACGGCGAACTGATGCGGTTCGACGTGGCCAACCATGAGCAAGTTCAGCAACATCTGACGGCTTGGCAAGAAACGCATCCTGAGGACTACATCGAAGTCGTTGTCAACAACGCGGGCATCCGCCGCGACAGCGTGCTGGCCCTGATGCCTGTGGACGATTGG
>JAFUAK010000187.1 GCA_017460765.1 Prevotella sp. | reverse complement strand
GAGGCAAAGAATGGCTTCAAGAAAGTTTACGATGATGCCAAGGCCGAATGCGACCAACTTCTCCAGTTCAAGTTGAATGAGATTGAAGAGGGCTACCAGCGCTATCTGGAAAATAATCCTGTCGATGACAATGCCGAGGAGAATCCCGGCTACGACGTTACCAAGGGTATGAAACTGACAGAAGAATAACCAACAAATAAAAACAAAAGGAAAAATGAAACGACTATCTTATGTAATCGCTACAATGGCAGTCATGATGACTACAACCGTAGCCGTAAGTTCTTGTTCCAGTCATGATGACGGGCCACAGACCACTGCCGAGTTAATTATCGACGCTGTAAGAGGCGAGTATCCAGACAACGCCCAGACACGTACCCTTTCAGATGATGGTACCATTGCCTTCACATGGACATCCAACGACAAGGCGTTTGTCTATACGAACGGATGGGGAACGAAACTCGGTGAACTCGCGCCAATGGATGGTAAGACTGGCACCTCAAAGACAAAACTCGACGGTATCGTATCGTCAAACGGGGTTAGCGTAGGAGACCAGTTGATGCTGATTTCTCCCCGCGAGGAATGGAATTATACCGGTCAGGATGGCACATTGGCTTCGATTTCTACGAAGTACGACTATAGTACGGCAAGCGCACAGGTACTCTACATTGATGCGGAGAACAATAATAAGATCTACGCCACTGATGCCCATTTCTCTCCTGAGCAGGCCATCGTCAAGTTTGTATTGAAGAATAGTAGTGGGACGGCTGACCTGCCTGTTCCCTCACTGACCATCATCGCCGGAAGTGGGAAACTGGTCACCAAATGCAGTCTGAACGGTACGGCTACGGAGTATGGCAACATCGTCATTACACCCGCAGATGGCAACCCAACAAACACCTTCTATGTGGCCATCCGCAACGACAACAGTGGTGCCGATTCCTATACATTGACCGTCTCCACGGCTGGAACGGTATATACCTATTCCAAGTCAGATGTCACGTTCACGAAGGGAAAGTTCAAGACCATCACCGTCAACATGAAAGACCTGAACGATACTTACACAGACCGTACGGGTTACGACAACGAGGGTAATGAAACCTGGGAATAATCAGGCGTGAAAGGTTATCTGTATTGGATACCTCTGCTGCTGACAGCCTGTCTGCTATCATCTTCGTGCAGCAATGATCTTGTTCAGGGAGCCGACTCCCCGGACAAGGTCTTCACGCTGACCGTTGATGCCTTGAAAGAAGGCCAGACTACGACCCGCGGACTGACAGACGGACTGGCAGCCGTCTGGAGTGAGGGCGATGTGGTCACTGTCATGAAAGGGGGCAGCCTGATCGGAGTAATGACTCCCCAAACGACAGGATCTGCCTCAACAAGACTGACCGCACAACTTACAAATCTGGTCGAGATGGGTGACCAACTGACGTTGGTGTTCCCCCGCAGCGAACGTAGTTATACCGGGCAGAAAGGCACACTGGCCGACATTGCACAGAAATACGACTACGCCACAGCCGACGTCACCGTCAGGTATGTCAACGGGGCGAATGCCTCCACTACAGATGCTCATTTCGTGAACCAGCAGGCCATTGTCCGGTTCAACCTGACGGACGGCACCAGTCCGCTGAGCGTCAACAGCCTCACGATCTCTGCCGATGGCCTCAGACAGAATGCCACCGCCACAGGTCCCGTCACCATCACGCCGGTATCTGCCACCAGCGAAATCTATGCTGCCCTCAGCGGTGTCAACGGTCCTGTCACGCTCAATGCCACCACAGCCTCCCAGTCTTATTCCTATACAACTTCAGGAAGCAAGACATGGGCAGACGGCAAATTCTATTCCGTCACGGTCAAGATGAAGACCGATGCCGACCCGATGCTTTCCAGCCCTCTGACACTGGAGGCCACGGTGGATGATACGCAAATCACCTTCGTCAATCAGGCCGAGGGCGACGTGCAGTTTAGCAGGAATCAGGCTGAATGGACGACCATCCCGTCGGGCCAGCCAGGTAATATGACCATTGATGCCGGGGAGAAGATTTACTTCCGTGGTAACAACGCTTCGTATTACCCTGGTAGTGATGCCTCCAGTGTAACATGTTCCGCTCCCTGCTATATCTATGGCAACATCATGAGCCTGGTCAATGCCACAGCCTTCGAATCGCTTGCCAGTTTGCCAGAAGGAGAAAATACATTCCGCAGCCTCTTTGAGGGCAACACCAATATCAGGAATCATCCTCAGAACGAACTGCTGCTACCTGCAACCACGATACAGCCCTACTGCTACCAGCGTATGTTTGCCGGCTGCACAGGACTGACCAAAGCCCCGGCCTTGCCAGCATCCACATTACGTGCTTATTGCTACCTGTCCATGTTCGAGGGTTGCCTCAACTTGGCCTACATCAAGTGTCTGGCCACTAACATCGATGCCACAGACTGTACCCTCAACTGGGTAAGTGATGTCTGTGACACAGGAACCTTCGTCAAAGCCGCCATGACCTCTTGGCCTGCTGGCACTGACGGCATCCCCTTTGGCTGGACAATAACAGAAGAGTAACTTTCGGACATATTTAGGGCAAAAACATTGCTGATTCAGAAAAAAGTTGTATCTTTGCAGCGAATAACTTGTCTGGCCAATGAAGTATCCTATAGGAATACAGAATTTCGAGAAGTTACGGCGTGAGGGGTATGCCTACGTCGATAAGACGGCATTGATGTACAAAATGGTGTCGGAGGGCTCGTATTATTTCCTCAGCCGCCCGCGCCGTTTTGGCAAGTCTCTCATGGTCAGCACGCTTGAGGCATTCTTCTCCGGAAAGAAAGAACTCTTCGAAGGACTGTATGCCGGAACCGTGGATTGGGAGTGGAAAGAGTATCCCATCCTGCATCTGGACCTGAACGTCAAAAAATACGATACGGCAACATCGCTGAATGACATTCTGGACAGGGCGCTTCTTGGATGGGAAGACCTGTACCCCCCGAAGTGGAAGGACCCATCGTTGGAAGGGCGTTTTGAATTAGTTGTCAAGGCGGCTGCTGAGCAGACAGGCAGGCCGGTGGTCATCCTGGTCGATGAGTATGACAAGCCGCTGCTGCAGACCATTGACAACGAAGCGTTGCAGACCGAGTACCGTAATACACTGAAGGCTTTCTACGGAGTCTTGAAGTCATGCGATGCCCACATCAAGTTTGCCTTCCTGACAGGGGTGACCAAATTTGGCAAGGTAAGTGTGTTCAGCGACCTTAACAACCTGAAGGACATCTCTATGCTGCCTCAATATAGCACCATTTGCGGCATCACTGAACAGGAATTGCATGCCAATTTCGACGACAGTGTCAAGGAGGTGGCGGCATTTAATGAACTGACACAAGAAGAGTGCTATGAGCGGCTGCGGCTCGACTACGACGGCTACCACTTTAATGAATACGCGAAGGAGGGCGTCTATAATCCCTTCAGTCTGCTCAATACACTTTCCTTCAAGGTGTTCCGCGACTACTGGTTTGAGACGGGCACCCCCTCGTTCCTGGTCTATCAACTGAAGAAGACCTGCTATCCATTGGAGAACATGACTGTCGAGGAGGTATCCACCGATACGCTGAACAGCATCGACATTTTGAACGAGAATCCACTGCCGCTGCTCTACCAGAGCGGATACCTCACGTTGAAGAGTTATGACAGGGAGTTCGACACCTTTACGCTCGGCTTCCCCAACCGTGAGGTAGAACAGGGATTCATCAAATACCTGCTGCCCTTCTATACTCCTAAGGTGGAAGACAAGAACAGATTCGCCGTCGCTCAGTTCATAAAGGACGTGCGCAGCGGTAATGCCGAGGACTTCATGCATCGCCTTGAGGATTTCTTTGCTACAGGCAACTACGAGGTGGTGGGCCGTGCAGAGAAGTATTTCCAGAACACCCTCTACGTATTCTTCCGACTGCTGGGCTTCTATGTCGATGTGGAACGGCATACTGCCAACGGGCGCATGGACGTGCTGATACAGACACCCCAGTACATCTACATCCTGGAGTTGAAAGTCGACAAGACCGCTACCGACGCCCTACAGCAGATTGAAGACAAGGGTTATGCCCGTCCCTTTGAGGGCGATTCACGCACGCTTTACAAAATTGGCATCAACTTCTCAACAGAGACAAAACTCATCGACTGGGTAATATAGACGGTTATGAACGCAATTATGAAACAGATAGGAACCGGGCTGCTGGCCATCATCGTAGCAGTGGGCATCACCGCCTGCTCGGATGATGACTATTCAAGCCGTTTGAAGGAACTCATTATCAAGGACGTCGAATTCGGCGTCGCTGAAGGGAAGAATACCCAGTCGTTCCGCAGTGAGGACCTGACGAACTATGAAGCCAGTTCCGATCAGGACTGGTGCGTGGCAACCATCGACCAGAGTGGCCTCACGGTACAGGTGACGGCGAACGACACCTATGAGGAGCGAATCGCCACGGTTACCGTCAAGGACAAGAAAGACGAAGCCATGTCGCGCACCTTTACGGTGAAGCAGGCCCAGAAGAATGCCGTCACCGTCGATCAGGACACCTATGAGGTACCGGGAGAGGGCGGCATGGTGACGATTACAGTCAAGCACAACGTGGACTTCAGCGTGAACACGGATGCCACCTGGATCAAACAGGCCGAGGCCTCCACCCGAGCCCTGGAAAGTTCAGACATCGTTCTGGAAGTGGAAAAGAACAACTGGGGCGGCGAACGGTCGGCAACGGTCACATTGGTCAACAGCGTCTCCAAAGAGACCACGGCAGTCACCATCCGACAACTCTTCACCCCAGTGTTCTCTGTCAACAAGGAGTCGCTCTCCATCGATGAGCGCGGCGGCACCCTGCAGGTCCTCGTGGAGTCGAACCTGACGTTCAGCGTCGACTACAGCGAGAGTTGGATTACGAAGGGAGAACTTGAGAAGATTGACGACACCTTCTACTGGCAGAGAATGAACGTGGAGGCATTCACAGAGAAGAAGGCCAGCCGCACGGCAACCGTCACCTTCTCCAACCTCATCCACGGCATCTATAAAGAAGTACAGGTCCAGCAGACACGTGCACTCTACATCCAGGCCGTCACCGTCGCCGTCACCGCAGGCGAAACCTACGACCTGCCGCTCTATAACGAAGGGAAGACTGCCGTGGTATGGACCTCCGACAACGAGGGAGTCGCCACCGTCAATATGGATGGCAAGATCACGGGCAAGGCTGCCGGTACTGCCACCATCACGGTAACCTCTGCCGATGGCATCTATTCCGACAAGGTCACCGTCACGGTATCACCCGCCCCAGTCATCGAAGAGCCCGAAGAAGAGCCCGAAGAAATTACAAGTTAACTTTTTCACTTCGTGCCAGTTCCCAGCCCCTCAGCATAGCGAACCAGTCGATAGACGTGGTGCCATTCTCCTGGATGGCCATTGCCACGCCGACCATCATCCAGCGCGAGGGACGTTCCGACGGGATGCCTATCGGCTCGTCGGGGTCGATGCCGGTGAGGCGGCTGACGTTCTCGACATACGCCTTCGTGTCGTTCTCGCATTGGGGAGCCCAGCGCGAGATGATCTGCCGGATGGTGTAGAGACGGTACTTGTGGTAGTACGTACGGGTGAGCAGATAGAAGGCGGCCCGCCAGCCGTACTCCAATGATTTGAACTGTACAAAGGCGCGGTCTGTCTGTGCCTCTGCCATACCCTTCCACTGGTCCTTGCCGGTCCTGCGGATGTTCAGCGGGTTGTGATTGCGAATTCCTCTTGGTAGCATATTCATGTAATTTTAAAATTGTAAATGTCAAAAGTGAAAAACTGAAAAAGTGAAGAAGTGAAAGAGTCGCCGATTAAGGCAACTCATTCACTAATTTCCGATATAATCCGTACTTCACCTTTTCAACGACGTGGTCTTCCTGGAAGCGGATGATGGCTCTCGACGCTGTAGGATTGGAACAGCCGAAGCAGTCCATGAACTGCTGCGTCCTGAACTCGTCGGGCAACTTGCGGAAGCACTCGTCGTAGCGGGTGCTGCGGCGACGCTGTACGAACTCCTTGTTCTGGTCGGCGAAGTAGTTGAATGCCATTTCCCCGAAGAAGAACTGCTGGCATTTGTACTGGATCTCCATCGCGAGCCGACACAAACGGCGGTCCATGTCATCCATCGTCAGCGTCCGCTTCTCCTGCCACTCATCCCAATGGCGCATCAGGATAAAGGGCAACGATATGCCGATGCCGTAGTACGGTATTCGTTTCAGCAGCGTGCGGTCTGCCTTGTCGCCGTTGAACTCCGCTATCTCCAGGTGACTGGTCTGCCACTCGTAGGTCTCGTCGTTCAGCGGCTCGATGGGCAGTTCACCCTCCACCTTGTCCAGCCGGTAGGCCCACGTGCGGAGCGTCTCGTCCTGATTGTCCTGCACCTGCTGGTGCCGCTGTGCCGTGCCCTTGTCGGGCAGGGGGATCACGGCCAGACGGGTCGACATACCCGAACCGAAGTTCCGCTGGTTCACCTTCCGATGCAGGGCATAAGGTGTCCCCGTGTAGATGAAGTTCCAGAACACGTTGAACATGCCCGTCACGCTCTCCTGGTTGGCGTACATCTGTCCGTCCTGCTCGTTGTGGAACGACTTCAGTTCCAGTATCTCGCGGTCTTTCCAGTCACCGCCCTTGTTCTGCTTGGTGACGTTGTCCAGTTCCGCGTCGAACGAGAACATGTGCAGGTTCAGAGGCTGGCCCTGCACCGTCTCCACAGCCGCATTCATGTGGCGGATGAACTCACCCGTGGCAGTTCTGGCAGGATGCACCCGGATGCCGACGACGGGCCGTTTCAGCGCCTCGCCCTTCTGGGCCTTCGTCGAGGTAGAGCGCTCCGTGCGGCTCTCCTTGTAGCGGTTCACGGCATCTATCAGGCACTGGTCGGCCTGGATCATCGGGTCGGCAATAATGTTGTAGAACTCCTCTATCATGTGCTTGCCTGCACCGGGGTCGCCGATGATGAAGATGCAGTAGTTCAGCCGTCGCATGATCTTCGGTGAAAACCAGAAGTGATACCAGGCCCGCGTCATCAGCGTGCCGAACAGCGCGGCACTCGAAAACAGCACCGCAGGCAGTTTGTGCGGATGCACGTTTAGGAAGAGTTCCTTCATGCAGGGATAGAACTTCGCCATCTCCAGCAGTTCCTCCGCCCACTTATCCAGCGGCATCGCCTCATAGATATCGTTGTCAGCACACGGGGCAGCACACGGGGACTGGAACATCTGTGCGGAGCCTGCGGAGCACTGGGTTCCTGTCCCCTGTGTGCTGCCT
>JAFUAK010000027.1 GCA_017460765.1 Prevotella sp. | reverse complement strand
TAGAAGCCTTGAACTTCTTGAAGGGCTTGATCTGACCCGGATGGCAGAGCACCATACCACGCTTGATCTCGTTCTTGTCGATACCGCGGAGCAGCAGACCTACGTAATCACCAGCCTGACCCTCGTCAAGAATCTTACGGAACATCTCAACACCGGTAACAACCGACTTCTTGTCCTCACCAAGACCGAGCAGCTCAACTTCGTCACCAACGTGGATAACACCAGTCTCGATACGGCCGGTAGCAACAGTACCACGACCTGTGATTGAGAACACGTCCTCAACGGGCATCAGGAAGGGTTTGTCTGTAGCGCGGGGAGGCTCCTGAATCCAAGTATCGCAAGTATTCATCAGCTCCATCACCTTCTCTTCCCACTTAGCAACACCGTTCAGTGCACCAAGGGCAGAACCACGGATGATAGGAGTATCATCTTCGAACTCATACTGAGCGAGAATCTCCTGAACCTCCATCTCAACGAGCTCCAGCATCTCCTCATCCTCAACCATATCACACTTGTTCAGGAACACCACCAGACGGGGAACGTTCACCTGACGAGCGAGCAGGACGTGCTCACGGGTCTGAGGCATAGGACCGTCAGTAGCAGCCACAACGAGGATAGCACCGTCCATCTGGGCAGCACCAGTTACCATGTTCTTCACATAGTCAGCGTGGCCCGGGCAGTCCACGTGAGCATAGTGACGCTTCTCGGTCTCGTACTCAACGTGAGCGGTGTTAATGGTGATACCGCGCTCCTTCTCCTCGGGAGCATTGTCGATCTGGTCGAAAGACTTGATTTTACCCTCGTTACCAGCAACGCGCTTAGAGAGCACGAGCGTGATAGCGGCGGTCAGAGTGGTCTTACCGTGGTCAACGTGACCGATAGTACCGATGTTTACGTGCGGTTTGGTGCGCACAAAATTCTCTTTTGCCATTTTACTTGTTTATTAAATTTGTTTATAATTCTGAATTTTCAGTTTCCTCCTAACATCCAAGAGAGCTGTAACTGAGAGTTGAACTCAGGACCTCTTCCTTACCAAGGAAGTGCTCTACCACTGAGCTATTACAGCGAGTTTTGAGCGGAAAACGGGGCTCAAACCCGCGACCCCCAGCTTGGAAGGCTAGTGCTCTATCAACTGAGCTATTTCCGCGAAACATCCCTTGAGAGTGGGTGCTGATGGATTCGAACCACCGAAGTCGAAAGACAGCAGATTTACAGTCTGCCCCATTTGGCCACTCTGGAAAACACCCATTGCCACTGGCTGTGCCAGTCGTTTCCGTCTTTTTAGAGCCCGTAGGCTAGATTGCTTGCGCGATCCTGTCCAAAACAGGATTGGCGTTCGCCGATCCTTGAGCCTCTTGTCGGATTCGAACCAACGACCCCGAGATTACAAATCACGTGCTCTGGCCAACTGAGCTAAAGAGGCTTTTCTAAGCAGCCGCTCTCTGATTCAGATTTACGACCTGTCGGAAAACGGCTGCAAAGTTACTACTTATTTTTGAATTACCAAAACTTTTCCAAGTTTTTTTTATCTATTCCTCAATTTTTCCTTGAATTTCTGGAGTTGTCCCCGCATAGAATCGACACAAAGGTCGACACTTTCCTCAAATGTGTCACTCGTCTTCTCCACGAAGAGGGTGCTTCCAGGTACTGCCACAGAGAGGCTTACTTCCTTGTTCTGGGCAGTAGCAGGCTTTACAACTTTACACTGCACCTCTACTTTCTGTATATCCTCAAAAGATTTTTCCAACTTGGCGACCTTCTTTTCGATGAACGCCTGTAGTTTCTCGGTAGCGTCGAAGTGAATCGACTGAATCTTAATTTCCATAGTTACCTCCTATTTTTAAATAGTTATTAATAAGGATCAGGCTCTAGGATGAGCCTCTTTGTAAACTCGCTTTAGTTGCTCGAACGTCGTGTGGGCATAGATCTCCGTCGTACTTACACTCTCATGTCCGAGCAGGCTCCTGATGCTCTCCAGTCCGGCACCATTATTCAGCATCGCCGTGGCGAAGGTGTGGCGCAGCACGTGTGGCGAGCGTTTCTTCAAGTTGGTGACCGCTGTCAGATACTTGTGCACGATAGCATACACCTGGTTGCCCGTCATCCGTCTGCCCTTGTCGTTCAGGAAGAGGGCATCATCCTGGTCTCCGAACTGCTCGTCACGGATAGCCACATATTGGCTTAGTGCCTGTGAGAGTTCCTCTCCAAAGGGGATAATCCGCTGTTTGTTCCGCTTGCCGGTCACTTTCAGTTGTCGACCGTCGAAGTCCACGTCAGCATCATTCAGCCCCGTCAGTTCCGACCGTCTCAGTCCTGCCTCATATAATATTAATAATATGGTACGCGCGCGCACGTCCTTATAATCATTCCCCCACTCCATCCGATCGATTAGAGTATCCATCTCGTTCTCGCGGAGGAACTGCGGCAGCGGCTTCGACTTCTTCGGGCCTGTTATTGGGTGGGCTGGATCTGCGTCAACCAGTTTTCGTTTAAGGGCAAAGCGATAAAAGGAACGCAATGCACTCAATTTCTTGTTAATTGTAGATGCAGTGTTTCCTTTATCCATCAGACTCTCCATCCAGTCACGGATCAGATCGGTATCTACCCGACCCAAAGAGAGGCTGTCATCCCTAAAACTCAGATACGATTCAAATTCCCGGAGGCTCTCCTCGTATGTCAGCACTGTCTGCGGAGATGCATTCCGCTCGTAGCGCAAGTAGTTCAGAAACTGGTTAATCATCATAAATCGCCACCTACTGCTTTTCGGCTACGAATTTACGGAAAATTTTCGAAACTACCAAATTTTCGGGAATATTTTTTATTCCTCGTTAGTACGGAGCTGCTGTACGTAAATGGCGTGCTCCATCTTAAGGCGCTTAAGAACAGAAGGTTTGTCGAACTGCTGACGACGGCGGAGTTCTTTCACAACACCTGTCTTTTCAAACTTTCTCTTAAACTTCTTGAGGGCCTTCTCGATGTTCTCGCCTTCTTTTACTGGTACAATAATCATTTGTCTTTGCTTTTAATATTTTATGTTAAACTTCATGCCTTCGGACACAGGTGCCACGAAAAGCGGGTGCAAAGTTACAACAATTTCACGAACTGAACAAATCTTTTGCTAATTTTTATTTAATTTTTCTACTATAGTGCCGCACAAGCCTTGCTCAACCATTCATTTTCCTCGTCGGAAAGATGGGGCGAAAGGGCATCGAAGACTCGCTGGTGATATCCGTTCAGCCATTCGATTTCCTCCGGCAGCATCATCTCACGGATAATGGGCGTCTTGTCGATGGGACAGAGGGTGAGCGAATCGAACTGGAGGAACTTGCCGAACTCCGTCTCCTTGAAGAGCACGATAAGCAGGGTGTTCTCCGTACGGGCACCACAGCGGTCAGGCAGGTAGATACCCGGCTCGTCGGTGATGGTCATGCCGGCCACGAGGGGAGCGGGCTTCCACTCCATGCGGAACTGATGGGGACCTTCATGGACATTGAGATAGGTGCCCACACCGTGACCCGTGCCGTGCAGGTAGTTCAGACCCTCGCGCCACATGTCCTTGCGGGCCAGGATATCAATCTGCGTACCGCTCGATGCATTGGGGAACTTACAGAGTTCAATCTGGATATGACCTTTCAGCACGAGGGTATAGATCCGCTTTTCCTCTTCCGTCAACGGGCCGAGGGCGATAGTGCGGGTGATGTCCGTCGTACCGTCAAGATACTGGGCACCGCTGTCGAGCAGGAGCATGCCCTTGGGCTGCAGAGGGATATCTGTCTCAGGCGTAGCCTCATAGTGCACGATGGCGGCATGGGTGCCATAGCCCGCAATGGTATCGAAGGAGATATCGCGGTAGAGCGGCTGTTCGGCGCGCAGCGAGGTGAGTTTCTCATCAATGGAAATCTCCGTGAGTTGGGAGATCTCGGGCTTGCCGATATAGCCGGAGAGCCAATGAAGGAATTTCACGAGGGCGATGCCGTCTTTCAGCATCGCATTCCTAAAACCCGCGATTTCCGTCTCGTTCTTAACGGTCTTCATCCGCTTCACGGGCGACTCGGCCTCCACGATCTCCGTCTTGGGACCGTCTTTCTTTCTCACCACGTCGTAGAGTCTGAAGTTTACCTCGTCTGGATCGAGCAGGACATTGTATTCGAAGTATTTCCTCAGGCCGTTTTCCACCTGTTCGTAGTCCTCCACCTTGATATTCTCAGCCTTCAGATAGGCAGACACCTCGGGTGTCAACTTCGCCTTATTAATAAATAAGGTGACATCCTTCGAGGCGATGAGCAGGTAACTGACGAAGACAGGATTGCAGTGCACGTCGGTGCCTCGCAGGTTCAGCGTCCAAGCGATGTCGTCGAGGGCAGACATCAGCATCCCGTCGGCATGCTCCTTGCGCAGAGCCTCGCGGATACGGGCAATCTTGCTGGCTGTCGACTCTCCTGCATATTCCATAGGGAACAGTTCCACCGGATGCTCAGGGATGGGCGGGCGATTCGTCCAAATCTGGCGCAGTGGGTCGAGGTTCGTACGCAGGGTAATGCCGCCCTCCTTGCGCAGGTCGGCAATCAAATCCTTCACGCTGTTGGCAGAACTGCATGTACCATCGATGCCAATCTCTGCTCCAGGGCCGCACTCCTTGCCCAACCACTCAGGGATGGTGGGCGTGCCCTCTATCTTCAACTTCATCAACTGGAACTCCGTGCCCTTCAGTTGGTCTTCTGCCGCGATGAAGTAGCGGGAGTCGGTCCAGAGGGCTGCGGAATTCAGGGTGACAACAGCCGTACCTGCCGACCCATTGAAACCTGATATAAACTCACGCCCCTTCCAGTGGTCAGGGATATATTCGCCCTGATGGGGGTCGGTACTGGGGAAGATGAAAGCGGCGAGGTGTTCGCGGCGCATCACTTCACGAAGGTCTTCTAAGCGTTGATTGATAGGATTCATGTTATTGAGCATTGAAGATTAGACATTATTAGCCGCCGATGATGACGGTGAAGCCGTGGGCCTCGAGTTGGGCTTGGCAGCGCTGCTGCGTCTCTTCCGAGGGCGCGGCCATCTGGTAGCCTTGCGGATTATAAGTGCTCCACATGCGGCGGTGCTTGTCCTTGCCCACATCGTGGTAGGGCAGAAGATTGATTGTGCGACGCTGCCAGGGCAACAGTTCGAGGAAACGGGCGGTGGCCTCCATATTCTCCTCATCGGCATTCACGCCTTCGATGAGGGGGATACGGATGAAGAAGTCCTTGCCGGCATCGGCGAGCCAACGGATATTCTGGAGGATGCGTTCGTTGGGCACCCCTGTATAGTGCTGATGCTTGGCAGAGTCCATCAGTTTCAGGTCTACGAGGAAGAGTTCACAGGCATCAGCCACCTTGGTGACAGTCTCCTGCGAGACGAAAAGCGTAGTATCCATCGTCCGATGGAAACCGCGACGCCCCAGTTCGTGCAGGATCTCCAGGGCATAGTCGGGGTGCATCAGTGGTTCTCCGCCACAGAGGGTCACCCCTCCCCCACTGTCCTCCATGATGGCACGCTCTTTCTCGATCTCGACCATCAGATCCTCCATCGTCCATTCCTTACCGCACAGTTCCAATGCCGTGGTAGGGCACTCGCCAGTA
Source organism: Prevotella sp. (assembly GCA_017460765.1). Lineage (GTDB taxonomy): Bacteria > Bacteroidota > Bacteroidia > Bacteroidales > Bacteroidaceae > Prevotella. Next base: position 19,065 of record JAFUAK010000027.1, on the reverse strand, counting down.
CACAGGGGGTCAGGAACGTTGTGTAATTTCGCGGGAATTACACAACGTTCCTGACCCCCTGTGTACTGGATGCCGTCGGGCGTGAGGGAGAGGAGATGCTGCGGACAGGCCTCCACACACGACTGACAACCTATACACTTGGTCTTCTTATAGAGGATCTGCGGCTCGGGCGACCAACTCTCAGGGTTGTGACACCACACGCAGCGCAACGGACAACCCTTCAGGAAAATGGTGGTCCGGATGCCCGGACCATCATTAATCGCATATCGCTTGATATCGAATATCAGTGCCATTACAGTTCGTCGTTCTCAGTACGGGCGATAATCTCGTTCTGCAACTGCTCCGTCATGTCGTTGAAGTAGTCGGAGTAGCCAGCCACGCGCACCAACAGGTCCTTATACTCGTCGGGATGCTTCTGGGCATCGTGGAGCGTCGCCGTATCCACAATGTTGAACTGGATATGATGCCCGCCGAACTTAAAGTAGGTACGAATCAGGCTGCCCAGTTTCTTCTGGTCTTCCTCGCGCTTCAGCAACTGGGGCACGAAGCGTACGTTCAGCAGCGTGCCGCCGCTCTTCGTCTGGTCGAGTTTACCCAGCGACTTGATGACAGCCGTAGGTCCGTGGGAGTCGGAACCGTGGGCAGGCGACGTACCGTCGCTGATGGCGAAGTGCGCCATTCGTCCGTTCGGCGTAGCCCCGCAGACAGAACCGAAGTAGTTGTGGCAGGTCGTAGAGAGCATGTTCAGTTGCGTCTTGCCGCCACGGGTATTCGGGCGTCCCTCGATGGCTTTCACCAGATCGTCATAGACGCGTACGGCAATCGTGTCGGCATACTCGTCGTCGTTGCCGAAGAACGGCGTGTGGTTCCGGATGTACTGGCGCATCTTCTCCTCGCCGTCCCAGTTCTTGGCACAGGCCCGCAGGATATCGTCCATCGTGTACTTGCCCTCCTCGAAGACATGCTTCTTCAGCGTCGTGAAGCAGTCGGTGATGGTGCCGAGACCCGTACACTGGATATAAGTCGTGTTGTAGCGGGCACCACCGCTGTAGTAGTCCTTGCCCTTCTCGATGCAGTCGTCGATATAGAGGCTCAGGAAGGTGGCAGGGGCATAGAGCGAGAACATACGCTCGATGTAGTTGTTCACCGAGAGTTTCAGGTTCACGAAGTAGATCATCTGCTTGTGCCAGGCCTCGTAGAGTTCCTCAAAGGTCTTGAACTGACGCGGATCGCCCGTCTCCAGTCCGAGTTTCTTGCCCGTCTCGGGATCCACACCGTTGTTCAGCGTAATCTCCAGGATCTTCGGCGTGTTCAGGTAGCCCGTCAGCAGATAGGCCTCCTTACCGAAGGCGCCCACCTCGATACAGCCCGAGCAGCCGCCCTCGCGGGCATCCTCCACCGTCTTACCTGCACGCACCATCTCCTTGACGTAAGTGTCGGGATTGAAGACCGAGGGGTAGCCGTGACCCTGACGGATCACCTTGATACCCGCCAGCAGGAAGTCGTCGGGCGTGTTCTCGGCAATATGGATGGAGAGGCCGGGCTGCAGTTCGTGCAGTTCCTCCTGAATCTCCAGGATCATGAAGGAGATCTCGTTGGCGGCACTCTTGCCGTCACGGTCCACACCACCTATATTAATATTAGTGAAGTCGTTGTAGGTACCTGACTCCAGCGCCGTCACACCCACCTTCGGGGGGGCGGGCTGGTTGTTGAACTTGATCCACAGGCAGGAGATCAGTTCCTTGGCCTTGTCGCGTGTCAGCGTACCGTCGGCGATGCCCTTCTGGTAGAAGGGGAACAGGTGCTGGTCGATATGTCCGGGATTCATCGAGTCCCATCCGTTCAGTTCGGTCACCGTTCCGAGGTGCACAAACCAGTACATCTGGATGGCTTCCCAGAGGTCGCGCGGTGCATGGGCAGGCACCCAGTGGCACACGTCGGCAATCTTCTCCAGTTCGGCCTTGCGCTGCGGGTTCTGCTCCTTGGCGGCCATCTGCTCTGCGAGTTCGGCATGTCGCTCGGCAAAGAGGATGGCAGCATCACATGAGATGGCCATCGCCTCCAGTTCCTGCTGCTTGTCGGTAGCCTCAGGGTCGTAGATATAGTCGAGACTGGCAATCTTCTTCTCGATGCGGGCCTTCACGTCGAGCAGACCCTCTCGGTACATCTTGCCGTCCATCGCCGTATGACCTGCGGCACGCTGTTCCATGAACTCCGTAAACACACCGGCATGGTAGGCCTCCTCCCATTCCTTCGACACGTGGTTGAAGATACGCTCGCGCTGCGTCTTGCCCTTCCAGTAGGGGATCACCTCACGCTCGTAGGTGTCGATGTCCTCCTGTGAGATGGTGTAGCGCTGCAACTCGCGCTCGTTCAGCGTATGCAGGTCCTCTACTGAGTGGCAGGTCAGTTCGGGGAATGTCGGCACGGCCTTCGGCAGCGGTCCGCGCTCACCCACGATCAGTTCATCTTCGCCGATATACAGCGTCTTCTTCTTGCAGATCTCATAGAAGTTCTTGGCACGCAGCACGGCAATCGGCATCGTACCGTAGTTCTCTTTATAAAAGGCGGTCTCGATCAGTGCCCGCTCGATACTCAGGGTGGTGGGGGTGTCGAAGTTCTGCTGGCGCAGGCGCTTGATGCGCTCGTTCATGCCCCCTTCGTTTTCAGGATATTTGATACTGTAGTTCATATTACTAACTGTTTTTTGCTTTGTATACTTCTTCGAGTGTCATGGGCTTCTTGATGGTACCCAGCAGGCGGGCACCGTCCTTGGTCATGACGTAGTTCAGTTCATTACGCAGACCCGTGAAGTCACGCCATGCGTCGAGTTTGTCGTAGTTGATGAAGTCCATGAACTGCCTCTCGGCCCTCCACTTGTCCATCAGTTCGGGGATGAAGTAGATGCCCGGCTCCACGGTGAACACGAAGCCCACTTCTAATGGACGGGCGAAGCGCAGCGACTTGAAGCCGAACTGCTTACTCTTCACCTGCCCTTCGGCATAGCCCACATACTGCTCACCGAGATTCTCCATGTTATGCACGTCAAGGCCCACCATGTGGCCCAGACCGCAAGGGAAGAACAGGGCATAGGCGCCTGATTCTGCAGCCTCGGCGGGATCGCCCTTCATCAGTCCGAGGTCCTTCATGCCCTCGGCGATCTTCGTGGCGGCGGCAATATGGGCATCGCGGAAGGGCACGCCCAGTTTCAGCGTGTCAACAGCGGCCTGGAAACTGGCCAGGTGGATATTATAGATCGTCTCCTGACGCTCCGTAAACTTCTCACCTACCGGCATCGACGACGACAGGTCGCCTGCATAGTGCGACTGCGTCTCTGCTCCGGCGTCGAGCAGGAAGATGTCTCCCTCCTTCAGGTCGTGGATGAAACCGTGGTTGTGGAGCACCTGCCCCTGTACCGTGGCAATCGTCGGAAAGGCCAGCGAGTTGCCGTGACGGCAGGCCACCTCCTCGACGACGGCAGCCACCTGCGACTCCGAGATTCCCGGGCGCACCGTCCGATAGGCCGCCAGATGCATCTCCGTGCTCAGGTCCACGCTCTCCTCAATCAGCCGGATTTCCTCCTCATCCTTGTAGTTGCGCTGTGCCACGATGGCCTTGATGAAAGGCACCGAGGCCTTCTCTGCCTGGGCGGCAGGCTCTATGCCGAGCAGTTCCCACAGCCACACCTTGTGGTCGCCGCGGTAGGGCGGCAGGAAGTGCACGGGCTGCCCCTTCTGGCGGGCCTTGTCGATATAGTTCTTCAGTTCGCTCATGGGCAGGGTCTTGGTGATGCCCACCGTCTCAGCCTTCTCCTTCAGCGTCGGCTGCGTACCCGTCCACACGATGTCGTCGATGGTCAGTTCGTTGCCGAACACGATCTGCGCGTCGGCATCCACGTCGATCACGGCAGCCAGCCCCGCATAGTCGAGGCCGAAGAAGTAGAGGAAGGTCGAGTCCTGACGGAACTTGTAGGTATTGTCGAGGTAGTTCATGCCCACCTCGTCGTTGCCAAGGAAGAGCAGCAGCCCGCTGCCCATGTCCTTGCTCAGTTGTGCCCTGCGGCGGATATAGGTTTCCTTACAGATCTTCATGGTTGTTTAGTATTTCGAAATTTCATTCACCTTCTTATGTTTGCTGATCTGCAGGCCGGTGGCAGGGAAGTACTCTGCCAGCAGACTGTAGAGGTCGGGGTCGAACTCCTGCAGTTCCTCGCGGGTGTTACACCAGTTGTGCTTGCCGTCCGTGTGGTCCATCTCGGCATTCACGTTGAACCAGTCCTGCACGGCCTCGGCGAAGTATTCCTCCTTGTCGGTCTCGCGGTAGGTATTCGTCAGCAGGCCCTTGGCCTTGGCGTTCTCGTAGCACTGCTTCAGACGGCTGTCGAAGTCGGGCACGGCCAGCATCAGTCCGATGAGGTGGATGGAGTGGGCGAACTCATGGATCAGGATATCCTCGGCGTGGTACTTGTCGATCTGGTAGGCCAGCACGTTCTCCTCGGCACACGAGGTCAGCGGCAGGTTCAGGTCGCCGCCCAGTCCTCGGGCACGGAGGTCCCAGTTCAGCGTCGTATCGTTGATCAGGTCGTGATGTTCCGGGATGTCGGTCGTACCCTCATAGCGGGCCATGATGGCCACGCGGGTTCCGCGGGCTACCATCGAGTCGAGCACGGCCTCGGGCAGCATCGATGTCATCGCGTAGAGCGTGCGGTGGGCAGCCGTGAAGGCAGAATCGGGCACGCGCCAAGACGAGATCAGGGGGATACCGTTCACGTCTACATATTTCTTATAGAAGGCGTCCAGGTGCAGCGAGTCGGGCGGTGTCGTCACCACACACTCGGGGATGTCCAACACTTCCTCCTGAGCCGTTTCCTGCTGCGGAGCCTGCTTACAACCTGTCATTGCCATCAGGGCCAACGACAGCCAAAGAATTGTTTTAGTTTTCATAATCGTTCGTTTTTTGCTATTTCCAGTTGGCAAAGATACAAAATTGGCGGCACAAATTCATCGGATTAACACAGATTAATATTAAAAAGGCACGATAAAAGAGTTTTTTTTCGTATCTTTGCAGCACTTTTGATACAACTACAATTTATAATAATACAAATTATGGCATTCTTAACAAACGACAAACTGACCATCGTCGGCGCAGCCGGAATGATTGGTTCAAACATGGCTCAGTCGGCTCTCATGATGGGTCTGACAAGTGAAATCTGTCTTTATGATGTATTCTCTCCCGAAGGCGTTGCCGAGGAGATGCGTCAGAGTGGCTTCGACGATGTGAACATCGTGGCTACCACCGATGCCGAGGAGGCATTCAAGGGCGCTAAGTACATCATCTCTTCAGGCGGTGCTCCCCGTAAGGCTGGCATGACCCGTGAGGACCTGCTCGCAGGCAACTGCAAGATCGCTGAGGAACTGGGCCAGAATATCAAGAAGTACTGCCCCGACGTGAAGCACGTGGTGATTATCTTCAACCCCGCTGACCTCACTGGTCTGGTGACCCTGCTCTACTCCGGCCTGAAGCCCGGACAGGTGACAACCCTCGCCGGTCTCGACACCACTCGTCTGCAGTCGGCCCTGGCCAAGAAGTTCGGCGTGATGCAGAATCAGATCAAGGGTTGCGCTACCTATGGTGGCCACGGTGAGCAGATGGCCGTCTTCGGCAGCCACGTGGAGATCGCAGGCCGCAAACTGACCGACATCATCGGCACCGCTGAGTTCCCCGCCGAGGAGTGGGAGCAGATGAAGATCGACGTCACCAAGGGTGGTGCCAAGATCATCGAACTGCGCGGACGCTCTTCATTCCAGAGCCCCTCTTACCTCTCCGTCGAGATGATCCGTGCCGCTATGGGCGGTGAGCCGTTCCGCTTCCCCGTAGGTACCTACGTGAAGACCGACAAGTACGACCACATCATGATGGCCATGAAGACCACCATGACTGCCGACGGCGCCAAGTACGAGGTTCCTCAGGGCACACCCGAGGAGAACGCCAAACTGGATCAGAGTTACGAACACCTCTGCAAGATGCGCGACGAACTCGTTACGCTGAACATCGTGCCCCCCATCTCTGAGTGGAGCAAGATCAACCCGAATCTCTAATATATATAAGATAAGGTGAAAACGAAAAGGTGAAGGAGCAATTCCTTCACCTTTCTTTTTGTCAGGGAAGTACTGGGTAAAAGGTTGTAAGGTACAGGGTAAAGGGTAGCGAAGTACGGGGTAAAGTTAAAACTGCGTCAGCGTTTATTAAAACCGTGACAGCGTTTGATAAAACCAGGGCAGCGTTTGATAAAACCAAGGCAGTGTTATGTCTTTTTTCATCAATTGCTATTGTCGTACTTCCTTCATCAAGAAAGATCCTTACATTCGCATCATGGATGCGAAACAGGCAAAGCATCTAAAATTTGCGGCATAACTATCCAGCAAAATTTTCTTAGCCAACGAGCAAGATTTTCATAGGCATATCGCAAAAACAAGCAAAAAGGAACAGGTTTCAAGGACGAAGAAAAAATCTTACTCTCTACACAAATAGAGTCCCCACTGAGTTTATTTCCTTCGGGTTGTTCTGATATCTTCCACGGGTCGTCCAGACGGCATCTACGACTCATGCAGATAATCTCCATGCCCTAGTAGAGATTATCTGCATGACCCTTAGAAGGCAGTCCCTTCCCTCGTGGAAGGCATCCCTTTCGTCACGTTTTCTTTTTATGTCATATCTACTATTTATTAGTTCTACGTTTGAATAAAGATGTTTTATCTTATTACTCATGAGAAAAAAACTGAGATAGCACAGATTTTAAAGAATATTTGTTACCTTTGCAGGCGTTATGGCATTAATCAAGAGTTACAGAGGTCTGGAGCCCAAGTGGGGCAAGGACTGTTATTTCAGCGAGAACGCCACGATAGTGGGCGACGTGACGATGGGCGACGAGTGCTCAGTGTGGTTCAATGCGGTGGTGCGCGGCGACGTGGCCCCCATCACCATCGGCAACTGTACGAATATACAAGACGGTTCATGTGTGCACGTGACCCACGAGACGGGACCGACGCATATCGGCAACTACGTGACGATAGGACACAACGTGACGGTGCATGCCTGCACCATCCACGACCACGCGCTCATCGGCATGGGCTCTACCCTACTCGACGGCTGCGAGATTGGCGAAGGTTCGATTGTGGCAGCGGGAGCCCTCGTGCTGCAGAACACGAAGATTCCCGCCGGAGAGATCTGGGGCGGTGTGCCCGCCAAGTATCTGAAGCCCGTGCGCCCAGGTCAGACGGACAATGCCGAGCACTACGTGGCGTATTCCAAGTTCTATCTTAACGAAGAGTAGCGACGACGTACTCGCTCTGGGTGCCGATGCGATACTTGCCGCCCCAGATGCCCAGACCTGAGGATACGTAATACTGGGTGCTGCCCCGTTGATGGCTGCCCCAGGAGCACTCATAGATCCTATCCGTAATCCAGGAGATGGGCCATACCTGTCCACGATGGGTGTGCCCGCTCAATTGGAAATCGACCCCAACAGCCTCCGTACGATCGAGGTTGTAGGGCTGGTGATCGAGGATGATGGTGTAGAGGGGAGAGTGGAGAGATGTCATAAGGTCCTTGACGGGCTGGCGGCGCATGTTGGTGCGGTCATCGCGGCCTATGATGACGATAGCACTGTCGACAACGGCAGCCTCATCAATGAGCAGACGGATGCCGGCATCCTTATAGAACTGCTGGGCCTCAGGATTGCCTGCATAGTATTCATGATTGCCCAGACAGGCGTAGACGGGTGCCTGCAGCCGATGGAACTCCTCAGCCATTTTCTCTTCCAACAGCGGACGCATGCTGCCGTCGATGATGTCGCCTGCTATCAGAATGAAGTCGGGCTTCTCCTGATTGATCATATCCACCCAGCGGGCCAGTTCCTTGCGCGGATTGTGGTAGCCCAGGTGCAGGTCGGAGAGCATCACGATGCGATACTCCTTAGGCAGCGGCTTCGAGGACTTGAGTTCCAGCGGTACGCGTACCTTATTATAATAATGGAGGTTGCCGTAGAGGAAAATGCCGAAGATGAGCACGAAGATGGCCAGCGCCGACTGCCAGTTGTTGTAGAGCAAGGACTTGGGCACGAGATGGACGAGCCGTCCCAGGTCGAGCACCAGGAAGAGCATCACGAGATAGAGCATCACGATGATTGACGACGTGCCCACCTCATAAGCCACCTGCGCCACAGACAGGGGCAGGGCGTCGAACTTACGGGCCACAGAGGCGAAGAGCAACAGGAAACAGCCGATGCCCACAGCGATGATAAGGGACTTCCACAGGGCGGACAAGGGGAGCAGCACCCACACGTGCCAGGCAATATAGACAACTGCCAGCAGGGGCAGAATCATGAACGATATCATCCACATATTTCTCATTATTTTGGTGTATTTGCTTGCAAAGATAGCATTTTCTTATGGATAATTGGCGGAATCTGTAAGAATTTTAGTATCTTTGCAGGCGCATTAATAACTTTTAGCGAAACCTAACGGAAAAAATGAAGCAAAAAATACTCCTGCTTTGGCTGGTATTATTATCAACTATCACACTGGCGCAGAAGCACGACATCCACATCCTGGCAGCCAACGACATGCACGCGCAGATAGAAGTGTTCCCGCAATTGGCCGCACTCATAGACAGCCTGCGTGCTGAAGACCCCTCACTGCTTGTGTTTTCGGCAGGCGACAACCGCACGGGCAACCCCATCAACGACAAATACAGGATTCCCGCCTACCCGATGGTGGCCCTGATGAACCTGACGGGCTTCAACGGCTCGACACTCGGCAACCATGAGTTCGATGTGCACTCGCTGTCGAGACTCATCGGGCTCTCCAACTTCCGCTATATCTGCGCCAACATCTTCCCGTCGGACTCCGTGAACATCAAGACCGTGCCCTATCAGATCTTCGACGTAGAGGGGCTGAAGGTAGGCATCGTGGGCGCCATTCAACTTAGTCCGCAGGGCATCCCCAGCACCCATCCCGACAATGTGAAGGGCATCCGTTTCAAGCCTGCCGAAGAGGTGATCCCCCAGTACGAATGGCTCAGCCGCGAGTGCGACGTCACCATCCTGCTCTCCCACCTGGGCTACCCGAAGGACAGGGAGATGGCACAGCAGTTCCCCTGGTTCGACCTGATCATCGGCGGACATACCCACACCCAGTTGAAGGGCAACGAGGTGGAGAACGGCATCCTGATTACGCAGAACAAGAATAAATTCGGACGCGTGACTTACATCACGCTCACTGTAGACAGCGGTAAGGTGGTGGACAAGAAGGCCGAGTATATCGACGTGAAGAAGTACTCGAAGAGAAGCGGGCTGGTAGATGCGATGATCGCCCACTTCAATGACAATCCGGAGTTCCGCCGCGTGGTGGCCATAGCCGACACGCCCTTTGAGACCCGCGAGGAACTGGGCTGTATGATGTGCGACGCCTATATCTCGGAGTGTCATGCCGACCTGGCCGTTGAGAATCCTGGCGGCGTACGTATCGACAGCCACCCTGCCGGCGATATCACCGTGCTCGATATCCTGGAGATGGACCCGTTTGACAACAATGCCGTCGTACTGGAACTGACGGGTGAGGAACTGGTTACGATGATGCGCACCTATTGCCACGACAAATATGTCAGTTTCCCCTTCGTGGGAGGCTTCAAGTGCGAAGTGATCATGGACCGCAAAGAGCCGGGCATCATCAAGGATGTCAAACTGACAACACCCGATGGGAAGAAGTTCAATATGAAGAAGAAATACAGGGTGGCAACCAACAACTACATCCCTGCAACGAGTAAGATTCCTGAAGGATCAGCCCACACGCTGAACATTCAGACAACAGATATCCTGACGCGGTTCCTGGAGAACAACAAAACGGTCAATTACCAAGGAGTCCGCAGGCTGACAGTACTTTCTCGGTAGCCCCCGCCAGACTCTGTACAAACCTGCCGGCGCAGACACCTGCCACACGACGCTCTTCGGCTGAAACGAGGAAGCGGTCCATCTTCTCGGCAAACTCTTCGTAAGTCTGGAAGTCAAAGCCGCCACCAGCAGCCTTGAGTCCCTGCGCCTCCTGGAACTTCTGGTTGTTGGGACCGAAGAACACAGGTACATCCCAGACAGCAGCCTCCAGCGTATTGTGGATGCCCACGCCAAAACCACCACCCACATAGGCAATCTCACCATAATGGTAGATGCTCGACAGCAGGCCAAAGCAATCGATGATCAGGACGTCATAAGTGGAGAGTGAAGAGCGGAGAGCGGAGAGAGATTTCTCGGCGGCGGTATAGCGGATGACCTTGCGCCCTTCGAGCAGTTTCTCAATCTGCTGCAGATGATCCTCGCCGATAACATGAGGGGCGATGATCAGTTTCCAGTTCTTATGTGCATTGAAATAGCGGATGAATATATCCTCATCAGGCAGCCAACTGCTGCCTGCCACAAACACTTTAGGCGCAGTCATATCTACAGGCTCCTGACTCCTGACTCCTGACTCCTCTAAAAATGCCTCAACAATGGGCAACTGCTTGGCGGCCTCCTTGATCTGCAGCACACGATCGAAGCGGGTGTCGCCGACGATTGACACATTGGTAAGTCCGATGCCTGCCAACAGTTCCTTGCTGATCTCATTCTGCACGAAGAAATGCGTGAAGCAGTTCAGCACGCGGCCATACTGACGACCGTACCACTTGAAGAACACCTGATCGGGACGGAAGATGCTTGACACGCTGTAGACAGGCACCCTGCGGTGCTTCAGGATATGCAGATAGTTGTACCAGAACTCGTACTTGATGAAGAAGGCCATCACGGGGCGGATCAGCCTCAGGAAACGGCGCGCGTTGGTGACCGTATCGAGTGGCAGATAGCAGATGATGTCGGCTCCCTGATAGTTCTTGCGCACCTCGTAGCCTGAAGGCGAGAAGAACGTGAGCAGGATTTTATACTCAGGATGCTCTTGGCGCAAGCGCTCCATCAGCGGACGCCCCTGCTCAAACTCGCCCAGAGAGGCAGCGTGGAACCACACGTACTGCGCCGTCGGATCCACTTGCTCCTTCAGGATGCGGAATGCCTCGCGCTCGCCTCGCCACATCTTCTTCACCTTCTCGTTGAAGAAACTGTAGACGAAGACGCCCAACTGGTAGAGGTATATAAACAGATTGTACATCAGCCTAAGGTTTCGATGGCACGCTTCATTCTGCTGATAGTCTCTTCCTTACCGAGGAAGGCCGAGATGTCGAACATACCCGGGCCTTTGCCTTCGCCCACAAGTGTGAGCCGCCAGGCATTCATGATATTGCCCAGTTTATATTCCTTCTGTTCTATCCAGGCATGCACGATCTGTTCCTGATTCTCCAGAGAGAAGTCGTCGATACCTTCCAGCACACTGATCAGTTCGGTCAACTGCTGGGCGGAGTCCTCCTTCCAGCGCTTCTTCAAGGTCTTTTCATCGTACTCCGTAGGAGCCTCGAAGAAGAACGAGCAGAGGGGCCAAAGTTCCTTGACGAACGACACGCGGTCCTTCATCATCGCCGTCACCTTGGTTACGCGCTCCAGCGTCTCCTCAGGACAATGTTCCTTCACAATGGGGAAGAACAACTGGGCAATCTCCTCAGCCGACTTCATCAGGATATACTCGTGGTTGAACCAGATACCCTTGTCGTAGGCAAACTTCGCGCCGGCCTTCGAGCACTTCGTGATATCAAACAGGGGCACCAGTTCGTCGAGCGAGAAAATCTCCTGCTCCGTACCAGGGTTCCAGCCCAGCAGGGCGAGGAAGTTGATGACGGCCTCGGGGAAGTAGCCGTCCTCACGATAGCCGCGAGACACCTCGCCACTCTTCGGATCATGCCACTCCAGTGGGAACACGGGGAAGCCCAGACGGTCGCCGTCGCGCTTCGAGAGTTTTCCCTTGCCGTCGGGCTTCAGCAACAGTGGCAGATGGGCAAACTGCGGCATCGTATCCTCCCAGCCGAAGGCCTGATAGAGCAACACATGGAGCGGAGCCGATGGCAGCCACTCCTCACCACGGATCACATGACTGATCTCCATCAGATGGTCATCGACAATATTGGCCAGATGATAGGTAGGCAACTGGTCGGCACTCTTGAAGAGCACCTTGTCGTCGAGGATATCCGTCTTCACGCGCACCTCACCGCGGATGAGGTCGTTGACCAGCACCTCCTGACCTGCCTCAATCTTGAAGCGGACGACATACTGCTTGCCATCGGCAATCAACTGGTCCACCTCCTCCTTCGGAAGTGTCAACGAGTTGCGCATCTGGGTACGGGTATGACAGTCGTACTGGAAATTCTGAATCTCGGCGCGCTTGGCCTCCAGTTCCTCTGGGGTGTCGAAGGCGATGTAGGCCTTATCGGCATCCAACAGTTGCTGCACATATTTCTCATAGATATCTCGACGCTCACTCTGGCGATAGGGACCCTTGTCGCCGCCGAAACTGACGCCTTCGTCGAACTGGATGCCCAGCCACTTGAACGACTCGATGATATACTCCTCTGCGCCCGGCACAAAACGGTTCGAATCGGTATCCTCGATGCGGAACACGAGGTCGCCGCCATGCTGACGGGCAAACAGGTAATTATACAAGGCAGTGCGCACACCGCCGATATGCAAAGCCCCGGTAGGACTGGGTGCAAAACGCACTCTTACTCTTCTTTCAGACATTGTTTTCGTTAATTTGCGTGCAAAGGTACAAATAAAATTAAAGATTAAAGATTAAAAATTAAAAATAATATGTATCTTTGCAGCAAAATCAATGAAAATGAGCAGTTTCAACGTAAAAAATGATATGAACTGGCGCGATTTACTCATCCGCCTGGCCCTGGTCGTGGGTACGGCCATCATCATCGTATGGCTGATGCCACGCAATAACTACGCCACCTTCAAGATCGAGCAGGGCAAGCCCTGGACCTATACCGACCTGAGTGCACCTTTCGACTTCCCCATCTACAAGAGCGAAGAGGCCGTAAAGGCGGAGCGTGACAGCATCATGCAGCAGTACGAGCCCTACTTCTTCTTCAACAGCGAGGTGGCAGGCAAAGAGATCCGGCAGTTCTACAAGGACTACAACAATGGTATTCCTGGCCTCAGCGACGACTATCTGAGCATCATCGCCAACCGTCTGCGCGGTCTCTATGCACAGGGCATCATGAACAGTTCGGAGTACAACAGGCTGCGACAGGACACAACCAGGATGATCAGGGTGATCAGCGGCAAGGACGCGTCGAACAGAGCCATCACGAAGGTGTACTCGGTCGTCTCGGCCTACGAGCAACTCTTCGTAGACGAAGCACTGGCCAAACATAAGGATATCCTGCAGAAATGCAACCTGAACGACTACATCACCCCCAACCTGACCTACGACAAAGAACGGAGCGAGGCCAGTCTAAACGAACTGCAGAACAGCATCCCCCTGGCCACAGGCATCGTGCAGCGGGGACAGAAGATCATCGACAGAGGCGAGATCGTCGACAAGAAGAAATACAACATCCTGATGTCGTACCAGAAAGAGACGAAGCGCCACGAGGAGAACAAACAAGGCATCAGCCTAACCATCCTCGGACAGGCCCTCTTCGTCTTTATCATGATCTGCTGCTTCACGACCTACCTGACCATGTTCCGCAAGGACTACTTCGAGAAGCCCAGGAGCATCGCCATGGTCTATACGCTCATCCTCTTCTTCGTGGTGCTCACCTCCCTGATGGTGGGCCACAGCATTCTCCACGTCTATCTCCTGCCCTACGCCATGGTGCCCATCATCATCCGCGTGTTCATGGACTCCCGCACGGCCTTCACGGCCCACATGGTGATGCTTCTCATCTGTGCCAGCATCCTGCAGCATCCTCTGGAGTTCCTCGCCGTGGAGACCGTGGCCGGCTTCGCCGCCATCTTCTCGCTGAGGGAACTATCGAGCCGTTCGCAGTTGTTCTGGACGGCGGTTATCGTCACGGCCGGCACCATCCTCACGAACATCTCCTTCGACTGGATACGGAACAACGATCTCTCCATGATCGACATCAGCGAGAACAACTATCTCATCATCAACGGTGTGCTGCTCTTCTGTTCCTACCCCCTGCTCTATCTGATAGAGAAGACCTTCGGCTTCACGTCGAATATCACCCTCATCGAACTGTCGGATATGAACAAGACGCTGCTCCGCAAGATGAGCGAGGTGGCACCTGGCACCTTCCAGCACTCCATCCAGGTGGGTAACCTCGCGGCGGAGATTGCCAATAAGATTGGGGCCAAGAGTCAGTTGGTGCGTACCGGCGCTCTCTACCACGACATCGGCAAGATCGTCAACCCCATCTACTTCACGGAGAACCAGTCGGGCGTGAATCCCCATAGCAAGATGGGTGCCATCGACAGTGCACAGATGATTATCAGCCACGTGACGGAAGGCATCAAACTGGCAGAGAAATACAACCTGCCCGACGTGATCAAGGACTTCATCTCCACCCACCACGGACACGGCAAGACAAAGTACTTCTACGTGCAATACAAGAACGCCCATCCCAACGACGAAATCGACGAACTGCTCTTCACCTACCCCGGCCCCAACCCCTTCACCAAGGAACAAGCCATCCTGATGATGGCCGACACCGTGGAGGCAGCCTCGCGCTCACTGCCCGACTATACGGAGAAGAGCATCCGCGAACTGGTGAACAAACTGATTGACGCCCAGGTGGCAGAGGGCTATTTCAAGGAGTGTCCCATCACCTTCCGCGACATCGCCTATGCCAAGACCGTGCTCATCGAGAAACTGAAGACCATCTACCATACCCGCCTCAGTTATCCGGAACTGAAGAAGTGAGTAATGAAAAGTGCACACTGAGGCCTTAAAGTGTGCAAAACCTGCACAAACTTGCACATCTGTGCAGGTTTTTGCGCATTTTCCGTTAATCTTCGTTAACTTTGTGTGCGCAAACGGAGAAAATCCGAACAATACATTTACCTTTGCAGCCGATTTTAGCAAAAAGATGTTTAAGGATATGAAAAAAATCTACGTAATGCTGGTCAGCGTGATGCTGATGACTGCAACAACCGCCACAGCAGGTGGCATCTTAACCAACACGAATCAGAGTATAGACTTCCTGCGCGATCCTGCACGCGATGCCGCCATCGGCCTTGATGGTGTCTACAGCAATCCAGCAGGTGTCGCTTTCCTCCCCGAGGGTTTCCATATCGGCTTCAACTGGCAATACGCCCATCAGACGCGTACCATCACCAGTACCAACCCTGTGTTCGCACTGGGCCGCAAGAACAACGGCAACTCCACCAAGATATTCGAGGGTGTGGCCGATGCGCCCATCATTCCCTCCCTTCAGGCTGCCTATAATAAAGGTAACTGGAGCGTGCAG
Source organism: Prevotella sp. (assembly GCA_017460765.1). Lineage (GTDB taxonomy): Bacteria > Bacteroidota > Bacteroidia > Bacteroidales > Bacteroidaceae > Prevotella. The sequence goes on along the minus strand of JAFUAK010000027.1, from coordinate 3,660 downwards.
TTCAACTTCTCCGTGCCTGGTGGCGGTGGCAAGTGTGAGTTCGCCGACGGTCTGGGTTCCTTCGAGAGCGTCGTGGGCGGCATTGCCCACCAGTTGGCAGGTCTTGACCAGATTGCCACAGCCCTTGGACAGCCTGCTCCTGGCGTGAGCGGCTACGACATGGACGGCTACATGCAGGGACGCCAGTACTACTTCGGCTTCCAACTCGGTGCAGCCTATAAGATCACACCCGACCTCTCCGTCTATGGCGGTCTCCGTCTGCTCTACGGTACGGCCACCTACAAGGCCAAGATCAGCAATATCATGGTGAAGACGGCCAATGGCTATCAGGAGTTCGGCAGTTTCCTCCAGTCGGCAACGGCGATGGTCGACGGTGGCCTCAGTTATGTCAACAGCAGTCTGAACCAGGTGAACGCAGGCTTCGCCCAGTATGAGGCTGCAGGTGTTGCTGCTCCCGCCGAACTCACAGCCACCAAGGCCCAACTCGAGGCCTCCGGCGCACAACTTCAGGGCACCAGCGAGAGTCTGAACCAACTCCAGAAATACTCCGAGGGCGTGAACCTGCTCTGTAACCAGTCGAGTTACGGCATCGCCCCTATCATCGGCATCGACTGGCGCGTAGGCAAGTTCAACTTCGCTGCCAAGTACGAGTTCAAGACGCAGATCCACATGGAGAACGAGTCGACGGTGAACAAGGCCAGTGAGATTCCCGCCGTCAACAAGTTCCGCGACGGTGAGAAGATCGACGAGGATTCCCCAGCCCAATTGGCTATCGGAGCCATGTGGAATATCACCGACGACGTGCGCGTGAACCTGGGCTATCACCACTTCTATGACACGAACGTGAACTGGTATAACAACTCACAGGAACTGCTCGATGGCGGTACGAACGAATACCTCGGCGGTGCCGAGTGGGACATCACCGACAAACTGACCATCTCCGCCGGTAGTCAGATCACCCGCTACCAGTTGACCGATGCCTACATGAACGATATGTCGTTTGTCGTCAACAGTTACAGTTTCGGTTTCGGCTTCAACTACAAGGCCACAGACAAACTGACACTGAAGGCAGCCTACTTCCAGACGAACTATGAGGACTACGACCGAGTGACCTCGGCACAGCCGCTCATCAGCGACTCCTTCACCCGTACCAATCGTGTGCTGGGTATCGGCTGCGAAGTCAACCTGTAAAATCTATAGGGGATCTACGTCGAAGTAGACCTGAAGCGACGCATAGCGCTTGTCTTGTAGCATCTGCTGCTGGACAAGCGCTAAGTATTTGCGCACATCAGCCATGTTGATGCCCGGCTCCAGTTTCAGCACGAGTTTACGGATGGAGAGCGACTTCACCTTGGCCACACCGGGTTTGTCGGGACCAAGGACACGGGCACCGAACCACTGGCGCAGGCGACTGCCCATCTCCACGCCTTCGGCCTCGACAAGATAGTCTGTGCGGTGTTTCAGATAGACATAGACCAGACGATAATAGGGGGGATAATGGAATTGCTGGCGCTCGGCAATCATCGAGCGGTAGAAGCCAGCATAGTCGTTGTGCACCACCTGCTGGATCAGGGGCAGGTCAGGACTCTTGGTCTGCAGGATCACCAGTCCGCGCTTGCCCTTGCGGCCTGCCCTCCCACTCACCTGTGCCATCATCATATAAGCATGCTCGTAGGCCCTGAAGTCAGGATAGTTAAGCATGCTGTCGGCATTGAGGATTCCCACCACGGAGACCTTGTCGAAATCGAGTCCCTTGGAGATCATCTGCGTACCGATGAGCAGGTTCGTACGCCCTGCGGAGAAGTCACTGATAATCCGCTCGTAGGCATTGCGGCTGCGGGTGGTGTCAAGATCCATACGGGCGATACGGGCCTCTGGGAAGATGTCCTGCACCTCGGCCTCGATCTTCTCCGTGCCGTAGCCGCGCGTCTGGAGATCCTTACAGCCACAGGCGGGGCACTCCGACGGCACCTGGTAGGTATAGCCGCAATAGTGGCACGTGAGTTGGTTCAGGTTGCGGTGGAAAGTGAGCGACACGTCACAATGCTGACAATGAGGCACCCAGCCGCACTGCTTGCACTCGATCATCGGCGCATAGCCACGACGGTTCTGAAAGAGAATCACCTGTTCACCCCGCTCCAGTGCCTCACGGGTCTTTGCCAGAAGCAGGGGCGAGAAGGGGCCGTTCATCATCTTGCGATGCTGCAGGTCCTTGATATCCACCACCTGAATCTCGGGCAGTTCGATACCCTTGTAGCGCTGGAAGAGTTCCACGAGGCCGTATTTCCCAGTCTTCGCGTTATGATAGGTTTCCATCGAGGGTGTCGCCGTACCGAGGAGCGTCTTTGCCCCCAACATCTGGGCCAGCACGATCGCTGTACTGCGGGCATGATAGCGGGGCATGGGGTCTTGCTGCTTGTAACTGGTCTCGTGCTCCTCGTCGACAATCACCAGCCCGAGGTTCTGGAAAGGCAGCAGCACGGCACTGCGGGCTCCCAGGATCACGTCATAGGGATGCGCCGAGAGTTGTTTCTGCCAGATCTCCACACGCTCAGCATCGGAATACTTGGAGTGGTAGATGCCCAGACGGTCGCCGAAGACGTGCTGGAGCCGTTGCATGATCTGTACGGTGAGGGCGATCTCTGGCAGCAGATAGAGCACCTGTTGTTTCTTCTCCAGTGCCTGCTGGATGAGGTGGATATAGATTTCCGTCTTGCCGCTGGAAGTGACACCATGCAGCAGGGTGACGTTCTTACTTAGGAACGAGAACTGTATCTGGTTATAGGCATCCTGCTGGGGTGCGCTGAGGGGCTTTATCTGTTCTGGATGGGGTGTTCCACCGTGGTTCAGGCGCCCCACTTCCTGCTCATAGGTCTCCAGCAGTCCGCGCTTCACCAAGGCGTTGATGGTCTGGAGCGTGTGGCCTTGATTGAGCAGTTCATCGCGGGTGAGTTGAGAGTGGAGAGTGTCCACTCCACGATCCACTCCCGTCAGGGCGAGGAAATCGAGAAAGGCCTTCTGCTGACTGGGTGCACGCTGGAGCAAGTCGATGGCGATGTGGAGGGCCTGCTCACTGCAGAACTTCGGTGTCAGGCGGATATAGAGTTCCGTCTTGGGCTTATACCCATCCTCCGCCTTCAGCCCTGAGGGCAGTGCCGCCTTGTAGACCTCACCGATGGGCGACATATAATAGTCGGATATCCAGTGCCACAGTTTCAACTGGCTGTCGAGCAGGATGGGTGAAATGTCGAGCACCTGAAGGATATCCTTCGTCTGATACCCTTCAGGTGCACGATGATGTATCTCGGCAATGATGCCGACGTAGGTCTTATTCCTGCCAAAGGGGACTAATACGCGCAGCCCCATCCGCACCTGCTCCTCCAAAGCCTGTGGGACGGAATAGGTGAACACGCCGTCGAGCGGCAGAGGCAGGATGACATCTACGAACAAGGATCGTTAGAAATAAATGGCAGCACCGATCTGCCAGGCGTTGTTGTGGGTGTCTACATCATTCCAGTTCTCGAACTCACCCGACTTTCCGGCGGCGAGGTTATAGGTGAAGCCCACCTCCAGATGCTTCAGCAGATAGACACCTGCACCGAAGTTGATGCTCAGGTTGGCATCCTTCAGACGGTACTCGCCCACCTTGGTATTATACAC
>JAFUAK010000186.1 GCA_017460765.1 Prevotella sp. | reverse complement strand
TTGGCTGTCAGACAGGCCAGGATATTCGTCTCGGCATTGCCCGTGAGGGCCACGAAGGCCTGCGTATTCTTGATGCCCTCCTCTTCGAGCAGTCCCAGGTCGCGTCCGTCGCCGTGGATTACCATCGCCTCTTCCTTCTCCAGCAGTTCGTTGAGCCGTTCGCAGCGCTTGGCATCCTTCTCGATGATCTTCACGCTCATATAGTTGGGGATGGTCAGTGCGGCACGGACAGCCGTCTTTCCGCCACCCATGATGATGACGTTCTTCACGTCGGTATAGTGCTCCTTGCCGACGATCTTGCGGATATAGGGGATATACTCCTTGGTGGTCATGAAGTAGACGAGGTCGCTTACGCGCAGTTCGTCCATACCGCCTGGGATGATCGTGTCGCCGTTGCGCTTGATGGCTACGACATGATAGGGATCGTCGGGCCCGCAGAGGTTGCGCAGGGGCTGGTTCAGAATCTCTGCGGCCTCGCGCAGTTTGATGCCCAGCAGGATGAGGGCTCCGTCGTGCACGTCCCAGCGCTGGCGCACCCACGAGAGTTTCAGGCCGTTGGTGATATCAGTGGCAGCCAGCACCTCAGGGTAGATCAGCGAGTCGACGCCGAGGTTCTTGAAGAAAGGCTGTAGTTCAGGGGAAAGGTATTCATAGTTGTCGATACGGGCCACGGTCTTCTTCGCACCCAGGGCGTGGGCCAGGATACAGGCATTCAGGTTCGTGCTCTCCTCAGGGGTCACGCCGACGAACAGGTCGGCATGTGGCGTGCCTGCATCCTTCAGGGCCTGTATGCTGGTTGGCGAGGCCTGATAGGTCATCACGTCGTATTCGCTGAGCGTGCTTAGCCGTTCCTCGTCATCGTCGATCAGTACACAGTCCTGATGCTCGCGCGACAGCAGTTTCGACAGATGAGTACCTACGGCACCTGCACCGGCAATGACAATCTTCATTTCTCCTTGATGGCTTTGATGATGGCCTCCGCATCGAGACCTGTAATCTTCTGCAACTCCGACACCGTACCATGCTCCACGAACTCGTCGGGCAGGCCGAGACGGATCACCTGAGGCTGGTAGCCGTGGTCGTTCATCCACTCCAGCACGGCAGAGCCGAGACCGCCTTTCTTCGTGCCGTTCTCCACGGTGACGATGCGCTTGAACTTCCGACCGACCTCCTCAAGGATATTCTCATCGATGGGCTTCAGGAATCGCATGTCGTAATGAGCCACGCTGATGTCCGTGACCTGCTTGATGGCCTCGGTCACGTTATTGCCGATCGGGCCAATGGAGAGTACTGCCACGTCGTCGCCCTCATGCAGTTTGCGGCCGGTGCCCACCTTGATTTCCTCGAAGGGACAGCGCCAGTCCTGCAGCACACCGCCACCACGCGGATAGCGGATGACGAACGGGCCTTTGTCGGGCAACTGGGCGGTATACATCAGCCGTCGCAGTTCATGCTCGTCCATCGGCGACGAAATCGTCAGGTTAGGAATGGGGCGCAGGGCTGCCAAGTCGAAGGCACCGTGATGCGTAGGGCCGTCTTCACCCACCAGACCGGCACGGTCGAAGCAGAACACGACGTGAAGGTTCAGCAGTGCCACGTCGTGGATGATATTGTCGAAGGCCCGCTGGGAAAAGGCACTGTAGATATTGCAGAAAGGCAGCAGCCCGTCCTTCGCCATACCGCCGGAGAAGGTGACGGCATGCCCCTCGGCGATACCCACGTCGAAGGTGCGTTCCGGCATCTCCTTCATCATGATGTTCATCGAACAGCCGGAGGGCATAGCGGGGGTTACGCCGACGATCTTGGGATTCTGCTTGGCCAGTTCCAGCAGGGTATGGCCAAACACGTCCTGGTATTTCTGGGGCTTGTTGGGATCCTTGTCCACGATGCGCTCACCTGTCTCTGGGTCGAACTTGCCAGGGGCGTGCCAGGTAGTCACGTCTTTCTCCGCAGGAGCGTAGCCGTGTCCCTTCTGGGTGTGCAAGTGGAGCAGTTTGGGACCTTTCATGTCTTTCATCTGTCGGAGGATACGTACCAGTTCCTTCACGTTGTGACCGTCGAAGGGCCCGAAGTAGCGGATATTCATACCCTCGAAGATGTTCTGCTGGTGGGAGATGGCGCTCTTCACGGCATTGGTCAGACGGATGATACCCTTCCGGCGATCGTCGTTGAGCATGCCCTTGCGGTGCAGCCAGCGCGAGGCCTTGAAGCGCAGGGCGTTATAGGTCTCGTTGGTGCTCAGGTTCAGCAGGTATTGCTTCATGCCGCCCACGCTGCGGTCGATCGACATGTTGTTGTCGTTGAGGATAATCAGCAGGTCGTTGGGCGACGAGGATACGTTGTTCAGTCCCTCGAAGGCCAGTCCGCCGCTCATGGCTCCGTCGCCGATGACGGCCACCACATGGCGTTCGGGCTTTCCCTCCAGTTGTGCAGCCACGGCCATACCGAGGGCTGCCGAGATAGAGTTCGAGGCATGCCCGCAGGCGAACGTGTCGTATTCGCTCTCCGTCGGAGAGGGGAAAGGCTTGATGCCGCCGAGTTTGCGGTTCGTACAGAACTGCTCGCGCCGACCCGTCAGGATCTTATGGCCATAGGCCTGATGGCCCACGTCCCATACGATTCGGTCTTCGGGCGTATTATATACGTAATGGAGGGCGACGGTGATTTCCGCCACGCCGAGACTGGACGCCAAATGTCCAGGATTCACGGCCACCTCCTGCACGATATCCTCGCGCAGTTCGTCACAGAGTTGAGGCAGATCGTCCACTGACAATTGACGTAAATCCTCTGGGGATTGGATCTTATTGAGTAGTGTAAATTCTGTTTTTTCCACTATATTTTCATATTTTGGTGCAAAGATATGTTTTTTTTATCAAATTACAAAAAAATTCACTAATTTTGCAGCGATAAATTTAAAATCGACCCAATAGATGACATAC
>JAFUAK010000003.1 GCA_017460765.1 Prevotella sp. | reverse complement strand
TGGCCGTTCGCAGTTCGAATATCGGTATGTATGACGAGGCACTCATCTTTCTCGACTCCATCCGCACCGAAGGAATCGACACTCTGGCGCTGGGAACCTACTATGAGGCCTATAATAATGTGTATAGCGAACTGTCATATTACACTCGCCTCGACAATATGCGGCAAACCTATCTCGGCAAGGCCAGACACTATGAAGGATTGATGCTTGAGACGCTGCCTCCATCGAGTGAGGCGTGCTTCCTAAGGAGAGAATTGCGCGCGCAGGGCGAAGGCAACCTTGACGAAGCGATGAAGATTAATGACGAGTGGCTGAAGACCGTGGAGAAGGGTTCGCACCCCTACGCAATGGTGGCTCTCTATCGCTATATCGAGTACAAACTGCGGGGCGACAGTGCCCAGATGATGCATTGGCTTGTGGAGTCGGTACTGGCCGATATCCGCAATGCCGCGATGGACCAGGGCTCGATGTGGGAACTGGCTAACGAACTGATGCTGAAGGGTGACATTGAACGGGCCTCACGCTACATCAGTTTTACGAGTGACTGCGCCAACCGCTTCGGCTCGCGCCAGCGCAACTGGCAGATAGCCCCCCTGCTCTCAACGATTGCGAAGAACTATAAGGCTCAGAGTGAGCGCACTACCTCTCAACTGCGGTATACGCTTGGAGCCATCAGCATACTGGCCCTGCTGTTGTTAGCGGCACTTTTCTTCGTGCATCGTAGGAACCAACAGTTGGCAGCAGCGCGGAATGCGCTGCACCAAACTAACAGTCAGTTGGCCACGCTTAATGAGGAATTGAAGCATACTAATGAGCAGTTGTCGGAGAAGAACGAGGCGTTTGCCGTCCTCAATTCCCAACTTTCGGAGACCAATCGCGTGAAGGAGGAATATATCGGACGCTTCATGAGCCTCTGTTCTCAATACATTGACAAACTTGACAACTATCGCAAGATGGTGAACAAGAAAATGAAGAATAAGGAACTGGAAGATCTGTTCAGGATTTCAAAGTCTACCGAACTGAAAGAAAAAGAACTGGAGGAACTCTATCAGAATTTCGATTCAGTGTTCCTGCATCTCTTCCCCAATTTCGTCGACGATTTCAATGACCTGTTGCAACCTGACACTCAGGTGCATCCGAGAGAAGAAAATCGCCTGACTACGGAAATCCGTATCTTTGCCCTCATACGCCTTGGTATTGAGGATTCTTCGAAGATCGCAGAGTTCCTGCACTACTCGGTGAACACGATTTACAATTACCGAGCGCGGATCAAGAACGGTGCACTCGACAATCGCGAGAGTTTTGAACGCCGTGTGAAACAGTTGGGACTGATACAATAAACGCTATTTGCCGCCAGGGAACTTCGACTGCAGGTATTGCAGGAAGTTGTCCTTGAAAGCATCGGTGACTCGGATAATCTCCTCACCGATATAGATACAGTCATTGCGGTCTACGCTGCGGATCTTATCAAGTGCCACGATGTAGGAACGATGGACGCGCATGAAGCGGGACGTGGGTAGCATGTCCTCAACGGATTTCATTGTAAGGTGAGTAATGAGTGGGCGGCGCTCACCTTCCAAGTAGAACATCACGTAGTCCTTCATGCCCGATACATAGACGATTTTTTCGAGTGCTACTTGACGGTACTCACCGTCGACCTTCAGGAAAAGCGACTCATTGGGGACGGTTCTGAGTGAGTCCTTTACAGGCAAAGACTCATTCGGAACCGTCCCTTGTGAGTTTCGGCCGAACCACTCGTGGGCCTTCTCCACGGCGGCGATGAACTTGTTATAGCGAATGGGCTTCAGTAAGAAGTCGATGGCGCTCACCTCGTAACTCTCGAAGGCATACTCCTTGAAGGCTGTTGTGAAGATGACCTTTGTCTCCGAGGGAATCATGTGGGCCAGTTCCATGCCGTTCATGTCGGGCATCTGGATGTCGAGAAAGAGCAGGTTGGCAGGCTGGCTCTTAATAGCGGTGATAGCCTCCACGGAATCCGTGAAGGAGGCAATCAGTTGCAGTCCTGGCGTTTTGGAGACAAACGACTCTAACAGTTTGACGGCCAGGGGCTCGTCATCGATGATGTAGCAGGTCAACGGGTTCATAGTTGGAGTGTAATTTTGACGTGATAGATATTGTCTTCGAGCGTCTGCTCCCAGGTGTAGCGATCGTGGTAGATCAGTTCCAGGCGGCGACGGGTGTTCTCCAGTCCGATGCCGGAACCACTGCGGTCTGCATCGTCCTTAGGATAGTTGGTATTGTTGCAAGCGAAAGTGAGTCTATTATTCTCTTGCGAGAGACGGATGTCGATCCTGGACTCGCGGCTACTACTTACACCGTGCTTGAAGGCATTCTCGATGAGGGATATGAAGAGCATGGGGGCGATTTCCATATTTTGCTGCACGTCAAAAGTAGTAATAACTTCTGTCTTGTCGTTGCAGCGGAGTTTCATCAGTTCGACGTAGTTGCGCATGAATTCCACCTCGCCGCCAATGGGCACTGTCTTTTTGTTGGTCTCGTACATGGCGTAGCGTAGCAGGTCGCTGAGTTGGGCGATGGCATCCTGCGCGGCATCGGGGTCAATCTGCGTCAGACTGGAGATGTTGTTCAGCGTATTAAAGAGGAAGTGGGGATTGATCTGGTTTTTTAGCCAAGCCAGTTCTGCTTCCGTGTTCTTCGCCTTCTCGTCCTTCAGTTGCTGTTTAATCTCCCGTACGCGGATAAAGTGGCGGATGCCGATAGCAATGGCAGCAACCATGCAGTTGAGCAAAAGGAACATCAGCAGACCGGAGAAGAAACCTATCCACATTGTGGGCGACATCTCGGGCATATTGGGGATGCTGTCGCGATGGAAGTACAGAGAGAAGAATTGATGGTTCAAACAGAAAATGGCTATCAAGTTGCAGAAAACGAAGAGCCAATAGCGACGCTTAAAGAACAGGTAGGGACCAAAGAAGTAGTAATTGGAGAAATAAATCACCAAGGGTGACCGTAGCAGCCCCCACACCACGAAAAATGATGTCTTGGTGGCTTGAACGTCCCTCGTACTGAGATAGGTGGCTATCGGCATGGCTCCCACAATAAGCATCCAGATGGATGCTTGTACAGTCGCCCTCCAGATTTCGTTGGCATTGCGCCCTGTCACGTCCTTCCTTTTGGCACCGACTTCCTGAACGCCTGCGAAACTATATATGAACCGCATGATATCTTTCTTCGTGATCTTCTTCATACGTCTGCAAAATTAGGAATTATTTCTGAATTGACAAAATCTCTCCCGCATTATCTCAATGCAGGAGAGCAAATTATGTGGATTATCTGCCTATTGAGGCATGTTAGTGTTTCCTGTACCAGATCCTACGTTGTTGAGCATCTCTCCCTGCGACTGCTGTTCAATGAAATCATTCTGCACACGGTTGGTATGCTGCTTAGCCATCGTCTTGGAGTTACCGAACGAGTAACTGACGGTGAAGGTTACGCCGTAGATGGGTACTTTGGTGCTACTCATCGTGGTGAAGTCCTTACCCTTGCTATAACTCTCGATCTTCAGGTTTCCGCCTCCATTGAGCCCCATCAGGCCCGATACACTTAGAGTGAGTTTGTCTTTCAACAGCGACTTTGACAGACTGGCGGTGACGAGGTTGAAACCGCCGCTCCAGCCCTGAAGAGTGTAACTCTTCGTAGAAGCGATAGCGAAGGCACTGAGTTTGAGGTCCCAGGGAAGTGTCTGCTGTAGGCCGGCCATGACGTTGGCAGTCCATCCGCTATTGCTTTGGTCGAGGGCTGTACTGCGTAGGTCGGTATAGTTCACACCACCGTTGAGGAAGAGCCGAGTATCCTTAGTAAGCAGATAGTTCACGTAGGCATTTAGGCCGGTCTGATGGCTCTTCACGACATTGCCGTAGGTAGTGTTCAGCAAATTGTTGCTGTCGTAGAAACTATACTGTGAGATAGCGTTGTCAACGAAGTTGTGGTGCAGGTTCAGGTTCAGCATAAGTTTCGGGGTGAACATGTTGTAAACGAGAGAGATGTTGTGGGCCTTCTCCACGTCGAGGTCAGGATTACCGTAGGTCAGGGCCGTGGGGTTGCTCTTATCAACGTAAGGGTTCAGATAACTGATACCTGGGCGGCTGATACGCATGTTGTAAGTGAGGCCGAGGTTGCTGCCTGTGCCGAGGTTATACTGCAGACTGGCGGTGGGCACGAGACTGCCGTAACTGGTACTGAAGTCCTCGCCGTTGCCGAGATGGTATTCCACATCCTGCCAAGTGTACTCATAGCGCAGACCTGCCTTGGCACCCAGTTTGTTCCAGTTGCCAGCATACTCACCGTAACCAGCCAGGATGGAGTTCTTGTATTCGTAATCAGAACTGGAACTGGGATCGTAGACATCTTGTAGATAGTACTTTGAATCGCTGGTTGCATCGTGTAACTGCAACTTTCCACCAAGGCTCAGCGTCTGACCAATGCCGATAGGCATCGTGTAGTCGAGTTGGAAGGTATGGTTGGTGGTCTTGTCCTTATTCTCGGAGTAGCGATCGGTAAGGTCGAGGAGGGTAGAGGCTGTACCGAAGTCGGAGGTCATCTTTGTTGTGGCAGGACTGTAGTTCAGTTGGTAGGTGAAGGCCAGTGACTGGGTGTGCTCCTTGTTGAAAAAACGCTGGTAGTCAAGGCTACCGCTGAAGGATGTGCGGGAGTTCTTCATATCCGTATTGCTACTATAGTTGAAGCCGTTGCCATACTGGCCGCCGCCCAAGGTGGTAATAGAGGATCCTGTGCTCTTCATCGACATGCTGTTAATGGAGGCTGTGGCATTGAGGACACTCATGGAATCAATCTGGTAGCCCAAGGTCAGACTCCCCATCGTGAACGGAGTCTTGATATCATTTTCAGAGGTTGTCAACTGTCTGGTGCCAGTCTGCCCAGTCTGTATCATCTCCGTTTCGGTCGTGGTGTTGCCAGGCTTGTTGTAACTGGTCATCACGTTGGCACTGTAAGAGAGTTTGCCCTGCTGACCGTTGAGGAAAACGCTGCCGCCTAACTGCTTGTTGCCTGCAGAGGCACGAACGGTTCCGTTGTAGCCGTTCAGACTCTGGGTGGCTGCAGGGTTTTGCTTGTTCATCACGATGTTCAGTACACCGGCAGCCCCCTCGGCATCGTACTTGGCACCAGGGTTGGTCATCACTTCAATGCTCTTCACGGCTGTGGCGGGCATGCTCTTGAACACCATGGAGGGATTGGAGGAGAACATCACGTTAGGCAGACCGTCGACATAGACCTTGAAGGAAGAAGAGCCGTTGACGGTGATATTATCCTGCCCATCGACTGTAACCATTGGCACCTTGCGCAGCATGTCGAGTACAGTGTTCGACTTGGAGTCTTCGTCTTCTGCCACATTGTAACTCATCTTATCGACATCCATCTTTACCAAGGGCTTCTGGGCGACGATCTCTACGCCCTTTAGCATGGTGGCACTTTCTTTCATTAATAAAGTACCAAGATCCTTCACACCACTATTCTCAAGGGTGACGGTCTGCTTCAGGTCTTCTTTACCGACACTGCTGAACACGATGTCGAACTTACCCTTACCCTTCACCTCCTGGTTGAAGGCACCGTTCTCGTCGGTGAGGAACATGGCGACGGGTTTGTCGGTCTTACCTGCTTTGAACACGCGGACGGTGGCGAACGGCTCGCTCTCACCGAGTGTCTCGTCCATTAATACGCCCTTCACTGTGGTCTGGGCCATGACTGCTGATGACATCATGATCATCATCATTGCGAAAAATGCTTTTACTTGTTTCATATTGTTTACCTTTTATATTTATTGCGCGTTAAACTTTGATGATGCAAAGGTAAGACAATATCCACCAAGTTCAAAATGAATTTCGACGAGATGCCTACAGTTTTTCGACGAGATGGAAGAATGAGTGAGCGTTAACTGGATTTTAACAGTTGGAAGTTTTGTCGAAGAATTCAGCGATGATTTCTACTAACGGGAAAATTTTGTCTATTTTATTTCTTTGTTTTCGACAAAAGCCGTACCTTTGCCGACGAATTGAACTGGAACAAGACAGATGAATATGAAAATAAGGAAATTATTTGTGATGTGTCTGATGATGTCGGGCACTGTCAGCCTGAGTGCCCAGAAAATATGGACACTAAAGGACTGCATTGACTATGCAATGGAAAATAACATTACGCTCCAGAAATCGAAACTCTCGAAACAGTCGGCTTCAGAAGACCTGAAGGGCGCCAAGGCTGCATTGCTTCCAACTGTGAGTGCATCGACGAATCAGAGTATGGGTTATCAGCCGTGGAAGGATGCCGGCATCTCAACGGTAACAAATGGTACGGTGAATACTAAGGTTGACAAGACTTTCTATAATGGATCTTACTCACTGAGTGGCCAATGGACGGTGTGGAACGGTAACCGCAACATCAACACTGTCAAACTCGACCAGTTGGCTGAGCAGGAGGCCGAACTCTCCATGCAGGAGACGGCCAATAGCATTCAGGAACGCATCGCCCAACTCTATGCTCAGATTCTCTATCTGGCAGAGAACGTGACGGTGAACGAACAGATGCTGGAAACCAGCAAGAAGAATGAGGAACGTGGACGGGAAATGGTCAACGTCGGTAAGATTTCAAAGGCCGACCTGGCCCAATTGTCTGCCCAGCGGGCCAATGATGAATATAATATTGTAGAGGCCAAGAGCCAACTAATGAATTACAAACTCCAACTAAAGCAGTTGCTGGAGATTACTGACGAGGAGCAGTTCGATGTGGCGATCCCGGAGATTAGCGATGAGCGTATTCTCGCAGAGATTCCCAGTTTGCAGTCTGTGTATGAGCAGTCGTTGATGAGCCGTCCGGAGATAGAACGTTCCCAATTGGCTATCAAGAGCAGCGACGTGAGCGTATCGCTCGCCAAGGCAGGCTGGATGCCGAGCATCAACCTGACAGGTGGCGTGACGACTTCTACGAATTCGCTGGCTTCTAATGGGTGGGGTACACAGATGAAAACCAATACCAATGCCTCTTTGGGGCTGGGTGTGTCAATACCCATCTACGATGGACGTTCCACAAAGACGGCTGTTAACAAAGCCAAGATTCAGCAGTTGCAGGCACAACTCGATCTTTTGGATCAGCAGAAGACACTCTATTCGAACATTCAGCAGTACTGGCTCAACGCTCTTACCAATCAGCAGAAGTATAAGGCCGCCGCTAGCAGTGTGGAAAGTGCCAGACAGAGTTATGATCTGCTGTCTGAGCAGTTTCGCCTCGGACTGAAGAATATTGTGGAACTGATGACGGGCAAGGACAACCTGCTCTCTGCTCAGCAGAATCAGTTGCAGTCAAAATATCTGACTCTCTATAATCAGCAGATGCTGCACTTCTATCAGGGAGGTAACATTCAGTAAGATAAAAAGGTAAAAAGTATATTATTATGAAGAAGATCAACAAGAATGTATGGATAGCACTCGCCGTTGTGGCTGTGGCTATCATTGCCTATTTTCTCCTTTCAGGTGGAAAGAAGAAAGAAACCGTGTCGTTTGATACCGCCAAGGTCGAAAACACCAACATTCAGACCAGTATCACGGCGACTGGAACGATTGAGCCTGTGACCTCGGTGACGGTAGGTACACAGGTGTCTGGTATTGTGAGCCACCTCTATGTTGACTATAATTCTGTAGTGAAGAAAGGTCAGATTATTGCAGAACTTGACAGGACTAACCTGATCAGTGAACTGAACACGGCGAAGGCCAATTTGTCGAGTGCCCAGAGTTCGATGAATTATCAGCAGTCTAACTATAATAGGTATAAGGAACTCTATGACAAGGGTCTTGTCAGTGCCGATGAATTCGAGAGTGCCCGCTTGCAGTATCAGCAGGCCAAGGAACAGGTGAATTCCTCGCGTGAGAGCGTACAGCGTGCTCAGACCAACCTTGGTTATGCTACGATTACCTCACCAATCGACGGTGTGGTTTTGTCGAAGTCGGTGGAAGAAGGTCAAACCGTGGCTTCGTCGTTCAATACGCCTGAATTGTTCGTTATTGCAAAGGACTTGACTGACATGCGCGTGATTGCCGATATTGACGAGGCTGATATCGGTGGTGTGAAAGAAGGTCAGCGCGTGACCTTTACGGTGGATGCCTTCCCCGATGATACTTTCGAAGGTGCTGTGACCCAGGTGCGCCAGGAGGCTACAACAGAGAGTAATGTGGTGACCTACGAGGTGGTGATTTCCGCACCCAATTCCGACCTGAAACTGAAGCCAGGACTGACGGCCAACGTCACCATTTTTACGATGGAGAAGAACAATATCCTGGCTGTGCCCTCGAAGGCCTTACGCTTTGTTCCTAATGAGATGCTGCTCAAGAAGGATCAAAAGATTGAGGATTGCGAGGGCGACCATAAGTTGTGGACGCTGGAGGGGGATGTGTTCAAGGCTCACAAAGTTGAGGTTGGTACGACCAACGGTGTGATGACTGAGATTGTCAGTGGCATCGGTGAAGGAACTGAAGTGCTGACTGACTTCAATATGAGTGGAGGTGGTGAGGCACCTCAGGCAGAGCAGGCAGGCAATCCGTTCATGCCGCGTCCCCGTAACAATAACAACAATAAGAACAACCAACAGAAGAAGCAATAGGTTATGGCAGAAGACAATAGAAAAGTCGTCATCGAACTGCAGAACGTAAAGCGCTACTTTCAGGTGGGCAGTGAGACGGTGAAGGCCTTGCGGGGCGTCTCGTTCAAGATCTATGAGGGCGAGTTCGTCACCATTCAGGGTACTTCTGGTTCTGGTAAATCGACGCTGCTGAACCAGTTGGGATGTCTTGATACGCCTACAAGTGGGGAGTACTTCCTCGATGGTATCTCTGTACGGACGATGTCGAAGACACAGCGCGCTCATCTGCGTAACCGTAAGATCGGCTTTGTGTTCCAGAATTATAATCTGCTGGCGAAGACCACGGCTGTTGAGAATGTGGAACTTCCGCTGATGTATAATTCGGAGATTTCGGCCACAGAGCGCCGTGAGAAGGCCATCAATGCTCTGAAGGCTGTTGGACTGGGAGATCGTCTATATCACAAATCGAACCAGATGTCAGGTGGTCAGATGCAGCGCGTCGCCATTGCCCGTGCCCTGGTGAACGATCCCGCTGTGCTCCTCGCCGATGAGGCCACCGGTAACCTCGATACCCGTACCTCGTTCGAGATGCTCGTACTCTTTCAGGAACTATACAAGCAGGGTAACACGATTATCTTTGTGACTCACAATCCTGAGATTGCAGAGTATAGTTCTCGTAACATCAACCTGCGTGACGGCAAGATACGTGAGGATACCATCAATACCAATATCAAGTCGGCGGCTGAGGCTCTGGCAGCCTTACCCGCTCCACAAGACGATTAAGCATTATGAATATACTGAATCTATTTAAAGTAAGCCTTAAGGCGGTGGCGAGCAACAAAATGCGTTCGTTCCTTTCCATGCTTGGTATCATTATCGGTGTGGCTGCCGTTATTATCATGATGGCTATCGGACAAGGCTCTAAGGAGAGTATCCGTGCAGAACTTTCCACGATGGGTACCAACCTGCTGACCATCCGGCCTGGTGCCGACATGCGTGGTGGCGTGCGCCAGGATCCGTCATCGATGCAGACACTGAAGATGGCCGATTACGAGCGCATCATGCGTGAGAAGAAGTTCGTTACCAAGGTATCGCCTGAGGTGACAGCCAGCGGACAGGTTATCTATGGCAATAACAATACGAATACGTCGATGTATGGCGAGTCGCCCGACTATCTTGATATCAAGCAGTGGGATGTCGAGGAAGGCGAGTGCTTTACCGAGGAGGACATCAAGAAGGCAGCCAAGAAGGTTGTCGTCGGTAAGACTATTGTTACCGAACTCTTCGGCGACGGCGTGGATCCCATCGGTAAGACCATCCGTTTCAAGTCTATTCCCGTTACCATAGTAGGTGTGCTGAAGTCGAAGGGCTATAACTCTTGGGGTATGGATCAGGACAATGTAATCATTGCACCTTACTCGACAGTGATGAAGCGTATTGCCGCCCAAACATGGTTCTCCAGCATCGTCTGTTCTGCCGTTACGGAGGAGTTATCTGATGCGGCCATCGAAGAACTGACGCAGATCCTGCGTGATAACCACAAACTGAAGGAGGATGCGGACGATGATTTTACCATTCGTTCGCAGGCAGAGATGATGGAGACGATGTCGAGTACGATGGATACAGTGACCTTGATCCTTGTGGTGGCCGCAGCATTCTCATTGCTCGTGGCTGGTATAGGTATCATGAATATTATGCTTGTGTCTGTGACGGAGCGCACCAAGGAGATTGGTCTCCGAATGGCCGTTGGTGCTACGGGACCAGTCATTTCGCTCCAGTTCCTCATCGAGTCGGTATTGATATCCGTGACGGGTGGTTTGTTGGGTATTTTTGTAGGGTGTGGAGCCAGTGCGTTCCTTCCCTCGTTCGGTATGCCATCGAGTGTTCCCGCCTGGTCTATCTACGTGTCATTCCTTGTGTGTGTGTTTATCGGTGTGCTCTTCGGCTACATCCCTGCACAGAAGGCAGCCAATATGGATCCGATAGAAGCCATCCGTCATGAGTAAGAAGACCATCATATTGTTGCATATAGCGTTTTGGGTGATGATGTTCTTGTCGCCCTTGACGCTTATGCATCGTGGTGAAACTTTCAGTTTTCTTAAGTATGCGATGGTTTGTGTGTCACCACTCGCACTGATGGTGGTATTTTACGTCAATTATCTGTGGCTGGTTCCAACCTTTTTCTTTGGGAGAGATCGCCGCCCTTATTGGCTCGTCAATCTGTTGCTGATGGTGGCTATTGGTATTTCCGTCCATTATTGGCTGTCGTTCACTCATGGTTTATTTGATACTCCCGATCGCCCACATCATCCGTGGTCTTGGGTAGAAGATATGGCGTTTATCATACGCGACAGTTTCAATGTGGCCGTGACAGCCGCAGTGGCAACGGCCATTGCACTCGCTGAGCGGGTACACCATAGTGAGGAGGCGCGACTGGAGGCGGAGGCAGCCCGTACGGAGGCGGAACTGAAAAACCTGCGTTCACAGATTAACCCACACTTTCTCTTGAATACGCTCAATAATATCTATGCGTTGACCGCGATTGATACAAAGCGGGCTCAGGACGCCATCCAACAACTCAGCAAACTCCTGCGTCATCTGCTCTACGAGAACGAGGAGCAACTGGTTGATCTGGACAAGGAAGTGCAGTTCATTGAGAGTTTTATTAACTTGATGCGGATCCGCCTGCCGCAGAACGTAGATGTATCTTTTACGTATGAACCGCCTTCCAAGTCGATAAGGGTGGCTCCTTTGCTGACCGTGTCGCTTGTGGAAAATGCCTTTAAACATGGTATCTCTCCCACGGAGCCGAGTTTTGTACATATTCGTATTGCTGTAGACGGCTTTCAAGCCGTTTGTGACATAGAGAACTCTAACCACCCAAAGACGGAAAAAGACCGTAGTGGTCATGGTATCGGCCTTCAACAGGTGCAGCACCGGCTTGACCTCTGCTATCCTGGCCGATATGAGTGGAATTACGGTCCCAGCGCTGACGGAAAGACGTATCGTTCGGTTGTCCGTTTAGATATGCCTTCTATTAATAACTAACACAAAAACAACAAATTATGATTATTACCTGCGCAATTATTGACGATGAGCCTCTGGCAGCAGGACTGCTAGAGAGTTATGCCAAGAAGACTCCCTATTTGAGCCTGAAAGGGACCTATAATAGTGCTATCCAGGCTATGAAGGACCTGCGCGAGAATCCTGTGCAGTTGATCTTTCTGGATATTCAGATGCCTGAACTCAGTGGCATCGAGTTTGCCAAGATCCTGCCAAAGGAGACAAAGATTATCTTCACTACCGCTTTTTCCCAGTACGCCATTGATGGCTACAAAGTCAATGCGCTTGACTACCTTCTGAAACCCGTCTCTTATGATGACTTTCTGAAATCTACGGACAAGGCGCTCGAGTGGTTTTCTGTCACCATGAAACAGGATGTATACAAGAACGACCGTTTCATGCTGGTGAAGACTGATTATAAGTTGCAGCGCGTCAGCCTGGATGACATCCTCTATATCGAGGGCTTGAAGGACTATGTTCGTTTCTATCTGAAGAACGGCGAGAAAGTGATGTCGCTGATGAGCATGAAAAAACTCGATGAGTACCTTCCCAAGCCAGAATTCATGCGGACGCATCGCTCCTATATCGTTCACATGACTGAGGTACCACTCATTGATCGCTTCCGTGTAGTCTTTGGCGAGACGTATATTCCAATCTCGGAGAACTACAAGGATGAAGTGCAGTCATACTTCGATCAGCATACTCTGGTGTAGTCATGTGAAATAGGGAAAGAATGAAAAGTGAGTTTTGCAAAAAGCAGGCGTTTCCGCTCCTTTTATGCAAATAAATATAAAAAAAGTAAGGCTGGGAGAAACTTTTCGTTCTTTCATTTTCCCATTCTTTCTTTTTTTTCGTATCTTTGCGCTCAGTTTATTAAGTTATTCATTCTAAATACAAACAATTATGGTAAACTACAAGGATTTAGGTCTCGTAAATACCCGCGAGATGTTCAAAAGAGCAGTAGCCGGTGGCTATGCTATCCCCGCTTTCAACTTCAACACGATGGAGCAGATGCAGGCTATCGTTCAGGCTGCCGTTGAGACAAAGTCACCCGTTATCATGCAGGTGTCTAAGGGTGCCCGTAACTATGCCAACGCTACGATCCTCCGCTACATGGCTGAAGGTGCTGTGGCTTATGCAAAGGAACTCGGCTGCGAGCATCCTGAGATTGTGCTGCACCTAGACCACGGTGACAGTTTCGAACTCTGTAAGGACTGTATCGACATGGGCTTCTCTTCAGTGATGTACGACGGTTCTTCACTGCCTTATGAGGAGAACATCCGTATTTCTCGTCAGGTGGTTGAGTATGCGCACAAGTACGACGTGACAGTTGAGTGCGAACTTGGCGTGCTTGCAGGTGTTGAGGACGAAGTTCAGGCAGAGGAGTCTCACTACACCAAGCCCGAGGAGGTCATCGACTTCGCTACCCGTACAGGCTGCGACTCTCTGGCTATCTCTATTGGTACTTCTCATGGCGCTTACAAGTTCAAGCCCGAGCAGTGCACACGTGACCCGAAGACAGGCAAACTCGTTCCCCCGCCACTCGCATTCGATGTGCTGGCTGAGATCGAGAAGAAACTTCCCGGATTCCCCATCGTGCTCCATGGTTCTTCTTC
>JAFUAK010000185.1 GCA_017460765.1 Prevotella sp. | reverse complement strand
CTCAAATGACATCGCTGCCGCACGGGCAAATGCATTTGCAAAAGTACAAAGTTTTTTTGAATTTTGATGTCTCAAAGCCAAAAACTTGCAGAAAAACTTGCAAGTTTAAGGAATAATACCTATCTTTGCAGCACGAAAGGAACCTGTTTAGGGTAAGAGCTCCAGTTGCTCTGGCAAGCGACTTACTAAAATAGAAGCACTTTTAAACTCCGCTTCAGATGGATAGCCCCGGTTGGTCCGGCAAGCAAGGCCATTAAAGCGGAGTTCCTTTTTGTAGTTCACCTACAGTTGCTTCGAATGCATGTTCGTCAATGATGGCATATGGTTTGTATGGCCCACCGTTCTTCATCTTTCGCATGGCAAGAATAGTCCGTACTCCAATCTTGCTGTCAAAATAGGCAAAGTAGGCACTTTCCTCATGTTTCCCTTCAGAAACAGTACGCCATCCTAAGTATTTGCTTTTTTGCAGATATGAAAGAATATCCTTGGCTAGTGCATTCTTTATGGCGTTGAATTTGTTGTCACGTGAGGCTTTACTAACGATAGTCTTCAAATCGGACTTCGTAATTTCCACATCCATCCTAATTCCATTATCAATGCGGAATCTCAGAGGATTGCCTTTCAAGGCTTCTGCTTGCAGCAGAACTTCGTTACGCAACCTCTTGCTCTCTTGATAATAGTAATCTTCACTATGATTTACGCTCATTATGGAATATCTAATGCCTTCTAATATGTAGTGCTCGCCCATCGGCATTCCCGACCATAGGTCGCCTACCCGTAGCCTTTCCGTCATTCTCAAATGGCATCACAGCCGCACGGGCAAATGTATCTGCAAAAGTACGAAGATTTTTTGGAATTTAAGCCAAAAACGGGCCAAAACTTAAAATAATAGCGGAATTATTTGGAAGATAACAGAAAAATGCCTTAGTCCGTAGGTAGCGAACTGGCAGTCCGTAGCGAACGGATTGAAATCAAGTAGCCTAGTATTTATTCCCACACTGGGAACAAAACATTCCCACACTGGGAATGAAGTATTCCCACGTTGGGAATAAAAAGACAGGTTCTTGTCGTCCAATAAGAGGCGAGTATTTGCAAATAAGGGCCGAGTATTGAGAAATAAGGGTGCCTTATTGCAAGACCTAACACGTTTTCTTCGGAAAGCGCCTGTATAAAAGAGTTTCGATGGTTTCAAGACCTAACAAAGAGGTAACATAGAGGTAACATAGACCTAACATGTTACCTCTGTGTTAGGTCTTTGTTACCTCTGTGTTAGGTGTGCCAAGCCCCTATCAAGCATTTAAGCCTCTGAAAAAGAAATGGTTGCGATTTTAGCATGTTAGGTGTTGGCGAAATAACAATTATTTAGTGTATTTGATGTCGCTCCAGAGGGGAGGCGTGATGCCGAGGAGGTGGCGCACGAAGAAGTCGTAGCGCTTGTGCTCTCCCCAGTCCTCACCCATCGTGTGGTGGGCACCGGGCACGATGAACATGTCGAAGTCCTTGCCGGCCTTCATCAGCGCATCCACCACCTTCATCGATGACGAGGGGTCGACGTTGTCATCGAGTTCGCCCCAGCAGATCATCAACGGGCGCGAGAGCAGATGGGCGTTCTCGATGTTCGAACCCTCAAGATAACTCTTGTCGAGTGGATAGCCCAGCCACTGCTCGTTCCACCAGATCTTATCCATTCGGTTGTCGTGGCAGCCGCAGGCAGCATAGCCGGCTTTGTAGAAGTCGGGATGGAGCAGCAGGTGGCTCATGGCCTCCTGACCACCTGCAGAACAGCCGTAGATGCCGATACGGTCGAGGTCCATATAGGGATACTTCTTTGCAGCAGCCTCAATCCACAGTTTGTGGTCGGGGAAGCCGCCGTCCTTCAGGTTCTTATAGCACACCTCCTCGAACTGTTTGGAGCGGAACGAGGTGGTCATACCGTCGACCATCACGACAATGAAGCCCAGTTCGGCGAGCGACGACATGTAGTAGTCGAAGGGTCGGAACGACTTCGGCACGTACTGGTCGCCAGGACCGGAATAGATGTACTCGATGACGGGATATTTCTTCGTGGGGTCGAGGTTCGTGGGACGGTAGATGTTACCCCACATCTCCGTCTTGCCGTCACGGCCCTTGGTATGGAAAGCCTCGGGAGCCACCCAGCCCTCAGCCACGAGGTCGCTGATGTCTGCCTTCTCCAGTTCCATCACGAGACTGCCGTCCCTGGCACTGCGCACCACGGCAACAGGAGCCTGACTGACGGTGGAGTAGACATCTACCAGATACTGGTGATCGGGCGAGTAGGTGGCACGGTGCATGGCGGGCTCTGGCGTGAGTTCCTGCATGTTCTTGCCGTCGAGGCCGATCTTGTAGTAGTGGATGAAATAGGGATCCTCCTTCTTGTTCACTCCGTTGGCAGAGAAGTAGACGATGCCATCCTGCTCATCGACATACTGCACCTGACGCACATACCACGGGCCCTTGGTGATCTGACGGATTTGTCCCGTCTGCTTGTCGACGAGGTAGAGGTGGTTGTAGTTGTCGCGCTCACTGGTCCAGAGCAGGCGCTGGCCGTCCTCGAAGTGGTAGCGCCAGATGCGGGTCCAGTTCACATACTTGTCGGAAGTGTCCTCTACGATGGTGCGCAGGCTGCCGTCCTTTGCCGACATCGCCAGGAGAGCGTACTTCTGATGGCCGCGCTGGTTGTACTCGAAGGTGAACGTATCATTGTCGCTCCAGCGCAGGTCTTCGAGACTGAACTGGTTAGCAATTAGGCCGTAGTCGGCCTTCAGGCTCTGTCCGCTCTCGGCATCGAAGATCACGGGTGTCTTCTGCATCAGGTCGTCGCCCGGCTTCTGGTACTCCTGCTTGTGGAGGATGGGGTCGAACTGGTTCTTGGGCGCCGCCTCGACATAATAGACGTAGCGTTTCTCCACACCACGGATCTTGCAGACGGCGAAATGGCGGCTGTCGGGAGCCCAGTAGATATAGGCGGAATAGTAGTTGCCTGGGCAACCATCCATCGTGAGGACGCGCTCATGGCCGCTGCTGTCTTTCACGGCGATATTCCAACCGTGGAAGTAGGCGGTGTACTTGCCGTCGGGCGACTTGGCGGGTTCGCCCTTGCGCTCGTCGTCGGTCTCACTCCAGTAGTGGCCTTCCTCACCATTGTCACGTGGCCAGCGCGGCATGGGCTTGATATGCAGGCCTGCAGTGTCCTGCTGTTCCACACGGCTGCCCGTGGTCGGGTTCACACGGACATAGACCTCGTTCTCGCGGGTGTTGGTCTTATACCAGAACTCGCCTGTATTGTCAATCCAACGGGGTTCGACACCACTGTGATAGACCTTTCTGGCACTGAACCGCTCACGCAACTGGTAGGCACGGTTATAGTCGTTGAGCGTGCCCTGGGCAAAAGAAGTGAAAAGTGATAAGTGAAAAGTGATAAATAATAGCAGTAGTTTTCTCATAATCTTTAATTATTTGACGGGTGTGAGGCGGAGCATCAGCACACCATGGGTGGGGATGTCGGCCTTGAGGTTGGTCTTGCTGGTGCCGATGTCCTTGTGCTGCCACAGGTCGCGCACCTTATATTCATGTTTGCGGAAACTGACTTCGTGGGCATAGTAGATGGCATTCTTGCGCCAGTCGTAGTCGAGGTGCCAGGTCAGTTCGGAACGATTCATGAAGCATATTGCCAGTTCGCCGTTGGTGAGGGGCTTGGCCCATATCTCATGGTCGCCCATGTCCATGAAACGGCGGGCCTGCTGGCCGAGGGGATCCTGATCGACGGCGATAGCCTCCTTGTTCATCAATATCTCTTTAGTCTCAGCACTCATCTTCGTGATATCGTTGCCTGCCATCAGCGGGGCCGCCAGCATGCACCACATGGAGAAGTGGGTGATGTATTCGTCGCGAGTCATGCCGCCATTGCCCACCTCCAGCATCTCGGCATCGTTCCAATGGCCTGGTCCGGCGTATGGGTAGAGGTCGGCCATCTTGTCGATGATATTCACGATGCCTACGCCGCCCCAGTCGAAGAGACACTCGTAGCAGTCGCGGATGTCGGCAGTGACACGCCACAGATGACCGATGCCCTTGCCCCATTTCCACGGCTCATTCTCACCCCACTCACAGATACTGAGCACGATGGGCCGTCCGCTCTCCTTGATGGCGTCGCTCATCGTCGCATAGGCAGCCTGTGCGTTCTGTCCCTCGTCGCTGCACCAGTCGTACTTCAGGTAGTCCACGCCCCAGCGGGCATACTGCAGGGCATCCTGGAACTGGTGGCCGCGACTGCCGGGGCGCCCCTGGCAGGTGTAACTGCCCGCACAGGAGTAAAGACCGAAGAGCAGTCCCTTAGAGTGGACATAGTCGGCCAGGGCTTTCATGCCACTGGGGAACTTGGCAGGATCGGGCACGATGTTGCCCATCGAATCGCGGTCGATCTGCCAGCAGTCGTCGATGACGATATATTTATACCCGGCATCCTTCATGCCGCTCTCCACCATGGCATCGGCCATGCTCTTGATGAGGCCCTCGCTCACGTCGCAGCCGAACTTGTTCCATGAGTTCCAGCCCATTGGCGGGGTCTGAGCCAGGGTGTTATAGAGGGAGTCGTTCAAGGGCTTCGGCTTGCCGAAGAACTGCTGGGCAGCGACTGTCTGCCAGCAGCAGAAGGCGGCGCATATCGTAATAAGTAGTCTGTTCATTTCATTGGTCTTTAACAATAAAAGAGAGGGCACGCTGATGCCCTCTCTTTGTGAGTATGATGGTTTAGTAACCCGGGTTCTGCTTCAGGTTCGGGTTGGTCTGCAACTCTTCCAGGGGGATGGGGAAGATCTTGGTATGACCGTCCTTCACATTATACAGATTGATATCGTGGTTGAACCAGTTGTAGGTCGAGTAGGTGCCGAAGCGGATCATCTGGATACGGCGCTGTGCCTCGCAGGCGAACTCAATGGCCCACTCGTCGTACATACCACCAAACTGAACGGGCTGGGTAGGCTCTGTGCCGGGAACGATGTTATTGTCCCAGTCGAGCAGACCATACTTGATGCGGGTGTTGGCCTTCAGGTCGTCGACAGTAACCTTTGCCTTGGCAGGATCATCAAACGAACGGGCACGTACCTGAGACACGATATCAGCAGCCTCCTGCTCGTTCTGTCCGAGACGGAGCAGACACTCAGCCTTGGTGTAGAGTGCCTCGGTATAACGGAAGTAGGGGAAATCATTGCCCCATGCGCCGTTGGCTGTGGCAGGATCCGGAGCATACTTCCATACACGATAGCCCCAGTTGATGTTCGTGTGGTTCTCACCGGCCTCGTTGAAGCAGGTCAGCGACGGCAGGTAGTTGATGCACTCCCAGCCCAAACCCTCGGGATCGTCAGCAGGAGCAATCTGAACGCCCATCAGCCATGTGTCGGCCAGACGGCCGTCGCCCTCCTCATAGGCATTGATGAACTGCGGGTTGGCGCAACTGCCGCCCCAGAAATAGTCAGAGGGCTGGAAGAGCGAACTCTGGCGAGCCTTCGGAGGATACCACTTGTGCTGCTGATGGAAACCACTGTACAGACGGTCGTAGGGCACGGCGAAGATGATTTCCTCGTTACCTTCGTTGTCGTACGAGAAGATGCTGCGGTAGTCGGGACAGAGGCTGAACTTGCCGCTGTTGATGATGGTGTTGGCACAGTTGAGGGCATCCTGCCAGTGAGCCTGACCCACGTATTCCTCTGCGTTCAGATAGACGCGCATCAGACAGGCCTGGGCGGCCCAGTAGTTCATACGGCCATAGGTCGTACCGTCGTTCTCCTTGCTCAGGTTATCCATTACACTGGTCAATTCGCTGACCACGAAGTTATAGATCTCCTGACGGCTGGCCTGGGTCGGGATCTCGTCGGACCACTTGGTCACCAGGGGCACGTTACCGTGGGTGTCGAGCAGGATGGAATACCAAAGGGCACGAATGGCGCGGAGTTCTGCCACCATCGAGTCGTAGAGGTCGCCTACGGGCAGGTCGCCGCTCTCTACCTGATCCAGCACACGGTTGGCACTGTTGATACCCTCATACGGGGTGAGGTAGGTGTTCCAGGGCTGCCATTCCTCAGAGTCCCAGCCGTGCTGGTGCATACGACGATAGGTTCCACCGTCGTCCCAGCCGTTCGGGCGGGTCGGGGTGATGACACAGTCACCGGGCTCTTCCTGTAGGTCGAAGAGACCCTGCCAGTCGAAGATATAGGTAAGTGGGCTGTAGGCACTGGCCAACAGGGCCGCAGCGTCTTGTTCGGTAGGGATGAAAGACTCCTCCGTCACCTCCGAATATACTTGCTCATCAAGGTTGGTGCAACTTGAGAGCGTCAGCATTGAACATACGGCGAAGGCCGCAATGCTATAGATATATTTTTTCATGTTCTGCATAATTTAAAGTTAGAATGTAACGTTGACACCAAAGGTATAGGAGCGGATGGTCGGGAACTTGTCGCGGTGGTCGGTACCGAAGGCAAGTGCGTATCCATTGGTCTCATCACCACGGAAACTCATCTCAGGATCAAGTCCCTTGTAACTCGTGATGGTCAGCAGGTTCAGACAAGATGCATAGACACGCAGGTTGCGGATATACTTCAACTTGGATGTGTTGAAGGTGTAGCCCAGTGTCAAGTTGTCGATCTTCCAGAACGAACCGTTCTCCACATACTCGCTGACGTAGCGCTGTGCATCGGCGATGCGGGTCTCCTTACCAGTATAGGTGATGGAGTTGCCGTCGGCACTGATGGAAACAACGGGATGGGTATCGAAGGCGCTGTTCAGCACGTTGTACTGGATAGTCGGGTTAGCATAGTACATCTCCTGGAAGTTCAGAATCTCGAAGCCGAACTGACCGCGCATGTTGATGCTCAGGTCGAAGCCCTTGTACGTGAGCGTATTGTTGAAGTTCAGGAAATGCTTGGCGATACCGTTACCCAATACCTGCTTATCGGCATCGTTGGCATCCTCAGCCAGACCATAGTACTTGCCCGTCACCTTGTCAGGATCGTTGGGATCGTCGTGGCGCAGACGCTCGACCACCCACTTACCCGACTCGTCGAGACCGACGCTCTTCAGACCGAAGAACTGTCCCAGAGGCTCTCCCACCTTCACGCGGTGCGTAGAGGTCTGGATAGGCTCACCCGTATGACCGGTGTAGAAGTAGTCGGTTGACATCGAGAACTGGTCGTTGGAGATAGAGCGTACCTCATTCTTGTTGTGTGAGTAAGAGATGTTGCCACGCCACTCGAAGTCCTTCGTACGGATGGGCACGAAGTTCACGAGTATCTCGATACCAGAGTTGCGGATCTTGGCCACGTTGGCCATGATGGTGCTGTACTGATAGGGAGGCACAGGCACGGTGTAGTTCCACAGACCGTCTTTCGTATCACGCTGATACAGGTCGATGGCACCACCGAGGCGACCGCCGAAGAGTTCGAAGTCGATACCGAGGTTGTACTCGATCTTCTTCTCCCAGCGCAGGTCGGGGTTAGCGTTACGGGCAGGAACCAGGGTGCTGATCCACTCACCATTGTAGAGGAAGTAGCCGTCGTAGTTCAGAGAGGCCAGCGACTGATAGGGATCGTTGATGTTTATACCTGTTACACCATAACCGATACGGAGTTTCAGGTTGTCGATCCACTTGGTGTCCTTCAGGAACTTCTCATTGTTGATACGCCATCCGGCAGAGATACCGGGGAAGGTACCCCACTTATGATCGGCACCGAACTTAGAGGAACCCTCGCGACGGAGAGAAGCCATCAGCAGGTAGCGGTCATCGTAATTATAGGTAACACGGCCGAAGAAACCGATCAGGGTCTCCTCCTGCTTGTATGAACTCATTGAGGCTGCACCATTCTGGAGGCCCTTACCGGTCTCTATCTTATGATAAGAGTAACTGTCGGTGGGGAAGTTACGGTTCGACTCGTCAAACCACTCGTAGCGCGTCTTCTCGTAGTTGTAACCAATGATGGCGCCCACATTGTGCTTGTCGAAGGTGTGATGCCAGTCGGCAGTCAACTCGTAGAGGTCATTGATGTAGTCGTAACTGTAGTTGTAGGCATAGCCATTGTATCCAGACTCAGTGGTGTTGACGGCCTGGTGCGTGTTGTAATAGCCCGTGGTGCGACTCTGTCCCTTGCGGGTGGCCATACCCTTGATGATCAGGTCCTGAATGGGACGATACTCCAGACTACCCGTGAATCTCACGTTGCGGTTACGGCTTGTACCAATGTGCTCGTTCAGCGGTGTGATGGGGTTGTCGTAGAAATAGACGTTACGCTCCAGATAGTCACCGTTCTCGTCGTAGATAGGCTGCGTCGGGTTCTGGATGCAAGCCATACGATAGACAGAATAGCCATAGTTGATACCTGCATGATTCTTGCGCTCGTTAGCAATCAACTGCAGGTTGGTGGTCAGTTTGTCGTTGAACATACGGTGTGTGAACTCCAGTCGTGCACGGATATTCTTCATATCACTCTCCTTGATGGTACCCTGACGCTGCTCGTAGGTCACGTTACCCAGCATGCTGGTCTGCTTGCTGCCGCCGCGGAAGGTCAGGTTGTGCACGTTGCTCACACCTGTGCGGCTGATCTCGTCGAGCCAGTTCGTGCTTGAACCATAGTCCTGGTCATTAGCACCGGAGAACTGCAGGCCCTCCTTCCAGCGGGCACGGAGGTCGTCGGCTTTCATGAAGTCGGGGCGCTTCAACTGGTTGGAGATGGATACATAGCCATTGTACTCGATGGTGGTGGGCTGCTCACGACGTCCGCTCTTGGTGGTAATGATAATCACACCATTAGTACCACGGGTACCGTAGATAGCCGTTGCAGAACCGTCCTTCAGCACATCGATACTCTCGATTTCCTCAGGTGCTACCGTTGAGAAACTGCCGGGCACACCGTCAACGAGGATCAGCGGGTCGCGGCTACCCATCAGCGTCGAGGCACCACGCAGCATCACAGATGTGCTGCTCGTCGGGTCACCGTTTGCCAGAGAGATCTGCAGACCGGCCACCTTACCCTGTACCAACTGACCGGCATCGAGGATGGCACCCTTGTTGAACTGCTCACTCTTCACACTAGCCACGGCACTGGTCACATCGGCCTTCTTCTGCGTACCATAACCGATGACCACCACTTCGTTCAGGTTGTGGTCGTCCTCGTGCAGGATGATGTTGGGGTTACGGGTGGCTGACACCTCCTGAGTCGTATAACCTACGTAGGTTACGACGAGGCTGCTGCCCGGCTTAACGTCGAGGGAGAACTTACCGTTGACGTCGGTCACCGTACCGTTCTTCGTACCTTTCTCGAAGATGCTGGCTCCGATGATCGGTTCGCCTTCCACGTCCTTCACAACACCGTTCACCTTCAAGGTGCCCTGTTGTACGGACTGAACATTAGATACCCCTCCTGTCTCGGCATTGGCCAGACAGACAATAGGACTTGCAAGCAGCATAACTGCCACCGCGGTTGCTTTCACCAAAGCCTGGCTTCGTGAAAGACTCACTTCCAAAAGTGTTACTCTGTTCATGCTTGTTAGTAATAATTAATAATTGGTAGTAAATTGATAATAATATATTCTTCCCTGGTCGTTTTAGGTTTTAGCGGTGCAAATATATACATTTTGCAGGTAAACGACAAGAAAAGAATCTTAAAAAAGATTAAAGGGTGTCATTTGCACCCTTTTAACCTGTTCACTTATGATTTTATGACTTTGATGACCCGCTGAACCTCTTCATCGGTCAACGAGGGATACATCGGCAGGGAGAAGATTTCCCTGGCAGCGTGCTCCGTCTCCGGCAGGTCGCCTGTGTGCCAGCCCAGATATTGGTAGGCCGTCATCGTATGGATGGGCCAGGGATAACTGATGTTGACGTGAATATCCTGTTCACGGAGTTTTTCGATGATGGCGTCGCGACGGGGGTGGCGCACTACGTAGAGGTAGTAGGCATGTCGCCCGTAGGTAGCCTCCTTGGGGAGGATGAGACTGCTATCGGCCAGTCCCTCCAGATACATCGCGGCAATCTGCCTGCGGCGAGCGATGTAGTGTTCAATCTGAGGTAGTTTGGTGAGCAGGATGGCGGCCTGAATCTCATCAAGTCGTGAGTTATAGCCATGCTCCGTAGCATAGTAGGTCTTCTCTGTCCCATAGAAACGCAGGCGGCGCAGACGATTGGCTAATTCCTCGTCGCTAGTGTTCACCATCCCCCCGTCGCCATAGGCCCCAAGGATCTTTGTGGGATAGAACGAGGTTGTGGAGATGTCACCCATGCTGCCCGCCTTGCGGCCTTTATATTCAGCACCATGACTCTGGGCGCAATCCTCTACAACATAAAGCCCATGCGACTTGGCGATGGCAAGCAGGGGATCCATATCAACACACTGGCCGTAGAGATGGACGGGCAATACGGCCTTTGTCCTGGGGGTGATGGCAGCCTCGATACCGGTGACGTCCATCAGGTAGGTCTCAGGATTGATATCCACAAAGACTGGCGTAGCACCTGCCGTGACGATGGCCGAAACGGTGGGGATAGCCGTATTGGATACCGTAATCACTTCGTCGCCCTCACCGATGCCTAAAGCCCGAAGGGCAAGGGTAATGGCATTGGTGCCGTTGTCGCAGCCCACACCATATTTCACACCGATATAGTCACTGTAGGCCTGCTCGAAATCACGGCCTTTCTGTCCGAGGATCAGCGTGCCCGACTCGAACACCTCCGTCACAGCCTTCAAGAGTTCGTCCTTCGTCTCGGCATACTCTTTCAGATAGCCCCAAACATTGATCTTTTCCATCTTTATAACGTTTAAATCGTATTTGCCAGTTTCTGTTTGTACCAACCAGTCTGCACGATACCGCGCATGGCCAGATAGACAATCATGGCCAGCCATAGTGCGTGGTTGCCCATCATCCCCTTACCACACTCATAGACCGCGAAGAACAGTAGGGCTGAGACGAACGACGACACTAGCATCCCGCGGGTGGCGGTGATGCCGATGAACACGCCGTCCCAGATAAACGCCAGACTACCGGCGGCTGGCACAAGCCATGCCCACCACACGTATTCGCTGGAAACCTCGCGCACCAGAGGCTCGTCCGTCAGAATACCGACAATCCATTGTCCACCTACCATATATAATAAGGTGTAGACGATAGTGACACCGGCGGCCCAGCCGAAGAGCCTCCGCAATGTCTCATGAAAAGCCGTGCTGTTTTTCGCTCCGTAGGCGCGACCACCCAAGGCCTCCCCGGCGTATGCAAAACCGTCCATGAAATAGGAGAAGAGCAGGTAGAGTTGCAGCAGCACGGTATTCACAGACAGGATGACGGCTCCATGACGGGCTCCCGCAGAAGTGAAATAGAGGTTGACGGCCACCAGGCATAGCGTGCGCAAGAAGATGTCGCGGTTCACATTGAAGAAGCGCCCCATCGCCTGCCTTACGAAAGTACCCTTCAGAATCATGTACTTGCGAAGCCTGCGGTAGAATCGCAGTCCGCCCAGTCCCATGAGCAGTCCGGCATACTGGGCGATGACAGTACCCAGGGCGACGCCCTCGATTTTCAGACCGAAGCCATAGACGAGCGTCAGTGAGGCCAATATGTTCACCACGTTCTGCATGATGCTGATGAACATCGGAATGCGTGTGTTCTGCATACCGATATACCAGCCCGATAGGCAGAAGAGTCCCAACGAGGCCGGTGCGCCCCAGATGACAATATGGAAATAGGCAGTGGCGAAAGGTACCACATCGGATGTTGGGCCGATAAAACGAAACATCAGCCAGCGCAACGGCTCCTGAAGTAAGATCAGTAACAGGGCGATGCTCATGGCAATGCTCAGCGAGCGAACCAACTGCCGCGTCACCTCCGTCAGGTCGCGACGACCCAGAGCCTGAGAGGTCAGTCCGCTTGATCCCATCCTCAAAAAACCAAAGAGCCAGTAGACGAGGTTGAAAATCATCGAACCTACGGCTACGGCTCCTATATAGACGGCACTACCCATATGCCCCACGATGGCTACGTCAATCATCCCGAGCAGGGGCACGGTGATGTTCGACACAATCGAAGGCAGGGCAATCTGCAGAATCTGACGGTCTCGCTGGTTCAGTGTCTTCTATTATTTGTAGTACTCAATTGAGCGCTTCTGCTCCATTTCCTGACCCATCATCTGACCCTTGCGACTGATCCAGTTGCCATGGTCGTCGTACTTATAGTCGGAATAGGGGCTCGACATTTCCTGTCCGCCCATGTTAATAGCGTCGGAGGTCACTTCACCCTTGTCATTGTAATTATGGGTGATGGTCATCTTCTGACCCATCATGTCCATCGACTGGCTCTTGATGCGGCCGTTCTCCCAAGTGTAAGTCACACCCACCTGCTGGCCCTGGATGTTCATCTTGGCCGACTGGATATAGCCGTCAGCATCGTAAACCACGTCGGTCAGACCTTCTATCTGGGCTTTGCCGTCCTCACTAAAGGTGAACACCTGGTCTCTGCCCATCACATTGATGGTCATTTTCTTCACGGCACCCTTCACGTCGTTTGCCTCTGCGTCGTGGAACTTAGTCTGTGCCTGCATGCCGACAGTCACGGCCAGCATGGCGATCATCATGAAAAACTTCTTCATCTTGGTTCTTGGTTTTTTGTTTGACAATGTTGTTAAAAGTTAGAACTATACCCATTAGACGGGCCAATTCCCAAAAGGTTTAATCTGCCCCACAACTTTTTCCAGACAAGTATCTGCGCAAAATGAGGAAAATAATACGCAGACAACCTTGGGACTTTAAGATTTTCTTCGTACTTTTGCAGCGGAAACTAAAAACTGATAAGTATGAAAATAGGTGTAGACATGGGCGGGACGAACATCCGGGCAGGACTGGTAGATGACGGTCGGCTGGTCAGGAAGGAAGTTATTAACTGCCCGAAAGGTGACGAGCAGACGGTGCTGGACGCGCTGTGCTTATTGATCAAAAGCGTGATGACAGACACGGTGACATCAATCGGTGTCGGGGTGCCCTCTGTCGTGGATCGTGACAAGGGCATCGTCTATAATGTTGCCAATATTCCCTCGTGGCAGGAGGTACACCTCAGGCAGATCCTGGAAGACATCTTCCACAAGCCCGTATTCCTCAACAATGATGCCAACTGTTTCGCTCTGGGTGAATACTGTTTTGGCGAAGGACGCCACTCCGACAGTATGGTGGGTCTCACCATCGGCACAGGCATCGGTTCCGGACTGGTATTTAATGGGCGACTTTACAATGGGCGTAATACGGGAGCCGGTGAAATTGGCGCCCTGCCGTTTCGTGACTCCGACTACGAACATTTTTGTGCCAGTCAGTTCTTCACGACCTACCATCACGCCACGGGACAGGAACTTGCCGACAGGGCCCGTCAGGGTGACAAGGAGGCCTTGGCTGTCTGGCAGGCATTCGGCGATAACCTGGGCTATATGATGCAGGCCGTGCTCTACGCCTATGACCCCGACCTCGTAGTGCTGGGCGGTGGTATCACGGCGGCTTTTCCGCTCTTCGAGGATGCCATGCGCCAGCGGCTTAGTTACTTCCCGTGGCAGGAGTCCGTCAGACGGCTCCGCATTATACCTTCTCAACTCAAGGACGCAGCCCTCCTAGGTGCTGCCATGTTAAACGAATAAAACCAACGACCTATGAATACAACTAACGAAAGAAGCATCCTGTTCACTTTATTATTAATGTGTGCTTTGCCGGGTTACGCCCAGACCATCGAACTCAGCGACGGTTGGCAGTACCGTTCCACCGCAGAGGATAAGTGGTACGACGCCAAAGTGCCCGCCACGGTGATGGGGGTACTTGTGGACAACGGAGAATATCCCGATCTGCTGGTGAGGGATAACTACAAGAAACTCGACAATAAGCGTTTCCTCGTGCCCTGGCTCTTCAAGAAGGATTTCCGGTTGGACGGTCTGAAAGCCGGTGAACACGTGCGCCTGCTCTTTGAGGGACTGGGCTACAGCGCCAACATCTATCTGAACGACCAACTGGTGGCCTCGCGCAACACGGTGAAAGGTCCGTTCAGGACGTTCGCCCTCGACGTGACAGGCATCGCCCGTGAAGAGAACACATTGGTAGTGGAGACCTATAAGTGTGAGCCAGGCGACTTCAATATCGGCTTCGTGGATTGGAATCCCCGCCCGCTCGATGAGAGCATGGGCATTGTCAGACCCGTGAAGGTACAACGCAGCGGGGCCGTGGTAATTGAGTCACCCAGGGTCTGCACACAGGTGAACCTGAATACGCTGAAAGAGGCCTGGGTACAGGTAGAGACACAGTTGCACAACCTGAGCAATCAGGAGGTGAAAGGCCGACTTGTGTGCTCGTTCGAAGGTGAAAAAGTGGCTCTCCCCGTCACCTTGAAGGCCGGGCAGACCAGAACGGTCAGGCTGGACGAGCAGGAGATGAGCGTGCTTCATGTCATAAATCCCCGTCTATGGTGGTGCTACACGATGGGCAGACCTGAACTGTACTCCCTGTCGTTGGCCTTTGAGACCGACAACGGACAGAGCGACGCACAGGATGTCAGGTTCGGCATCCGCGAGGTGGGCAGTTTCATTACCAATGAAGGCTATCGTGCTTTCACCCTTAACGGCAAACGCATCCAGTTGTTGGGGGCCGGTTGGACGGACGAGATCTTCTTGCGCGACAATGCCGAATCCTACGACCGACAGTTAGAACTGGTGAAGCAGATGAATATGAATACGGTGCGTCTGGAAGGCTTCTGGGGCACCTCACAAGCCCTCTATGACCTGTGCGACGAGAAGGGTATCCTGCTGCTCGCCGGTTGGAGTTGTTTCTGGGAGTGGGACAGTTATCTGGGCAAACACTGTGACGACCGCTTCGGTGGTATCCTGACGGATGAGGATGTCACGCTGATTGCCAGGGAATATGATGACCAGTTGCGCTATCTGAGGAATCATCCCTCGATCATTGCGTGGTTCGTGGGCAGCGACAAACTGCCTGTTCCCTCGCTGGAGAACCACTACGACTGGGCGAGGAAGAACATTGACGACCGCCCCTATATCATCTCGGCCAAGCAGATGGAGAGTGACCTCTCTGGTACCTCGGGCACGAAGATGGCTGGTCCCTATGAGTATGTGGGTCCTGTCTACTGGTACTCGAAAGAGGCTCCCGGCGGTGCCTTCGGCTTCAACACGGAGACGGGCATCGGCGCCCAGTTGCCCGTCAAAGAGTCGCTCCACCAGATGTTAGGTGATCAATTATGGCCGTTGGACGAGGTGTGGGACTATCACTGCACCTTTGCCGCTGAGGCCTTCAACAACCTCGGCATACTGAAGGAGGCAGTCAGCCAGCGTTATGGAGAGGCAGCAGGCATCGACGACTTCCTGAGAAAGGCTAACATGGTGAACTACGACGGAACGCGAGCCATGTTTGAAGCCTTCCGTTATCACAGTCCAAGGGCCACAGGTCTCGTGCAGTGGATGCTGAACGGTGCCCGTCCCAGCCTCTATTGGCAACTCTATGACTACTACCTGCGTCCCAATGCCTCGTTCTATAGTGTGAAGAAGGCCTGTCAACCCGTCCAGTTGATCTACAATTACCTGACACATGACGTGAAGGCCGTCAACGGTACGCTCCAGCCCGTGAAGGTGAAGGCAACACTGAGGCTCTATGGAGTCAGCGGACAATTGTTGGATACGCGTGAGACTGAGGTGGAGATCCCCGCCCTGGGCAGTGTACCGGCCTTCGAGCCCGTTTCACTGGCAGAGGACAACGGCTATCTTTTCCTGAGTTGTTCGTCAGACGGACAGGTCATTGCGGAGAATGAATATGCCCTCGCCACCACGTCGGATGTCTTTGACTGGGCAAAATCCGACTGGACTGGTACACCGATGCTGAAACATGCCGATCTCAAGGCCATTGG
>JAFUAK010000184.1 GCA_017460765.1 Prevotella sp. | reverse complement strand
AGCTACAGAATGGAGAACAGAAAGACCATTTTCAAGCATGAGAGCAATAAAGAAAGTTAAATATCAAACTGGTGATTTAATATTACGAAAAATTGGTGGATCAATTTTGCTTGTTACACCTGAATCGGCCAAATATTTCTGCATCTTTTTGATTACATAGGCAAAAACCCCCAATTGGGGAATTGCGTATGTAAAATAATGTGCGTAACTTTGCCCCAGATATTAATCAACAGCATGAGGGCCTGCCCTCTGCACAAAACTTAACAATTATGAAGAAGATTCTTTTTGCAATCGTGATCGCAGCGGTGGGACTCTGCTCCTGTGGCGGCGGTAAGAGTGGAGGCTCGGCCTCAGGTGGTGAATCAGGCGGCGGCAGCGCCAGCGGACTGGCTGACGGCAAATGGCC
This sequence comes from Prevotella sp., assembly GCA_017460765.1. Lineage (GTDB taxonomy): Bacteria > Bacteroidota > Bacteroidia > Bacteroidales > Bacteroidaceae > Prevotella. Next base: position 16,238 of record JAFUAK010000184.1, on the reverse strand, counting down.
CGCAGCCGTCTACGACAAGTACGGCATCCCAGAGATTGCGACCAAGGGTAAGATTGTCTTCACCAATTTTGACATCGACGATCGGTCTTATCAGTATCAGGTTGACTATAATGGTGTAACCAAGGAGGAGATGCAGGCCTACGTGAAGAAACTCGAGGAGAAGGGCTTCCGTATTCCCAAATACACAAAGGAGCGTATCGATGCTGGCCGCAGCGACCTCGATGCCCTCGTCTATCTGCCTGAAGAGAAGCAGGACATGCGTCTGAGAATCCAGTTCGACTTCGAGCATCCGATGGAGTTCGACTACTGGGTAGACGACCCCAATCCTGCCTTCACCTACGAGAAAGGTGACAACGATGAGGGCAACTTGGTGATAAAGTATAACTTTGCGGTGTCGCTCAACCCACTCAAGAATAAGCAGGAGTCGGAGGGCTCGTTCGAGGCCCTCGGCGTGTCGGCAGCCGATCTGGCTGGCATCCCCAATGTGCGTGCGGTAATCATCAAGAGCGGCGCTACTGGCGGAACCATCTCCGTCGGCTTCTACGGCGACCACCGGTTGGCTGAGGGAGATATGGACGCCATCCACGACAAACTCGCCGACGTGCTGGAGGCCAAGGGCGTGAAGTGCAGTCATACCTTCAGCGGCAAGGAGATGACGGCAGCCCAACTGAAGGCCGACAAGGTGCGCAGTTATGCCGTAGAGAAGGACGGCAAGAAGTTCCTGATGATGGCGATGACAGATGATCGCATCGGCGACTTCGGCGGACACATCGACTACCGCTTCATGCCGAGCAACAAGTAAACTAGACCTTATACCGTTATTTCGCCCCGCAGGCTCTGTGTCATCAATCGGCGCACGGTCAGCGGGTCATCTTTGTGGTGGCTCTGGAGGAACATCAGTTTGGTGACTGCCGACTCGACGGTCTGGTCGTAGCCGCTGACGACGCCCGCCTCCTGCAGATGGTAGCCGCAGTCGTAGCGGCTCATCTCAACGGCGCCCTGCATGCATTGGCTGATGTTGACGATGACCTTGCCGTTCTTGGTGCCCTCGCGGAGGGCGTTCAGCAGCCAGGGGCTCTGCGGAGCGTTGCCGGAGCCGAAGGTGCGCATCACGATGGCCTTCAGGTTGGGCGTGTGGATGATGTGGCGGATCAGGTCCTCGCGGATGCCTGGGAAGAGCGAGAAGATGATGACGTTGTTGTCGAGGCGGAAGTGGGGCGTCATAGGCTTCGTCCAGTCGGGCTGGAGGATGCGCTCGCGGTGGTAGGTGATGTTCACGCCGGCATCGACGAGGTGGGGGTAGTTGAACGACTCGAAGGCGTTGAACTCCTCGGCGCTCTGCTTCGTGGTGCGGTTGCCGCGCAGCAGGTGGCCGCCGAAGTAGATGCCCACCTCTGGCACGAGGGCGTGGCCTGACTCATCCTTCGCGGCGGCAATCTCCACGGCGGTGATGAGGTTCTCCTTGCCATCCGTGCGCAACTGGCCGATGGGCAGTTGGGAGCCCGTGAAGACGACGGGCTTCGTCAGGTTCTCCAGCATGTAGGAGAGGGCAGAGGCGGTGTAGGCCATCGTATCGGTGCCGTGCAGCACCACGAACCCGTCATACAGGTCGTAGTGGTCGGCGATGCAATGGCTCAGGTCCGTCCAGAGGGCTGGCGTCATGTCGCTGGAGTCGATAGGGGGATTGAACTGGAAGGTGTCGATCTCTGTGTCGAACTGCTCCAGTTCAGGCACGTTGTATAGGAGGTGCTCGAAGTCGAAGGGCTCCAGCGCGCCTGTCTGCGGATTGCGGTTCATGCCGATAGTGCCGCCTGTATAGATGAGTAGGATCCTGCTGCGCATGGGGAACAAACGTTTACGTGATAATTTTTCTGCAAAGATAAGCAAAGTTTCGGAGAAAAGCAGTATCTTTGCGGAAATTTTAAAACGAACAACTAAAACATCAAGCATTATGAAGCAATTTAATGACGATAATTTCGTCCTGGAGACTGAGGTCGCCCAGGATCTGTATCACAACCATGCGGCCAAGATGCCGATTATCGACTACCACTGTCACCTGATTCCTGAGATGGTGGCCAACGACCATCGTTTCAAGAGCATCACGGAACTGTGGCTGGGCGGCGACCACTACAAGTGGCGCGCCATGCGTACCAACGGCGTCGACGAGAAGTACTGCACGGGTAAGGATACCAGCGACTGGGAGAAGTTCGAGAAGTGGGCAGAGACCGTGCCCTACACCTTCCGCAACCCGCTCTACCACTGGACGCACCTGGAACTGAAGACCGCCTTCGGCATCACGAAGCAACTGAATCCCAAGACGGCCCGCGAGATCTTCGACGAGTGTAACGAGAAACTGAAGCAGCCCGAGTTCTCAGCCCGCGGCCTGATGAAGCACTACAACGTGGAGTGCGTCTGCACCACCGACGATCCCGTCGACGACCTGCACAACCATATCGAGTATGCCAAGCACAAGGCTCAGGACGATCCCATCATGATCCCCGCCTGGCGCCCTGACAAGGCTATGAACATCGAGAAGCCTGAGTTCCCCAAGTACGTGGAGCAACTCTCCAACGTGAGCGGCGTGAGCATCACGAAGTTCGCCGACATGGTGGACGCCCTCCAGAAGCGTCACGACTTCTTCGCAGAGCAGGGCTCGAAACTCTCAGACCACGGTATCGAGGAGTTCTACGACGAGGAATACACCGACTCGCAGATTGAGACTATCTTCGAGAAGGCCATGCGCGGTCAGCAACTCTCCCAACTGGAGATCCGCCAGTTCAAGAACTGCTTCCTCACCGTGATGGCTGAGATGGATGCCGACGCAGGCTGGACACAGCAGTTCCACTACGGCGCCATCCGCGACAACAATACGGCGATGTACAATCAGTTAGGTCCTGACACGGGCTTCGACTCGATCGGCGAGTTCAACACCGCTAAGGCGATGTCGCACTTCCTGAACAAACTGAACATGAAGGGCAAACTCACGCGTACCATATTATATACGCTGAACCCCTGCGCCAACGAGGTGATCGCCACGATGCTGGGTAACTTCCAGGGCGGCGAGCCGGGCAAGATCCAGTTTGGTAGCGGCTGGTGGTTCAACGACCAGATGGACGGCATGATCCGCCAGATGAACGCCCTCTCCGTGTTGGGTCTGCTGAGCCGCTTCGTGGGTATGCTGACGGACAGCCGCTCGTTCCTCTCTTATCCGCGCCACGAGTACTTCCGCCGCATCCTCTGCAACATCCTGGGCAACGACGTGGAGAAGGGCCTGCTGCCCTGCGACATGGAGATCCTGGGCCGCATGGTGGAGGACATCAGTTACAACAACGCAAGACGCTACTTTAAGTTCTACTAATAAAACACGACCGCAGATTTTGACATCTGCGGTTTTTTTATTACCTTTGCAGCCATTATGAGGTATTATGCAGGTAATAATCGCGAAGGCGATTACGAACACTATACGGTGAAGGAGGCCATGCCGCTGCTGGAATGGCTCTTCGCCAACGTGCCGCAGACGAAGACCAAGATCAAGGCGACGCTCCAGGGCAGGGGCATCAAGGTGAACGGCAAGACCGTCTCGCAGTTCGACTTCCCCCTGGAGCCGGGCATGAAGGTGGCTGTCAGCAAGACGAAGCGCAACCAGCAGGGCTTCAAGAGTCGCTACGTGAAGATCGTGTACGAGGACAAGTGGCTCATCGTGGTGGAGAAGGCCGAGGGCATCCTCTCAATGGCGGCAGGCCACTCGAGTCTGAACGTGAAGTCGGTGCTTGACGACTATTTCAAGAAGTCGCGCCAGAAGTGTACGGCTCATGTCGTGCACCGTCTGGACCGTGACACCAGCGGACTGATGGTCTATGCCAAGGATATGGAGACGGAGCAGATCCTGGAGCACAACTGGCACGACATCGTCTACGATCGCCGTTATGTGGCTGTCTGCTCTGGTGAAATGGAGCAGGACGAGGGTACCATCAAGAATTGGTTGAAGGATAATAAGGCTTACGTAACGTATTCATCTCCAGTCGATAACGGCGGAAAGTATGCAGTAACCCATTATCATGTGCTGGCCCGTACGACGGAGCACTCTCTGGTGGAGTTCAAACTGGAGACAGGCCGTAAGAACCAGATCCGCGTACACTCGGCAGATATGGGCCATCCCGTCTGTGGCGATCCGAAATACGGCAACGGCGACGATCCGCTGCACCGGCTCTGTCTGCACGCCTGGCTGCTGTGCTTCCACCATCCCGTGACGGGTGAGCCGATGGAGTTTGAGACACCGATACCCGTGGTATTCAGAAAAATGTTCAAGTGATGGAGAACGTAGGATATTACATCTTTGTGCTGGTAGCCATCATGGTGGCCTTCCTCGTCGTGAAGAAGGTGGCCTCGTGCCTGATCAAGTCGGCGATACTGATTGCGCTGATTGTGGTGCTGGCGGCTGTCTACTACCTCTATTTCATGTAGCACTCTCTTCGGCGAAGAGGCGCTCGAAGGTCTCACGCAGTCTTGCAGGCTGGTCGATGAGTTCGCGCAGTTCCTGAAGTTTCCTCGCATTGGGGGAGTTGGGAATCCAGAGACGGATGTAGCCGTCCTTGGAGTATTTGCTGTGCATGTGCTCCATAAAGCGCTTCCAATGGCCTTCCTTGTCGAGTTCAGGGTAGTTGGCGAGGCCGTACTGGATGGTGCGGCGGATGACGGTCTCCGTATCGATGTCGCGGTCGGCCTCGGCCACGATCTTCCCATAGATGCTGCGTGGGGCACGGCTCGCAGAGGCACGGTGGTCCTCCACAGCCTCCTTCATGATCTTGATCTGCTCAGGCGAGAACCATTTCTTCAGCCGCGCGTCGGCGGCGAGGATCTTGCCCCCACGGAGATGGTGGTCGGCACGGGGGCCCGACATGCCCAGGTCGTGGTAGGCGGCGATGGCATAGGCCATGTTGGCATCGGCACCCGTGGTCTTCACCAGTTCCAACGATCGGCGGATGACACGGGTGACGTGCTCCATGTTGTGGGCACGGTCGAAGGCGGCGTAACGGGGGAGAATCTGGGTCTCGATGAACTCCACGAGGTCGAGACTGGGCGTGTGGGACTGATAGTTCATTGTGAAAAAGTCTGCGATTTGTTTGCAAATATACGATTTTCTGCTTACTTTTGCAAGAAAATTCGGAAAATAATGATGGAAGAACAGAATATCAAGACCAATTCGGCAACGGCGTGGCTGCTGGCAGCACGCCCCAAGACGCTGTCAGGGGCTGCCGTCCCCGTGATAATCGGCGCGGCCCTGGCCTTTACGGATGCACGGGCTTTCTACGAGGAGGATACGTTCAGTTGGACGGCTGCCGTCCTCTGCCTGCTCTTTGCCTTCGCGATGCAGATCGACGCGAACTTCATCAACGACTTCTTCGACTTCGCCAACGGCACGGACGATGCGGAGACGCGACTGGGGCCCCGCAGGGCCTGTGCCCAGGGCTGGGTGACGCTCGACGCGATGAAGCAGGCCATTGCCATCACCACGTGTCTGGCCTGTATCATCGGACTGCCGCTGGCGTGGTACGGCGGGTTGGAGATGATCCTGATCGGCATCCTCTGCGTGGTGTTCGCCTTCCTCTATACAACCTTTTTCTCCTATCAGGGACTGGGTGATGTGCTGGTGCTCGTGTTCTTCGGCATCGTGCCTGTCTGCTGTACCTACTATGTGCAGTTGCACACCATCACCTGGCAGGTGTTCCTGGCATCGCTGGCCTGCGGACTCGTAATCGATGCCCTGCTGATCGTGAACAATTTCCGCGACAGGGACAACGACCGCCTGGCCGGGAAGAACACCATCATCGTGAAACTGGGAGCCGAGGCAGGCCTGCAACTCTATCTCGCCGTCGGAATCGGGGCCGTCATCCTGGGTGGCACGTTCCTGATGAACGGGCATTTCCTGGCATTCCTCTTCCCCTTCCTCTATCTCCTGATGCACCTCTTCACCTTCCTGAAGATCAAGCGCATCTACCAAGGAAAAGCGCTGAATCTCTGCTTGGGAGAAACAGCGCGTAATATCTTTGTCTACGGCCTCTGCGTCAGTCTGGGCCTGATACTGATCTAGTTAAAGAAGGGCCAACTTACGCCGAAGTGCAGCACGTTGCTGTTGGTGGGGTAGTGGGGCGCCAGGAAACTCATGGCGTTACCCGAGCCGCTGTTCACGTGACTCATCATGATGAAGAAGCGCACGCCCTTCAGCCGGAAATTCGCATAGACATCGATGAACGGGTAGCCGCCCAGTTCCACACGGCTCTCCTCATTCTTCTGAACGGCAAACTGCGTGATCATCGGGCAGTAGTCGGGGGCATAGTACTTGCTGAAGAAAATGGCATCGGCACCCAGTTCCAGGTCGAGCACCTTTGCAATCCTGAACTTCAGGTAGAGGTTCGTGAAGATGTTCCACGTAGGCAGCGGCAGCGCATCCGTGTTGCTGCTGTTCTGGTAGGTGATGACGTTCTCCCAGTTCAGCGGTCCGAGGCGGAAGTCCTGCTGGAGTTGGGCTGTCATGATGTTGATGTTGCCCGACTCCTGATAGACGCCTGCAGTCATATTGGTCAACTTGTAGGTGCTGGGATCCAGGTCGTAACTCATGCCGTAGTAGGTGTAGTTCTGTATTTCCTCAATGCCCACGCGTAACTTCGTCTTGGTCTTCTCATAACTGAACACGCCTTCTATGCGGCTGCGGGTCTCGGCAGAGAGGTCGTTTTCCCACCAGATGTGCTTGGAGCGGAACAGGTACTGGAAGAACGGGGGCGTGATCCTGTGGAAGTAGGCATTGGCAGCCAACCGGACGGTATCGCCGAGGAGTCGGAAGTTCAGGTCGGTGTTGAAGTCCACCAACAGGTCGCCGGCATCCACGCCTGCAATCCAGGATTCTGCCCTGAGGTCGAAGTGGAGCGTCCTGCCTTGTGTCTTGCTGAGTTGGGCACCGATGCTGACGGTGTGCTCGTGCCAACTCGTCTGCATGCCGATGCCATTGAGGGTGTCTGGCAGTTCGTAGTTGTTGTAGTCATAGGAGATAAAGGCTTTCAGACCGGCCTTCACATATTTGTTGAAGCCCTCCAGCAGCGCCAGGCCGAATGTGTTCTTGAACTGCCTGTGCCTGGCGATGTCGAAGATGGAGTCGTTGCCTACCTCCTCGTTTCTGGAATAGTAGGTGTCGCGGTAGTATCCCGACGGTGTGTTGTAGGCCTGATAGATATGGCGGTTGTTGTTCCACTCCAGCGTATGGAAGATACTGGTCACGGGTACATATTCCCTCTTCATGGTGGCGTCGATGGAGTCCTGGATGGCCTGTTCCCTGTTCAGGCTGTCGATGGCTGCCTGTCCGTCCACCTTGATGCGTGTCGTATCTGCTGCGATGCTGAGTGAGTCGGCTTTCGGCTGGGCACCCATGATCTTGGCTCCTTCGGGTCTTCCGCTGGGCTTGGCATTCTCCTTCCGCTTGCCGGGGCCGTTCTGGTCTTGGTCCTTCTTGGCGGCCTCCTTGGCTTCCTTCTCCTTCTTCGAGGCCTGGGCAAACTCACGCGCTTTCAGTTCGGCCTCTGTCATCTTGACCTTCCGGTAGAAACCGAAGTTGTAGCGGTGGGTGAGGAAGAGGTGCTGGTGGTCATTGCGGTTCCAGTTGCGGGTCAGTTGCGTGGGAATCTCGTTCTCGGCGTAGTTGTCCTGGAATGACTCGGGGTGCGTCACATAGTTGTCGTTCGTGATACCTCCGTTCTCCGATGCTTTCTGATGGCTGGCGTTGAAGAACAGGTGCAGGTTGTAGCGGTCGCCGATATAGGAACCGAAGACGGTGCCGTTGAAGTGGGAGAGGCTCTGGTCGCTGAAGTAGCCCCTGGCATAGGCATAGTCGAGGTCGAAGCCTACGTTGATCTGCTTGCCGGCATTGACGGCAAACTTCGCGTCGAAGTGGTCTTCACCGTTGGTCTTGTCGCCGCAGTTGTCGTAGAGCACGCTGGTATAGGGCGACAGCGTGTTCATGAAAAGATGATCCTCTGGCCGTTTCTCAACGAAACTATAGGGCTGGGTGAAGATGAAATCGTCGCTTTCCGGCCGGTTGAAGAAGATTCGGCTCAGACGCGGGGTGTAGTTACTGCCCGTGTGATTGTATTCGCCATAGACACCATTATTGAATGTGGTGTTCATGAAGAGGTGGGACAGTGTGTCGGGTTCCACGAAGATGCGGTCACCTGTCGTCCTGTCCACGGTCCAAGTATAGAAGCCCTTGGGAATCTCCTTGTTGCGGGTCGTATCGTTGTTGTGCTTGTTGAAGTTCTGGTTTTCGTTGCGCTGCGTCACGTTGCCCATCTCGTCAATCTGGTTATAGTCCTGTGCAAACGACGTGATGACTGTGAACTGGAAGGCGATGATGAGCATCATCATCCTCAACGACGACTCTGCAATCTTGATGCACATGGCCACCATGATGATGTAGAGGCCCATATTGTGACGCTCCTCGTTTTTGGAGAGGAAGAGGATCACGCCAACGACGGCCATGATCATGAAGACAATGTTCAGCCAGTTGCGTATACGGTCCTTGCTAATATTCATTTCTCGTTAAGCAGCGTTTCGAACTTGTTGAAGATAAAGTCTTTACGGTCGATGGTCTTTCTGCGGAACTTTCCTGAAATAGGATATAGTTTAGTGTGCTTCTTGTTCACACAGTATTTGTCCGTAATCCACTTCTCGGCCACATAGTGCTGCGGCTTGCGGTCTATGTCGTAGTCATAGTTGATGCGGGTTATCTGCACGTTGGCGTTCCCATCCGTGCAGGTGACGAGGATATGGAAATTCAGTACGGTCCTGTCGAGGGATAATGCCGCGCTCTTGAAGACCAGCCATTCATGTAAGACGGCTCCCAGTTCGTGGCGCCCGGCATCTTTCACAGCCACGTTGCTGTTCTCCAACTGGTTGGGTTCCTTCACCATCTTCTCCAATTGCTTCAGCAGGATGTCGTAGATCTGTTGGGCAGATTTCCCCGGTGCCTTGATGTCGGCCTCCCAGCAGACTCTCCCGTCCACTTCGGGTACGGCATTGGGCACCAGATATTTGGCATCAGGATTCACTTTCTCCACGGGCTCCGTCTCAATGCGCTCCCATGTGTTGTCTTGAGCCGTTGCGAGCATGGGCAGCAGCGTCAGGATAGCGATCAACAGTCTTCTCATATACATTAGTTCTTTATTTTCCGCGCAAAATTACGAAGAATAATCAATAATCAGGCAGGGATTACACGGATTAACACGGATTTTGGTATTTTTTCACTTTTTACTTCATCTCCAGTTCTTTCTGGAGAAGGATGATCTCGTCGCGGTACTGGGCTGCCTGCAGGAAGTCGAGCGCCTTGGCGGCCTCTTTCATGAGCCGGGTGGTCTCTGCGATGCTCTTCTCCAGTTGTGGCCTTGTCATACGCTCCACGATCGGGTCGGCTGCCAGGGCAGTCTTGGTGTCGGGCACGAGCATGGCCCTCCGCAGTTCCTTCACGTCAGGACGCTCCTCACGTTGCAGCGCACCCGTACTGATGTTCTTGACGATCTGTTTGGGCGTGATACCGTGTTCCTCATTATAGCGGATCTGCTTCTCTCGCCGTCTGCGCGTTTCGTCGATGGTCAGTTGCATCGAGGCGGTGATGGTGTCGGCATACATGATGACCTTGCCGTTCACGTTACGGGCGGCACGGCCTGCCGTCTGCGTCAGGCTCCGGTGGCTGCGCAGGAAGCCTTCCTTGTCGGCGTCGAGGATAGCCACCAACGACACTTCGGGCAGGTCGAGTCCTTCACGAAGCAGGTTCACGCCGACCAGGACATCGTATTCGCCTTTTCGCAGGTCCGCCAGGATCTGCACACGGTCGAGCGTCTTCACCTCACTATGGATATAGTTTGTCCTCACCCCGTGGTCCATCAGGTATTCCGTCAGTTCCTCGGCCATGCGCTTTGTCAGCGTTGTGACCAGCACGCGCTCGTTACGATGGCTGCGTGTCAGGATCTCGTCCATCAGATCGTCTATCTGATTCTCGCTGGGACGCACCTCGATCTCCGGGTCGAGCAGGCCGGTCGGACGGATCACCTGTTCCACCACGACGCCTTCTGCCTCAGCCAGTTCGAAGTCGGCAGGCGTGGCACTCACGTAGATCACCTGGTTCACCTCCTGCTGGAACTCCTCGAAGCGCAGCGGACGGTTGTCGAAGGCGGCCGGCAGACGGAAACCGTATTCCACGAGGTTGCTCTTTCTGCTGCGGTCGCCGCCGTACATCGCGCTGATCTGAGGCACGGAAACATGACTCTCGTCGATGAAGAGCAGAAAGTCCTTGGGGAAGAAGTCGAGCAGGCAGTAGGGCCGTTCCCCTGCCTTGCGACCGTCGAAGTAGCGGCTGTAGTTCTCGATGCCCGAGCAGTGGCCCAGTTCCTTGATCATCTCCATGTCGTACTCCACGCGTTCCTTGATACGCTGGGCCTTGATGGGGTCGCCCATCTCCTCGAAGAAGGCCACCTGCTTCACCAGGTCGTCCTGGATGTCGTGGATGGCGATGTTCGTCTGCTCCTGTGAGGTCATAAAGAGGTTGGCGGGGTAGAGTTTGTAGTCTTCGAAACGGGCCAGACGGTCGAAGGTGAGGGCATCCACCTCCTCCAGGGCATCGATCTCGTCGTCCCAGAACGTGATGCGCAGTACCACCTCACTATAGGCCATCGCCACATCCACCGTATCGCCTTTCACGCGGAAGTTGCCACGCTGCAGGTCGAGGTCGTTCCTGACATAGAGCGACTGCACTAATTTCCTTAACAAAGCGTTGCGGTCGAGTTTCTGACCGACGTGCAGTTCGATGACGTTTTCCTGTAGAGCAACAGGACTGCCCATACCGTAAATACATGAAACCGATGATACAACGATAACGTCATTCCGGCCTGATAATAAGTTTGATACGGCAGAAAGCCTTAATCGGTCAATCTCGTCGTTGATAGCCAGGTCTTTTTCAATATATGTATCACTGGAGGGCAGATAGGCCTCTGGTTGGTAATAGTCGTAATAACTGACATAGTATTCTACGGCATTCTGGGGAAAGAAGCCTTTCATTTCTTCATAGAGTTGTGCCGCCAGCGTCTTGTTGTGACTGAGAATCAGGGTAGGACGGTTGTGGTTGGCGATGACGTTCGCCATCGTGAACGTCTTGCCCGAACCCGTCACGCCCAGTAATACCTGTGCCTTGTCGCCGCGCTCCAGGCCCTCAGTCAGTTCCCTGATGGCCTCTGGCTGGTCACCCGTCGGCTGATAGTCTGATGTCAATACATATTTTCCCATAACAAACTGCAAAGGTAGTTAATTTGCGCCAAATTTAATGGTTTTTTGACCTGAATTAGTATTAATCTGTGTTAATCTGTGATATCTGTGGCTTTTTTTTCGTAATTTTGCACCCCGAAATGAAGAAAACTCTCATTATACTCTCCAGCGTGGTGCTTCTGCTGAGCGGTTGCGCATCGGATTTCAACAGTGTCTACAAGTATGGCGACACGGAAGCCAAGTATGAGGCTGCCAAGGAATTCTTTGCCCGTGGCAAGTTCCAGCAGGCCACGACTTTGCTCGAAGAACTGGTCACCATCAAGAAAGGTTCCGACGAGGCACAGGAGTGTCTCTATATGCTGGGTATGGCGCAGTATTGCAACCGCGACTACGAAGCAGCCTCCGAGACTTTCAAGAAGTATGGCTCCAGTTATCCGCGTGGCATCTACGCTGAGCCTGCTGCCTTCTATGTGGGTGAGTCGCTCTATGAGAGTTCACCCGAGCCACGTCTGGATCAGTCGCCTACCAACGGCTCCATCACTGCCTATCAGCAGTTCATGGACCTCTTTCCTGATTCGAAGTTGCGCGACCGTGCACAGGCCCGCCTCTATGAACTCTACGACAAGTTGATTCAGAAAGAGTATCTCTCCGCAGAACTCTATTACAACCTGGGCGGCTATTTCGGAAATATCAACTCGAACGATGAGAGTAACTACAACGCCAGCATCATCACGGCGCAGAATGCTCTGAAGAACTTCCCTTATTGCAGTTTGCGCGAGGAATTCATGTTGCTCATCATGAAAAGCAAGTTCCAACTGGCAGAAAACAGTACGGAAGAGCGTCGGCTGGAGCGTTATCGTGATGCAGAGGACGAGTGCTATGGCTTCATCAACGAGTTCCCCGACTCAAAGAATGCCGCCACAGCCGAGAAGTATATCGCCAAGTGTAAGAAAGTAATTAAAGATTAAGAATATGGACTACAAGAAATCAAAAGCCCCCGTTAATACCGTGACCCGTAACATCATGGACCTTTGCCGTGATACGGAGAATATCTACGAGAGTGTGGCTATCATCGCCAAGCGTGCTAACCAGATCAGCCTTCAGATCAAGGACGACCTGTCGAAGAAACTGGCCGAGTTCGCCTCTTACAACGACTCTCTGGAAGAGGTGTTTGAGAACCGCGAGCAGATTGAGATCTCCCGTTACTACGAGAAGTTGCCTAAGGCTACGCTTCTCGCCACTCAGGAGTTCATCGAGGACAAGATCTACTGGCGTGACCCGTCGCGTGAGAACGCAGCAGTAGAGGAAAACTAATCCTGTCGCGGAATGATTCAGCGTAAGCAGACACTTTACCTCTTGGCGGCCATCATCATGACCGTCATTTGTCTTTGTATGCAGATAGGCTCCTTCAGGGCCGCTGGCGTGGAGGTGGCCCGTGTGTATAACCTGTGGTTCACCGACCCCCTCGGCAAGCACCACTTCGACACATGGCCCCTGCTGGCCATCCTGCTGCCGACAGCCGTACTGGGCACCTATGCCATCTTCCTCTATCACAACAGGAAGGTGCAGGCACTCTTCTGCCTGTTCAATGCCCTGCTGATTGTCGGCTGGTATGTGTGCTATTTCGTGGTAGGTCAGGTCGTTGGCGATAAGTCGTGGGGTACCGTCGACTTCCGTCCCACGTGGCCGGCTGTCCTCCCTGCGGTCGCCCTCATACTCTATCTCATGGCCCGTAGCGCCATCAATGCCGACGAGAAACTCGTCCGCTCGATGGACCGTCTCAGGTAAGTTCGATGTGCTCGATGCGGAGTTTCAGCAGTCCGGCAGGAACCCGCACCTCTACCACGTCACCCGCTTTCTTGCCTAACAGCGCCTGTGCAATAGGCGACTTAATGGATATCTTGCCCTCACGGAGGTTTGCCTCGTGGGGGCTTGCTATTGTGTAGGTCATCCTGCTGTTGTTGGCCAGATTCGTCATCTCTACCTTGCTCAGCAACTGCACGCTGTCGTTGTTGCTGAGTCTCGACATGTCGATCACCCGCGCGTTGGCCAGTACCCTTTGCTTGAAGCGTATCCTGCCGAGCAGCCGTGCCTGTTCGCGCTTGGCGGCATGGTATTCGAAGTTCTCGCTGAGGTCGCCCTTGTCGCGTGCCTCTGCGATGGCATCCCTCACCTGAGGTAATTCCACCGTCTCCATCTGACGGAGTTCTGCTACGAGTTTGTCGTAGCCTTCCTGTGACATATATTCCATATACCTTATTATATATTTATTGTTTGCAAAGATACGAGTAGGGACAGTGCCTGCAGCGGTCGGGATCACTGGTAGGTGTGAAGGCGAGTTCTTGGCTGAAGACCTCGCTGATGGTCTGGCTGAACAGTTCCATGAAGCGCTCTGAGACGCTGGCGATGTCGCGCACGGGCTCTTTGCCGAGACAGAGCGTTGGGTCGTAGTCCTCGACACCGGCATGCTGGATGAAGAGCAGGGCGGGGGAGACGGGTACGGCCTGAGCCCCCGCTGCTGGTTTGCTGCGCACGATGTGGCTGTAAAGGAAGGCCTGCAGGTAGTAGTCGCTGTGGTCCTTGACGTTCTGTGGGTCGAAGATGGCCTCCACGTCAGGGAGGTGCTTCAGACGATAGCCACCCGTCTTATAATCGACCACGCGGATGCGCATCTCGCCTGTCTCTGGATCGGTCACTTGGTCAAGACGGTCGATGAAACCGGCCACTATTGTCGGGAATTGCACATTCCCGACAACGGTATAGGGCATCGAGACTTGCTTCTCGAGGCCGAGGATAGTAAAGGGGGTGAGGCGACGGTCGATCTCCAGTAGTAAGCGCACGTATTTGATGATGACCTCACGGTTGATGAGTTGCAGACCGTCGAACGTCGGCATGGGGCGCGAGGGATCCTTGATCTGGAAGAGTTCGCGCTTGAAGGCGGCATCGACGGCCTGTTCGATCTCCACACCACTTTTCAACAAGTCGTCGATGGCCAGGGTCGTGATGTGATTGCCCGTGAGTTGCTGCAATCGCTCATAGACCATCTGGGCCGATAGGTGGAAGATGTTGCCGAAGATGCGGTTGTCGATGAGGTCGTCCTCGTTGTCGTCGGGCTCCTTGAGATCGCAGACATAGCGGTAGAAGAAACGTAACTGACAACGGAGGTAGTTACTGACAGCCGTCGGACTGATACCGCCCTGTTCGGCACCGAACCGCTGGCGGAGCAACTGCATGACTTGATCCGTCTTCTCGATGGGGCGTGGCGAACGGAGGCTGATGCTCTGGCCGGACTTGAGCGTCTGGAAGGTGACGGGATGGCTGCTCTCCACCATGAGTTGGAGCATGAAGCGCGACATCTCACCTGTCTGGCCGTCGCTGGTGGCGTTGTTATAGACGAGTGTGACATCCGTGGCGCGCTGCAGCAGACGGTGGAAGTAGTAGGCGTAGATGGCCACCTTGTTATCGACGGTGGTGAGTCCGTAGGCCTTGCGGATGCTGTAGGGGATAAAGGACGTATCGTTGACGCCCCGGGGCATGTTGCCCTCGTTGCAGGAGAGCAGCAGCACGTGGTCGAAGTCGAGGTTACGCGTCTCGAGTACACCCATCACCTGAATGCCCTCCGCAGGTTCGCCGTGGAAGGGAATCGTGGTACTTTGAACGATCTGCATGACGAGTCGTTGCAGGGTGATGATGTCGACCTCCAGGTCGCCGCTGGCCTTCAGTTCACAGACGCGGTTCAGCAGGGTGTACATGCGGAAGAGCGATTCCTGGGTGACGGCATCAGACTCCTCAATGCTGACAGCCACTTGGCGCACGGTGTCGAGCAGCCAGGGAAGGATATCGTCTGGCAGTTCGTCGAAGGTGAAGTACTTGGCATAGGGATGCTGGCTGAGCATGCGGAGCAGACGGGGCTGGTAGCGGCCCGTCATCTTCGAACGACCGTAGATGTGGAGGTTCAGCAACTGGCTGACGAGGGTGGCAGCAGCCGTCTGGCTGAGGGGATAGCCCGTGGTGACGTTCACCTTCTCGACAGCCTCTGGCAAACAGTGGATGACGGTGGGCAGGAGGGACTCGTCGCAGAGCACGATGGTGGTGCGACGCCCGTCGCTGATGCGCTTCTCGTCGAGCCACTGGCTGATATAGCGGGCCTGGATGTTCTCCGTAGGGGCGGAGATATAGGTCAACTGTTTCTGGCGGCTGAAGTTGCCGTAGATGGACTTGTCGCGGGTATCGAGTTCGTTGGGGAAGGTCTCGAGGTACTGGGCGATGTAGTGCCCTGCCTCGTTCTTTCCGATATAGTAGTCGTCGAAGTCCCAGTAGAAACGGGCACGGCCTTGCTGCTTCAGACGACGGAACAGGGTCTGCTCCACCTGCTGGATCATGTTGAAGCCCACGAAGACATAGGTGTCGTAGCGGAACTGGATGGTCTCGTCGGTAGCCACCTGTCGGTAGAGGGCGCCTTCGTAGGCCAGTTGCTCTGCGGCCAGCCGCTCATTGAACGTGCGGTAGATATCGCCGATATGGCTCCATAGCCGCAGGAAACGCTGCTTGAGTTCGCTGTTGTGGTCCTCGGAGAAGTTGCTGAAGAAGCGGCGGATCATCTCCCGCTGTTCCTCCGTAAGGTAGGATATGTCATCGAGTTCGTGGATGTCGCGAAGATTGGCGAACACCTTGTCGGCAGGGGCCATGTTCTTGTCGAGGTCGTCGAAGTCGGCCAGCAGCAGTTGTCCCCAGCCGTAGAAGTGGTCGAGGGTCTCGTCGATGCCCGTACATTGTGTAAAGCATTTGTAGAGGTCGCAGACGAGTTTGATGGGGTCGGCCACCTTCAGGTCAGAGTGACTGCGGAAGAGTTCACTGATGGTGATATAGGCAGGACTCCACAGGGGCTTGTCTGCCAGGCGTGCCAGATACCCGTTGAGGAAGAGCGACGCACGCTT
>JAFUAK010000183.1 GCA_017460765.1 Prevotella sp. | reverse complement strand
AGGGCGAAATGTACCTATAATTTAATATTAAGATTCCTCTTCAGAGCACTCTATTCTTGTCGAACTTTGTGAGCCAAAGAAATACTCCTGTTGCCAGAACAAGTACGGTAATTAAAAAAGCGATTGTAACCATATCCTATACAACGGTCTTATCTTTAAAGTAGAAATGCTGCCAGATAATGCCGATAAAAGCGATTATCCCTAAAATAGCAAATAATACAATCAATGCCATATTATACTTAATTTAAGTATTCCAATCCTCACTAATGTGAAGTGCTAACTATTTAGAGAATCTTTTCTTGCTAGAGTATTCCTCCCAAATAGCAAAAATTGTTGCCAAGATGGCTACTGTGGCCATAAACGCGATTGCTACCATAATTGTTTATTTCTTAATTCCTTTTTTGTAAAACCGAATGCCCAAACGCATTAAAATGACTAGAGCACTAATACCGATGGCATATAGCCAATAAGGGTGTTCAAAATCTTCAAAAAGTCCTCCAATAAGAACTCCTCCAAATACCAGTTTGCCAAAATCAAACAATACATCGGCAATCTTCAGATCGAATTGCTTTTGTTCGTAGATTTGGTTTCGCTTTTCTTTCGCAATCACCAGTTGCTGATTCAACTGGGCTGTTTGGGCTTTCGCCCGTTCTCTCCGCTTACTCATGGCAAAAGTACGTTAAAAGTCCGACACTACCAAGAAAACTTGGAGAATTAACACAAATTATTGCTTTTTGGTCTTCCATAAGCATTCTATTTAATGAGTTACACATATAGTTTACGCCTGCAAAGATACGCAATTAGTTTGGATTATCCAAATAAAATTATCAAAAGTTTGATAATCATATTTATGATAATCATGTTTATGACAAAATCGCCCTGGGGCCTCACGGCGCCAGGGCGAATTGGTTTTCACGGTAAAGGTCTTTTAAACTGTCGTTTAACGATCTAAAACATATTGTGAGAGATATTTTCTTTTATTTCTTTGCTTCTTACTTCTTTATAAACTCCACACGCCTATTCTTGGCGCGGCCGGCGTCGGTGGAGTTGTCAGCGACGGGTTCGTGAGAGCCCTTGCCGACGGCGCGGAGGTTGAATCCGTCGCAGCCGAGCCCTTCGAGGGCCTTGACGACGGCCTCAGCACGCTGCTGAGAGAGGGGGTCGTTGATAGCGTCGGAGCCCTGATTGTCTGTATGGCCCTGCACTTCGAAGCGCACGCTGGGGTTCTTCTTCATATAATCAGCCACCTTCTGAATCTCCTCCATCGACTCAGGCTTCAGCGTCGCCTTGCCCGTCTCGAAGAGAATGTTGTTAGTCACGAACTTACCCGTCTCGGCAATGGCCTTCTCAACAGCAGCGACCTTAGCGTCAATATCAGTCTCCTGACGCTCGTAGAGATCTACTGCACCCTTGGCAATCACAACGTTCTTCATATATGTGTGTTTGCTGCCACCACTGGCAAACCATGTAACCCACCCGGCACCAGGTTTCGCGTTTGGCACATTGATGACGCGACGGCCATCGACATAGAACTTGATGGCGCGCTTGTTGAACGACAGGGCAAAATGATGCCAGCGGGCATCATTATAGGGACCTGCCTCAGAACTTGCATGCCCTTCCTTATGCGTGAAAGAGGGCTCTGAGGTCAGGCAATAATTACAATCGAAAGTATGTTTATCCCAAGTAAAGGAATAAGTTATTGTAAACAACTCATTATCCCTTGGCTTCGTCTCATGCATAATGTCGAGTTCTACACTTGAAGCACCATTCTTCTCTCTGTCATCATAGAGCATATCGTACTCGATGGTGAAGACATCGCCCAGATAGTTCTTGATGCCACCCTTAACCAGCGGTGCCAGCCAGCAGTCGTGTTTATCCATCTCGATGCACTTCACGCCGTTGATGACAGCCACTTCGGCACTGCCTCTGACCAGATCCCATTTCGATGGGAACTCACCTACCTGCTCATTGGCGAAATCATCTTCGAACATCACGACAGAGCCACGCACGAAGTCGCTCTTCACGTTCTTAGTGTCGTTCTCATAATCATCAGCATCCTCATCGTCATTGTCCGCATCCTTCGACTTGGAACTCTTGCTCTTCTTGTCGGACTTCTTGCCGTCGAGGACATCGTCCATCGCATTGCTGGTCTCGCGATCCACCTTATTCTCTACCTTACGGCTGACAGCATTCTCCGCAGCATTCACGGCACGCTCCTTCAGCCTGTTAAGGAATCCCTGTGCATCAGCATTCACGGCGTAGGCAAGCGCCAGCATGAGCAATAAAATCAGTCTTTTCATACAGTCTTAATCTTTAAGTTATGGTTTATTAAACATATTTGGGGGCAAAGTTACGCAAAACTGCCGACATACGCAATCCCCCAAATGGGGGTTTTTCGTTGTAAAAGAGAAAAGAAGGGCACAGAAGTTCTGTTTCAGGACGTGGTACAGTTGTTTCAGGTCGTGGTACAGTTGTTTCAGGACGTGGGACAGATGTTTCAGGACGTGGGATAGAAAATAGGACTAATGAAACTTTTCTTCCAATTATTTGGAAATTTTGAAAATAATTCCTATCTTTGCCGTCAGAATGAAACAAACTACAACCCAAGCCCTAACCGCTGCGGCGGTGTGGCTGCTCTGCTTACTGCATACGCAGCCCGCCTCCGCTTATGTGGACCACAGAAACGCCAAGGTGGACTCCGCCGAGCAGGTGATCAGCAGCGGCAAGCCGATCTCCGACAAGGACCTGATGGGCTGCTACAACATCCTGATACGCGGCTACCTGGGCAAGGATACGGAAAAGCACGACCACTACGCCCGACAGATGCTCGCCCTGACCTATAAGATGAACGCGCTGAACATGCGCGAGAACGCCCTGAACCACCTGGGGCTGCAGTACTACGGCCAGGAGCGCTATGAGGAGGCGGAGCCCTACTTCCTCTGGGCCATCGCCGTGACCGACTCCATGCGAGGCGACAGCAGATACACGGAGGCCGACATCGACGACAACTACTCGCAACTCTACGGCGCGCTGGGCAACCTCTACAACATGCAGGACAAGGCCCTGCTGGCCATCGAGTACTACCAGAAGGCGCTGCCCATCTTCGAGCGGCACGGCTGGCTGGAGTCGCAGACCATCCTGCACCACAACACGGCGGAACTGTGGCTCTCGATGAGCAACCACGAGAAGGCAGAGGCAGAGTATCTGAAAGCCATCGCCACGGGCGAGGCCTCAGGCGACTCGCTGATGAGCGCCCTGCCCAGGAAGGGGCTGGTGAAGATATACCTCGACAAGGGCGACTACGAGAAGGCGCGCCAGACCATCGGCCCTGCCTACGACTACTACAGGGCCCACCAGCAGGAGGAGACGAACGACTATCCTGAGGTGCTGGCCTCGATGGCCCGCCTGCACCTGATGGAGGGCCACGTGGACATCGAGCAGGCCAGGAAATACGTCGGCGAGGCCATCCGCCTCGACACGGAGGAACTGGGCGGCGAGGTGCGCCGCGACATCTACACCGCCGCCGCGATGATCGCCATAAAGGATAAGAATTGGCGGCAGGCGCTCCAATACGCCGAGCGGTCAGTCCACGAGAACGACGAGGAGGCCACCTTCGACGACGTGGAATGCTACGAGTTGCTGGCACAGATCCACATCGAACTGGGCAACAAGGCCAAGGCCCTCTTATATATAAATAAGGTACGCGAGATGATGGAGCGCTTCGCCACGAAGCACTACCAGAGCAGTCTGTCGCAGATGGAAGTGCTCTACGAGACGAAGGAGAAGGAGGCGGAGATCGCGCAACTGACGAAGGAGCGGCGCTGGCTGCTCTGGGGCGGCCTGCTGACGGCGCTGGTGCTGCTGCTGACGGCGCTGGTGTTCTTCCTGCTGTGGCAGCGCGTCAGGCAGAAGCGGCAGACGGCGCTGATCCAGGCGCGGCTCGACGGCGAGGTGTCGGAGCGGGTGAGGATAGCCCGCGACCTGCACGACCGCCTGGGGGGCCTGCTGACGGCGCTGAAGTTGCGGGTGGACGACCCGCTGATCGACGAAGCCATCCGCGAGATGCGCAACGTGAGCCATCACCTGCTGCCCGACTCGCTGTCGCGCTACGGCCTGAGGACGGCCCTGAGGGACTTCTGCGCCACGATGGAGCGCGTGAGTTTCTCGTTCGTCGGCGAGGAGCGCCACATCGCCCATGAGGAGGCCCTCTACTGCATCGTACACGAACTGGTGAACAACGCCGTGAAGAGCGCCCAGGCCCAGCACATCCGCGTGCAACTGCTGGCCGACGAGGACTATACGGCTGTGAACGTGAGCGACGATGGCATCGGGCTGAACGAGGCAGACATCGAGCAGGGCACCGGCCTGTCGGGTATCCGCCAGCGGGTGGCAGCCATCGGCGGCACCCTCGACATCGCCGCCACGCCAGGAGAAGGAACAGAAATCAACATAGAAATCAAACATGAAAAGAAAGACGACTAAGGTGATCATTGCCGATGACCACACGCTGGTGGCCGAGGGCATCAGCAGGCTGCTGGCCCCAGAGACGGAGTGCTGCGGCATCGCCAAGACGCTGGCCGACGCAGAGACACAACTGGCAGAGCAGAAGCCCGACGTGCTGCTGCTGGACATCGCCCTGCCCGACGGCGACGGCATCGACGCCATCCCCAGGCTGCAGGCCGCCAGCAAGAAGACGCGCATCCTCGTGTTCACCATCTACGCCGAACCTGCCGTGATCCGCAGGGCGATGAGCGGCGGCGCCCACGGCTACCTACTGAAGAGCGCCGAGGAGGAGGAACTCAAGGTGGCTATCGGCACCCTGGCCGAAGGCGGCACGTACGTCTGCACGGAGGCCCGTCGGCTGACGGGCAGCAGACTGGAGGCAGCCCCCACGCTGACCAACAGGGAGCGGGAGATACTGCGGCTGATGGCCAGCGGCATGAGCACGAAGGAGATAGCCGACAACCTCTGCCTGGGCTTCGAGACGGTACACACCTATACGAAGTATCTGCGCCAGAAACTCGGCTGCAACAATATGGCGTCGCTCGTGAGGACCGCGATTGAGCAACACCTGGTTTAACACTAAACAAATATTTTTGATTATGAAAGAACTGAAAGGAACAAAGACAGAGAAGAACCTGCAGGAGGCATTCGCAGGTGAGAGTCAGGCACGCAACAAGTACACCTACTACGCCTCGAAGGCGAAGAAGGACGGCTTCGTACAGATTTCGAAGATCTTCGAGGAGACGGCAGCCAACGAGAAGGAGCACGCTGAGATCTGGTTCAAGTACCTGCACGGCAGCAAGATGCCATCTACCGTAGAGAATCTGGAGGACGCCGCCAACGGAGAAAACTTAGAGTGGACCGACATGTATGCCCGTATGGCGAAGGAGGCCCGCGAAGAGGGCTTCGACGAGATCGCCGACAAGTTCGAGATGGTGGGTGCCATCGAGAAGGAGCACGAGGAGCGCTATCGCAAGTTGCTGGACAACATCAACAAGGAGCGCGTGTTCTCAAAGGACAACGACGTGATTTGGCAATGCTCTAACTGCGGTCACATCGTGATCGGCAAGAAGGCGCCGGAGGAGTGCCCTGTGTGCAATCATGCCCAGGCGTATTTCCAGGTGAAGGCGGAGAACTATTGAGTTAAGAGTGAAGAATTAACTCTTAACTAAGTAAGATTTGTATAATTCTCTCTGCGGTTCGTCCGTCCCAGCGGTCAGGCAGGGCGCACTTCTTCCAGTCGCCGGCAACCATCCTGCTGACAGCCTCGCGGAGCCTGTCAGCATCCTCGCCTACCAGCACGTTGGAGCCCACGCTGACGGTCTCCTGATGCTCCGTGTAGTTGTTGAGCGTGATGCAGGGCACGCTGTTGAACGTCGCCTCCTCGGCCACATTGCCTGAGTCGGTGATGATGCCCTTGGCGTGGGCCGTGAGCCAGCCGAACTCCAGATAACTGAGCGGACTGACCGCCTGTACTTGGCTGTTGAGGGCCTTCACCGTCGCAGCAGCCTCTGGGCGGAGCGGTGCGATGATGGGCACGTCGCCTGCAGCCTCCACCATCGCCTGGAGCATGCGGGCGAGGTTCTCCTGATCGGCCAGCAGCGCACGGCGGTTCAGGGTGAAGACGATGTACTGGCCCTCCTCCAGACCGGGCAGCGAGGCGGGCTTCTTCAGGCGGTTATAGTTGTAGCGCAACGTATCCATCAGGATGTTGCCCACGAGATAGGTCTGCGACTGCTCCGACTGCTCACGGGTGGCGATGCCCGTGCTGCGGACACCTGCCGTGAAGAGGTAGTCGCTCAGGGCGTCGATCACCAGGCGGTTGATTTCCTTCGGCATGTTGATGTCGAAGGAACGCGTGCCGGCCACGAGGTGGGCCAGACGGATGCCGCGCTTCTTGGTGACAATCGCTGCCGCCATCGTGGAGGCGAGGTCGTCGACGACAATCACCACGTCGGCAAGATGCAGGTCGAGGAAGCGGTCGAAAGCCGCCATCACCTGACTCGTGATCTCGTTGAGACTCGTGCTGTCGACGCCGAGGAAGAACTGCGGACGGGGCATCTGCAAGTCGTCGAAGAGCGAGGCTTCGAGTGTGGGATCGTCCTCACGACCGGCATAGACCAGAAGACACGTGGCGTCAGGGTGCTGGGCGATGGCCCGCACCAGGGGAGACACCTTCACGAAATTGGGGCGGGCACCCGCCAGGATACAGATATTCTTTGCCATAGATTCCTTAATTTTTGTGCAAAGGTATGGAATTTATCCGTAATATTTGGATAATTAACGGAAAATCTGTATTTTTGCAACGGAATTCCTAAAACAACTACTATTATTATGATACAGAAGCCAGCCCTCCGCCGAATACTCATAGGTGCAGCCCTGTTGCTCACCTGCCAGTCATCGCCCGCCCAGCAGTTGCAGGCCACCCGTTCACATTTCTCTACTGAAGACGGCCTTTGCAGCAACGCCATCGCCAACATCTACCAGGACGACTACGGCTACATCTGGATAGCCTCGTGGAACGGCCTGTCGCGCTTCGACGGCTTCGAGTTCTACAACTACAAGACGGGCAACGGCAGCCGCATCAAGAACCTGCACAACCGTATCCTCGATATGGTGATCGACCAGTCGCAGAACGTGTGGATGCACATGTACGACGGACGCGTGTTCGTGCTGAACCGCCAGACGGACCAGATCATCAACCCCTTCGAAAACTATCCTGGCAACGAGGAGTTCCGCACCACGTCGCCGCTGCTGGTGACGAGTACGGGCGAGGTGCTCATCAGCATTGAGGGCAACGGGCTCTACATCATGACGCTGGACCGCCGCGGACTGAAGAGCGAGCAGGTGACGACGGGCGAACTCAGGATCACCAGCGTATCGGAAGGCTACCAGAGCGACATCTGGTTCGGCACGAACAAGGGCATCCACCGGCTGGACCGCAGCAACCTCGCCCTGGAGAACAAGTCCATCCTGCCGGAAGAGGAGATTGCCTGCCTCTACTCCAACGGCTTCAACATCTTCGCCGCCACCAATAAGGGCGCCATCTACTCGTTCGCCTATGGCCAGGAGCCCAAACTGCTGAGGCAGCCCTCAGGCAACGCCATCATCAACCTCTTCGTCGACAGTCACGGACTCATCTGGTTCTGCGACAAGGAGATGGGAGCCTACCGGCTGAACCCTGAGACGGGCAACGAGAAATTCCAGCAGCAGAAAGTGCTGGCGCCGATCTACGAGAGCCGAGGCGGCAACTTCAACGAGAACAACGGTACGGTGTGGGTGCGCATGAACCACGGCGGCTACGGCTACTACAACCGTGAGGCCGACGTGGTGGAGTACTTCCACAACGACCCCAGCAACCCGTGGAACCTGTCGAACACCGTCAACGCCTCGCTGGAACTGCCAGAGGGCGTGGTCTGGGAGTCAACCAGCCGCAGGGGCCTGGAGAAACTGGAGATCCTGAAGAATAACATCGTCAGGGTGAGACCCGTCGCCAACGCGACCTCGACGATGGAGAACGAGATACGCGCCATGTACTACGACAGCCAGCGCAGACTCCTGCTGCTGGGCAACAAGAGCAGCAGCCTGTTCCTCATCGGCGACAACGGCACGCAGACCGTCATCACCCACGACTCGCAGGGCAAGTCGCTGGGCCGTCTCTACGGCATCTCGAAGGACACGAAGGGCAACTACTGGCTCAGTTCGAAGGACTACGGCCTCTTCAAGATGTCGCCCAACGGCAGCGGCTGGACCATCCAGAACTTCTGCCACCAGGCCGACGACAAGCAGAGCCTGAGCAACAACGGCGCCTACCTGACGGTAGAGGACAAACACGGCAACATCTGGGTGGCCACCTACGGCGGCGGCGTGAACCTGATGACCGAGCAGGGCGGCAAAACCGTATTCCTGCATCCGCAGAACGGCATGAAGGACTACCCGAAGAACGCCTACATGAAGGTGAGGACCATCGAGGCCGACAATGAGGGCAACATCTGGGCGGGCACCACCGACGGCATCCTGATCCTATCCTATAAGGACAAGCAACTCAAACTTGAGAAACTGAAGATGCCCGAGGAGAGCGACAAGATCCTGATGAGCAACGACGTGGTCTGCCTGCGGCGCGACGCCAAGGGCACGATGTGGGTGGGTACCAACGGCGGCGGCATCGGCTACACCATCGGCAAGGACCAAAACGGCACTTGGCTCTTCGACACCTTCGACTCGAAGGACGGCCTGCCCTCAGAGGAGATCCGCAGCATCACCTTCGACCAGCGCGGCAACGCCTGGTTCGCGACGGAGCACGTGATTTGCTCCTTCGACGTGAGCAAGAAGATCTTCACGACGTTCTCCAGCCTGGACGGCGTCGACGAAACCAACATGTCGGAGGGCGGCGCCATCACGACGGGCAACGGAAACATCCTCTTCGGCACGCTCGACGGCTACTACGTCGTGGACCGCAAGAAACTGATGACCAGCACGGGCTCGCTGCTGAAACTGAACATCACCGACTTCTTCATCGACGACGAACTGCAGAGTCCGCGCCTGAACGACAACTACGACTTCTACGTGCCCGTGAGCAAGGTGGTGACGCTGCCCGGTAGGAACGAGAGTTTCGCCTTCCGCTTCGCCGCGCTGAACTACCAGTTGCAGCATCGCGTACATTATCAATATATGCTGGAAGGCTACGACAGGGAATGGCAGAATGCAGGCAAGGACCGTATGGCCTACTACAGCGACGTGCCCGCCGGAACCTATACCTTCAAGGTGAAGGCTTTCCTGCTGGAGTCGCCGGAGAAGTACGACCTGCGCACCATCGAGGTCGTCGTACCCTCTTCCTTCCTGCTGTCGCCGACGGCGCTGTGGCTGTATCTCGTCATCCTGCTGCTGGCCATACTCGCCCTGCTCTACAAGTTCAAGAACAAGTTGTTCAGGAAAAAGCACGTGGCCATCGACGAGAATCCCATCGTCTCGCCCACGGAGGAGATCAAGACAGACGAGTACGAGGTAATAGAGTGAGAAGTGAAAAGTGAAAAGTGAGAATTGAAAAGTGAGAAGTGAAGAGTGTTAAAAAAGGAAAAGGGAACGCAACTTTTCACTTTTCACTTTTCACTTCTCACTTCTTTTTCGTACCTTTGCACCTACAACGGGTCGTGCCGCATAGATCGGGATACTCTACATTAACAAAAAATCATCGGGATTGTTTCCCTTGCCAATGGCGGGCCACAGTCATCCCCTTGCGGGAGAGCAGTAATGCCGGTGGATTACAACAGCAGGGAGCACCCACATCGTGTGAAACAGGAGTTTTCACCAAATCATCGGCACGAACCCGCTTTTTTATACATTAAACATTAAAGATTAAACATTAACATGTTTTCCGGCATCATAGAGGAGTTTGCTACCGTTGTAGCCATCGAGAAAGACAGAGAGAATATCGACTTTACGCTGAAGTGCTCATTCGTGGACGAACTGAAGATCGACCAGAGCGTGGCGCACAACGGCGTGTGCCTGACGGTGGTCCGCATCGAGAACGGCACCTATACCGTCACCGCCATGAAGGAAACGCTAGACCGTACGAACCTCGGCCTGCTGAACGTGGGCGACAAGGTGAACGTGGAGCGCTCGATGCTGATGAACGGCAGACTGGACGGCCACATCGTGCAAGGACACGTGGACGAGACGGCAAAGTGCATCGCGATGGAGGATGCCGACGGCAGCACCTACTTCACCTTCGAATATCCTGAAAACCGCGAGATGGCTAAGAAGGGCTACTTCACGGTAGACAAGGGCAGCGTCACGGTGAACGGCGTGAGCCTGACGGTCTGCAATCCTACGTCGAATACTTTTCAGGTGGCTATCATCCCCTACACCTTCGAGCACACGAACTTCTGCGACATCAAGGTGGGTACGGTAGTGAATATCGAGTTCGATATCCTGGGCAAGTACATCGCCCGCCTACAGCAACTCTGATGGAGCGGAGATGAACGTCTTCGCGCCGTGCTGTATCAGGAAGTCGCGGTCGCGGAAGCCCCAGAGGACGGAGATACAGGGAAGTCCCGCATTCGATGCCGTCTGAATATCGACATCGCTATCGCCTACATAGACGGCCTGCTCCTTCCCCACCCCAAGTTGGTCGAGGGCGGCAAAGACGGTATCGGGGGCAGGCTTCTTGCGGATGCCTTCGGCCTCGTGCTCGCCGATAGCCACCTCGATGGTGTCAGGGAAGAAATGGCGGATCAGTTCCTGAGTAGCCGTCATGAACTTATTGCTCACCACAGCCAGACGGCAGCCCCCAGCCTTCAGCGCAGCCAACGCCTCAGGGATACCCTCGTAAGGACGGGTGGTATCCAGCGAGTGCTCCATGTAGTGCTGACGGAAGGTGGCAAAGGCCGCGTTGAACCCAGGATTCGCCGCCCCATTGGGAACGGCGCGTTCCATCAGCAGACGAACCCCGTTTCCCACGAAACGGCGGACATCGTCGAGCGAGTGTTCCGGCATGCCCTGAGAGCGCAGGGCGTAGTTGACCGAAGCCGCCAGATCGCCCAAGGTATCAAGCAGCGTACCGTCGAGGTCGAAGATGTAAGTCTGGTATCTCATCGTTTCGAGCGGGTAATCATCGTGCGTACCTTATTATTATATTTAGAGGCGGCCAGGAGGTCGTCGATCGTCAGGTGCATGCGGTACTTCCAATGGTTATACGGATCGCTGGGCACGTTGATGCGCTCCTCCCTGGGATGCTTCGAGCGGAGTTCACCGTCCATCGCCAGCCAGTCCTGCAGGGAGAGCATGCACAGCATCGACGGACAGTAGAGGTGGCGGGCGATGATCTCCTCGGCGATATGGGCCGGCAGATGCTCCGGTGCCCTACCCTGTTTCTGGAGCATGGAGACATAATAGCGCTGGGTGCGCTCCGGACTCTCCTCCCACCAGAGGCGCAAGGGCGACATGTCGTGGGTGGAGAAGGTGGCGACGCTCCGATAGGGATTGCCGTCGAGGTGGGCGAACTCGTAGCCCGTCTGCTTCGGCATCGACTGGATCTCCAGCGTCAGGATGCGGAGTTGGTCGAGTACGGGCTGCACGCAGTCGGGCAGCATGCCCAGATCCTCGGCACAGCACAGCATCCGCGTCTGGCAGACCGTGTCCGACAGGCGGTGGATGGCGTTCTGTCCCCAGAAGAAGTTGTGGCGCTGGTAGAAGAAATTATTGTAGAGCCGCATGTAGGCATCCTTCTCCTCGGCACTCAGGGCCTCGTAGACAGGCTCCTGCCAGGCTCCGATACGGGGATGGTACATCTCAGGCTGATGGGGATCCTCCACGAAGAGCACACCGCTGATGAGCCGGTAGAGACCGTCACGGATCCAGAGACTGTTCTCGTCGCCCCGTCCCTCGAAACTTGCCTGCACTTTCCGCTGGGTGTCGTACTCGGCACGGAGGTCATAGAGGCCATAGGCCCGTGGAATGAGGAAGGTATCACGAACAAACTGCGCATGGATGCCGAAGAGACGGTCCAATACCCGGTCGTTGATGAACGGACGGGTGAAGAGGTCGCGGCGGAAAGAGAGACCGAAGTACTCTATCTCGCCCACCGTCAGCGGCAGGGCTGGCGAGAAATGGCCCAGGATGCCGAACACCGCATCCTGCGGCACCTCCCAGATCCGGAAGAAGCCCAGCACGTGGTCGATACGGATGGCATCGAAATACTGTTCCATCCAGCGCATACGGCGACTGAACCAGCCTGTCAATGATAACTTTTCACTTTTCACTTTTCGTTTTTCGCTCCAGTCATAGGTGGGGAAACCCCAGTTCTGGCCGTTCTGCGAGAAGGCATCAGGCGGAGCGCCCGTCGAGCAGTCGAGATTGAAGAGTTCAGGATGGGTGGCCGTCTCCACACTCTCGCGGTTCACGCCGATGGGTACGTCGCCCTTGAGGATGACACCCTTGGAGCGGGCATAATCGGCGGCAGCCTTCAACTGGCGGTGCAGATGATACTGGAGGAAATAGGTGAGTCCGACGCTTTCTGCCTCACCTGTCACCCATTGGGCGTAGGGTTCGAGCCAGTCCTGGTTCTCGGAGAACCACAGTTTGAACTCCTTGGAATCGAGCGTCTGCTGTCCGCGCTCCGCAAAGAGTTCACGGACATACTCCGTCTTGACGCGGTCCACCGCCTCGTAGTCGCTATAGCCGAGGTTGTTCAGTTCCTGCCGTTGCCGATGGTAGGCCGTCATCTTGGCCTTGCTCTTCAGCGTGCCCACCTCCTCCACATCCAGATAGTGGGGATGGAGGGCGAAGGCCGACACAATATTATAAGGATAGGAGTCGCTCCAGCGATGGGAAGCCGTCGTATCGTTGACGGGCAGCAACTGGATGACCTTCATGCCCGTTGCCACCGCCCAGTCCACCATCCGGCGCAGGTCTCCGAAGTCACCGACACCATAGGACTGTTCGGTCCGCAGGGAGAAAACGGGCACCACCACACCAGCAGCCCTCCACACCTGTTCCTTCACGCGGAGTCCTTCGCCGTAGAGCACCAGGACAGAGCCGTCGCGGAGTTGGGAGTCAGGAGAGGTCTGCCCGTCGGGCACCTCCACAAGACGGTTGTCGCCCTCTTCCCAGGTCACCAGGGCATTGGTCTTATCGTCGACGATCACGAACTTGTACTCCAGCGGCAGGAGGATGGAATCCACATTCACCGAGAGCATCCACTCGCTCTGGCCGATGTACTCCATCCGCAGGTAGCGGGTGGGATTCCAGCCCCCCAGCGTGGGATGACTGCCGATCAGGGCCGCCGACTGTCCGCTGAGCAACTGCGGCGCCGATACGCGGAAGAGGATGGTCTTGCGGTAGAGCGGCATGCGTAGCGGCTGTACCTCCTCGCCCACCGCCAGTCCACTCGTCACCCTATAGGCATTCGAATAGAGATGATGCTGCAAGGGCAAGTCACGCCACTGGTCTCGGAGGATATAACTCTTCGAGGAGTCGAAGGGATAGGTACGGGGAACCTGTGTCCACTCCTTTCGGATCACATTCCCCTCGCCGTCTTCCACCTGATAATGATAGGTGAACGTGGCGATGGGATGCTGGCGGGACTCCAGGGCAGCGGTTTCCAACGTCCATAGCGTCCCGTCTTCGGTTGTCATCAGCAGATTATACCGTTTCTGGGTGCCGTCGGCACTAACATATCTGATCACTACATGAAGGTTTTCCCCCCATTGCGTCCCGTATTGTATGGAGAATCTGAGTTTCATAATTCTGCAATTTGATGCAAAGGTAGAAAAATTTTTCGAGTAATCGAAGAAAATGAGCGTAAAATGTTGTAACTTTGCACACGATTTACGAATCACGTGATATGAAACAGGTCAACCCTAAATATTATCTGGTGGCGGCGGGGCTTTGTCTGCTCTGCCTCGCGGGGGTGGTTCTCTATTTCCATCTGGCAGATTTCTCCCGGTGCGAAGACACCCGCTACATCTATATCGACGACAACGACACCCAGGACTCCGTGCTCGCCAAACTGGACCCGATCGCCAGCCATACGGGTCTTATGGTATTCGGTTCGCTGGCCCGTATGACGCACTACCCTGACCATATCAAGACCGGTAAGTACGCCATCCCGGCGGGCACCAACACCCTGACCGTATTCCGGAATCTGAAGAACGGCCATCAGGAACCCGTCAGACTGACTATCCCCGAGAGCCGTACGATGGACCGTCTGGCCGGTGCCCTGTCACGCAGACTGATGCTCGACAGCGCCGTGGTGGCCATCCTGCTGCAGGACTCCTCCTTCTGTGCCCAACAGGGCTGCAACACCGAGACAATTCCCAGCCTGTTTGTTCCGAACACCTATGAAGTGTATTGGAACACCTCGCTGGACAACCTGATGAAACGGATGAAGAAAGAGCACGACCGTTTCTGGGAGGGCGAGCGCACCGCCAAGGCCGAGGCCCTCGGACTGACACCCAACGAGGTATGTACCGTAGCCAGTATCATCGACGAGGAGACGGCCAACAACGCGGAGAAGCCCATGATTGCCGGTATGTATCTGAACCGGCTGCAGAAAGGCATGCCCCTGCAGGCCGATCCCACCGTGAAGTTTGCCCTGAAGAACTTTGCCCTGAAGCGCATCTACCACGACATGCTGAAATTCGATAGTCCCTATAATACTTATAAGAACGCGGGACTCCCCCCGGGACCTATCAAGATTGCATCGGTGGCAGGCATTGACGCCGTGCTGAACAGGGTGGATCACGATTATCTCTATATGTGTGCCAAGGAGGATTTCTCCGGCACGCACAATTTCGCCAAGACCTATCAGGAGCATCTCAGGAATGCCGCCAAATATGCCAAGGCCCTGAATGAGAGGGGAATTAAGTAGTGAAGAGTGAAAAGTGAAAAGTGAATAATAAAAAAGATATGGAAGAGAAGACTATCAATGAAGAAAAGAAATCTGTGAGTTTCATCGAGCAGAAGGTGATTGACGATCTGGCAGCCGGTAAGAACGGCGGCAGACTGCAGACGCGATTCCCACCGGAGCCCAACGGCTACCTGCACATCGGTCATGCCAAGGCCATCGCCATCGACTTCGGACTGGCCAAGAAATACGGCGGCACCTGTAACCTCCGCTTTGACGATACCAACCCCATCAAGGAGGACACGGAATACATTGAGAGTATCGAGAACGACATCAAGTGGCTCGGTTTCCAGTGGGCCAACGTCTACTACGCCAGCGACTACTTCCAGGAACTGTGGGACTTCGCCGTATGGCTCATCCAACAGGGACGTGCCTACGTTGACGAGCAGACTTCCGAGCAGATCGCCCAGCAGAAGGGCACAACCACCAGCCCGGGTACCAACAGTCCGTTCCGCGACCGTCCTATCGAGGAGAACCTCAGGCTCTTCGAATATATGAACAGCGGCAAGTGCGAGCCGGGAACCCTGGTGCTCCGTGCCAAGATCGACATGGCCCATCCGAACATGCTGTTCCGCGACCCGCTAATCTACCGCGTGCTGAATATCCCCCATATCCGTACCGGCAACAAGTGGAATGCCTACCCGATGTATGACTTCACCCACGGCCAGAGCGACTATCTGGAGGGTGTCACCCACTCCTGGTGTACGTTGGAGTTCGTGGAGCACCGTCCCCTGTACGACCTCTTCGTCACATGGATGAAGGAATGGAAGGGCGAGACCGACAATATCGAGGACAACCGTCCCCGTCAGACCGAGTTCAACAAACTGAACCTGAACTACACGCTGATGTCGAAACGCAACCTGCTGGCATTGGTGAATGAGAAACTGGTGAACGGCTGGGACGACCCCCGCATGCCGACCATCTGCGGCTTCCGTCGCCGTGGCTACAGTCCTGAGAGTATCGTGAAGTTTATCGACAAGATCGGCTATACCAAGATCGATGCCCTCAACGACATGGCCCTGCTGGAGAGTGCCGTCCGCGACGACCTGAACAGCCGCGCCATCCGTGTCAGTGCCGTTCTCGACCCTGTGAAGGTGGTAATCACCAACTATCCCGAGGGCCAGGTGGAACAACTCACCGCCATCAACAACCCCGAGAACGAGGCCGACGGCACCCATGAGATCGAGTTCAGCCGCGAACTGTGGATTGAGCGCGACGACTTCATGAAGGAAGCCGAGAAGAAATTCATGCGTCTGGCACCCGGCAAGGAGGTACGTCTGAAGAACGCCTATATCATCAAGTGCGACGAGGAGCACCCCTGCGACGAGGACGAGAACGGCAACGTGACGACCATCTATTGCACCTACGACCCCGAGTCGCGCAGCGGCCTGCCCGGTTCCAACCGTAAGATCAAGGGCAAGACGCTCCACTGGGTCAGTTGTGCCCACGCCGTCAAGGCCGAGGTACGTCTCTATGACCGTCTGTGGACCGTTGAGAATCCCCGTGACGAACTGGCCGCCATCCGTGAGGCCCAGAACTGCGACGCCGTGACCGCCATGAAGCAGATGATCAACCCGAATTCGCTCTGTGTGCTGAAGGACTGTTATATCGAGCCGTATGCCGCCGACATGAAACCGCTGACCTATCTGCAGTTCCAGCGTATCGGCTACTTTACGCCCGATGCCGACTCGACGCCCGAGAAGCCCGTCTTCAATAAGACGGTGGGACTCAAGGACACCTGGGCAAAGATCAGCAAATAATGACAGACGACCTTGCATATTTCCAGAGCGAGGAGTTCCGGCAGATCCTGAAGCGATACGAGGAGTCGGTGCAGCAGGGACATTCCATCTATATGGATGCCGATGATCTTGCCGACATTGCCGACTATTACCAATATTACGGCAGGTCTGACGATGCCGACCGTGCCATTAACCTGGCTTTGGAATACAATCCCGAGGCCGTGGGTCCGCTCCTCTACAAAGCCCGGGAAGCCCTGAGCCTGAGGGATTTCGACACGGCCCGCGCCTATGCCGGGCATATCGAGGCCGTCGACCGGCAGGAAGGGCTCTATCTCTACGGGGAGATCCTCATCTGTGAAGGCAAGGTGGAAGAGGCCGATGCCTACTTCATTGAACAGGCGAAAGACATCATGCCCGACGAGTGGACGGACTATGTCTACGACGTGGCCAACATCTTCTCGGACTACAACGCCTTCGACAAGGCCTTCGAGTGGATGGCCCGTTCCCAGGGAGACGACTCTGACGATTTTAAGGAACTGATGGCCCGCACCCTGTTCGGATTAGGAAAGTACAAGGACAGCGAGCGCATCTTCAACGAACTCATCGACCACGACCCCTTCTCCATCCGGTACTGGAATGCCCTGGCCAACGCCCAGTTCATGAACGAGGACTACCAGGCCGCCATCACCAGCAGCGAATACGCCATCGCCATTGATCCCAACGATGCAGAAAGTCTTCTGTCGAAAGCCAATAGTCTGTATAGTCTGGGAAATTACGAGTCGGCCCTGGAATATTTCAGGAAATACTCTGTCATCATGGATGAGGACGAGTTCGGCTACCTGCACCAAGGCACCTGCCTCATCAACCTCGACCGGTTCGAAGAAGCCATCCAGGTGCTGGAGAAAGCCGAATACCTGGCAGAGGACGACTCGCCCTACTTGCCCGAGATCTGCCAGGAACTGGCCTTTGCCTATACCGAGACAAAGCAGCCCGAGCGGGCACTCTATTACATCGACAAGACCAAGGACATGGACTGCGACCATGTGAACATGGAGATTATCAGGGGACACGTCTATCTGGCCAGTCAGAGGCCGGAAGAGGCAGAGGAGGCCTTCAAGACCGCCCTCCGTCTGTCAGACAACTCGCAGAAGACGATGCTGCGGATTATCGTGTCGCTGTATGACAACCGCTATGTCCATACCTCGTACGTGCTCCTCAAGAACTTCTTCCGGCACGTGGACAAGGACTGGAAGGAAGGCTTCTCCTACATGGCCCTGTGCTGTATGGACATGAAAAAAACAGACGAGTTCCTGTACTATCTGAAGAAAGCGGCAGAAGTGAACCCCAAAGAGGCCCGCACCGTGCTCGGCAGTTACTTTCCGGAAGGAACGGCCCCTCAGGACTATTACACCTATATGTCAAATCAAACCAAAACAGAACAATGAACTTTATCACGAACATACTGAACGCGCTGGGCTGGTATCCCACCATCTTCTTCCTCATGCTTTTGGAAAGTACGGTGGTGCCCGTCCCCTCGGAATTTGTGGTCACCCCCGCCGCCTACCATGCGGCCAGCGGTTCGCTGAACGTCTTCCTCGTGGTGCTATTCGCCACCCTCGGTGCCGACATCGGGGCAAGCATCAACTATTTCGTGGCTCTCTATGTAGGACGGCCCGTCATCTATAAGTTTGCCAACAGCAAATGGGGCAAGATGTGTCTGCTGAATCAGGAAAAGGTGGAGAAGAGTGAGAAGTATTTTGACGATCACGGCGTCGTCGCCACACTGACAGGCCGTTTCGTGCCCGTCATCCGCCACCTGATCTCCATCCCTGCCGGTCTGGCCCGGATGAACTACGGGAAGTTCATCCTCTTCACCACCATCGGAGCCGGCGGATGGCACAGTGTGCTGGCGATCCTGGGCTGGTATCTGCATGCCATCGTGCCGGAAGACCAACTCAACGACAAGATCAGCGAGTATGCTGAATACATCAAGATTGCCATCTTCGGACTGCTCGCCCTCGCCGTCATTTACTTCGCCGTGAAGACGTGGATGAAGAAAAAATAGAGATTTTTCCCTTAAAATTCGTTTTATTCGCAGATTCTTTGTATCTTTGCCGATTATTATCAGCATTTTAGTAGTTATGGCGAGAACAAACAATCATCTGGTGATTATGGCCGGCGGTGTTGGCAGCCGCTTCTGGCCCATGAGTACAACGGAGAATCCCAAGCAGTTCATCGATGTTCTTGGTGTCGGCAAGACGCTGCTTCAGTTGACGGTGGAGAGGTTCGGAGACATCGTCAGCCCCGCCAACATCTGGGTAGTGACTAATCAGAAATATGCCAACATCGTCAAGGAACAGTTGCCCAGCATCCCGGAAGGCAACATCCTGTGCGAGCCCTGCCGTCGTAACACCGCCCCCTGCATTGCCTACGTCAGTTGGCGCATCAAGTCGAAAGACCCGAAGGCCAACATCGTCGTGACGCCCAGTGACCACATCGTCACCGACAAGGCTGAATTCCAGCGCGTCATCAAGGAATGCATGGTCTTCACCAGCGAGACCGACGCCATCGTCACCCTGGGCATGAAGCCCAACCGTCCGGAAACAGGCTATGGCTACATCCAGGCAGACCTCAGCACCAGTTCTCTCCGCAACAAAGAAATATTCCGCGTGGACTCCTTCCGTGAAAAGCCCGACTTGGCCACAGCACAGGAATATATCAAGAAAAACTACTTCTTCTGGAATGCCGGTATCTTCATCTGGAACGTGAATACGATTGTCAACGCCTTCCGTGTCTATCAGCCCTCCATGGCCAAACTATTCGAATCCCTGCTGCCTGTCTACGGGACCGACAAGGAACAGGAAGAAATCAACCGCCGTTTCCCGGAGTGCGAGAACATCTCCGTAGACTATGCCATCATGGAGAAGGCCGAAGAGATCTTCGTCTGCCCCGCCGACTTCGGCTGGAGCGACCTGGGCACCTGGGGCTCCTTGCACGAGCAAAGCAAGAAGGACCTCTACGGCAACGTCTGTATCGGTCCCGATATCAATATCTTTGAAAGCCACAACTGCATCGTACACACGACTCAGGAAAAGAAGGTGGTCGTCCAGGGCCTGGACGGCTACATCATTGCGGAGAACAATGACACGCTGCTGATCTGCCGACTGTCGGAAGAACAGCGTATCAAGAACTTCTCCGGGAATGGATAATAATACATATTTACATATATATGGATAAAAAAGTTGCTCTTATTACAGGTATTACAGGCCAGGACGGATCGTATCTGGCCGAATTTTTAATTGAGAAAGGCTACGAGGTGCATGGCCTTCTGCGCCGTTCCTCCTCATTCAACACAGGTCGCATCGAGCACCTCTATCTGGATGAGTGGGTACGCGACATGAAGAAGAAGCGCCTGGTGAACCTTCACTGGGCGGACATGACCGACTCATCCTCCCTGATAAGGATCATCGGTGAGACCAAGCCGACGGAAATCTACAACTTGGCTGCACAGAGTCATGTGAAAGTCAGTTTCGACGTGCCGGAATACACGGCCGACGTCGATGCCACCGGTGTGCTGCGCCTGCTGGAGGCCGTCAGGATCTGCGGACTGGAGAAGATTTGCCGCATCTATCAGGCATCCACTTCCGAACTCTACGGAAAGGTTCAGGAGGTACCGCAGAGCGAGACTACCCCATTCTATCCCCGCTCCCCCTATTCCGTCGCCAAACTCTATGGTTTCTGGATCATGAAGAACTACCGTGAGTCCTACGGCATGTACTGTTGCAACGGCATCCTCTTCAACCATGAGAGTGAGCGCCGGGGCGAGAACTTCGTCACCCGCAAGATCACCCTGGCAGCAGCCCGCATCGCCCAAGGCTATCAGGACAAACTCTATCTGGGCAACCTGAACTCCCTGCGCGACTGGGGCTATGCCAAAGACTATATCGAATGCATGTGGCTCATCCTGCAGCAGCCCGAACCCGACGATTTCGTCATTGCCACAGGCGAATACCATACGGTGCGCGAGTTTGCCACCCTGGCCTTCAAGGAAGTGGGCATCGACCTGGAATGGCGCGGTGACGGCGTCGACGAGAAGGGCTATGACAAGGCTACAGGCCGTTCACTCGTCGAGGTGGATCCCAAGTATTTCCGCCCTGCCGAGGTTGACCAACTATTAGGCAATCCCGCCAAGGCCAAGGCCAAGTTGGGCTGGAATCCCCAGAAGACCTCCTTCCCCGACCTCGTTAAGATTATGGTTCAGCACGACATGAAGTTCGTGAAGAAACTGTTCATCAAAGCACAGATGGAAGAATAATGTTGGACAAGAATTCAAAGATTTACGTAGCGGGACACCACGGGCTTGTGGGTTCCGCTATTTGGAACAACCTCCTTCGGAGAGGATACACGAATCTCATCGGACGCTCTCACAAAGAGTTGGATCTCACTGACCAGCAGGCCGTTAAGTCCTTCTTCGACGCAGAGAAGCCCGATGCCGTCGTACTGGCTGCCGCCTTTGTGGGCGGCATCATGGCCAACTCACTGTACCGTGCCGACTTCATCATGCAGAACATGAAGATGCAGTGCAATGTCATCTCCGAGTCGTATGCCCATGGGGTGAAGAAACTGCTCTTCCTGGGCTCCACCTGCATCTATCCCAAGAATGCGCCACAGCCCATGAAGGAAGACTGCCTGTTGACCTCCCCCCTCGAATACACCAACGAGGAGTATGCCATCGCCAAGATTGCCGGTCTGAAGATGTGCGAGTCGTACAATCTCCAATATGGTACGAACTACATCGCCGTGATGCCGACCAACCTCTACGGTCCGAACGACAACTTCCATCTGGAGAACTCCCACGTCATGCCGGCCATGATGCGCAAGATCTACCTGGCCAAATTACTACACAACGGAGCATGGAATCAGATTGCCGCCGACCTCAACAAGCGTCCCGTCGAGGGTGTCGACGGCGCTGCCAGTAGCGAAGCCATCGAACAGGTGCTGGCCAAGTATGGCATATATAATAATAAGGTGGTACTGTGGGGAACAGGCAAGCCGCTCCGTGAATTCCTGTGGAGTGAGGACATGGCCGACGCCAGTGTCCACGTGCTGCTCAATGTGAATTTCAGCGACATTATCGGTATCGAGAAATATTCCAGCGTCCACTTCGGGGCCTCGGCCAGCGGAGCCGTAGACCGCAACAACTCGGAAGGCCGTGGCGGTGCCATTCCGGCCTTAGGCGAGATCCGCAACTGCCATATCAACGTGGGTACCGGCAAGGAACTCACCATTCGCGAACTCTCCGAACTGGTGGTCAAGGCTGTCGGTTTTGAGGGCACGGTGGAATTCGACACCACCAAGCCCGACGGCACGATGCGCAAACTGATTGACGTGTCCAAACTCCACTCGCTTGGCTGGACGCACCACGTGGAGATTGAAGACGGTGTGAAGAAACTGTATGAATGGTACAAAAAGAATTAGGGTCCGCGATTGCGAACCCTAATTTCTTTACATATGCTTTTTGAGTGTTTCCTTCCAGGCGTTGTAGGCTGCCAGATACTCAGTCTGGTGAGCCACATCCGGCTCGATCACCTGCAGTTTGTCCAAAGTGGCAAAGGCCTCATTATTGTCCTTATAGATACCTGCACCGATACCGGCACCCTTGGCGGCACCCACAGAGCCGTCGGTATCATACAGTTCGATAGTGGCCCCACTGACACCAGCCAGCGTGTCGCGGAACAGCGGGCTCAGGAACATATTGGCCTTACCGGCATGAATCTTCTGGATGTCCATGCCCATCTGCTGCATGATCTCCATGCCATAGCAGAAGGAGAAGACGATACCCTCCTGGGCTGCACGCACCAGATGCGCCTTGTTGTGCTTGTTGAAGTTCAGACCGTTGATAGAGCAGCCGATCTCCTTGTTCTCCAGCACACGCTCGGCACCGTTTCCGAACGGGATGATGGTAACGCCCTCGCTGCCGATGGGCACGGTGGCTGCCAGGTCGTTCATCTCGGCATAGCCAATCTCCGGGGTGATGTTACGGTGCGTCCAGGCATTCAGGATGCCCGTACCGTTGATACAGAGCAAGACTCCCAGACGTGTCTGCTCTTCCGTATGATTCACATGGGCAAAGGTGTTCACACGGCTCTGCTTGTCATAGTTCACCTCACCCAGCACACCGTAAACAACACCACTCGTACCACCAGTAGCGGCAATCTCACCAGGATTCATCACATTCAGTGAGAGGGCGTTGTTGGGCTGGTCACCGCCGCGATAGGTAATCGGCGTACCTGCCTTCAGCCCCATCTCAGCGGCAGCCTCGGCACAGACCTCACTCTGCACGCTGAATGTCGGAACGATATCGGCAATCATCGACTTGTCGAAACCATAGTAGTCGAGCAGGAAGTCAGCCACCTGATCGTTCTTGAAATCCCAGAACATGCCCTCTGACAAACCGCTGACGGTGGTATTGGGCACGCCGCTGAGTCGCATGGCGATATAGTCACCGGGCAGCATCACCTTATATATTTTATGATACAAGTCGGGCTCGTTCTCCTTCACCCAGGCCAGTTTGGCGGCGGTAAAGTTACCCGGAGAATTCAGCAGGTGAGTCAGACACTGATCGGCGCCAAGTTCCTTGAAAGCCTTCTCGCCATAGGGCACTGCACGGGAGTCGCACCAGATGATAGAGGGGCGCAGCGCCTGCAGGTTCTTATCCACACAGACCAGTCCGTGCATCTGATAAGAAATACCGACAGCCTTGATTTCCTCAGCCGTCGCGCCACTGTCAGCCATGATTTTCTTCAGGCTCAACTTAGCATTGTCCCACCACATCTGCGGATCCTGTTCAGCCCATCCGGCCTTGACAGCCATGATGGGAGCCTCTTTCTCGGGGAAGAATGCTGATGCTACACACTTGCCGTTATCGGCGTTCACAAGCGATGCCTTCACTGAAGAGCTACCGACATCAAAACCTAATAGATATCTATTTGCCATAACCATTAAAATAATACTCTATTTATAGTACGGTTTACTTGCAAATTTCCCCATTTTTTTTGAATAATCCAATATTTTTTCGAAAAAACGCGAATTTTTTACCATATTTTGTGTTGAATTAAAATATTTTGTTTACCTTTGCACGACAGAATAGTACTATTACCGAATAAATTCAATTCATATATGAAGAAGAAAATACTAATACTTGACGACAAAGAGACCATCGCAAAGGTGCTCTCCATTTACCTGATGAGTGACTACGACGTACAATGGTTGCCCGATGGACTGCAAGGAGTAAAATGGCTTCAGGCAGGCAATACCCCCGACTTGATTATCTCCGACATCCGCATGCCAGGCATGAGGGGTGACGACTTTTTGGAGTGGATCAAGCAGAACGAGTTGTTCCAGCACATCCCGGTGATTATGCTGTCCAGCGAGGACTCCACCAGTGAGCGTATCCGCTTGCTGGAAATCGGGGCAGAG
Source organism: Prevotella sp. (assembly GCA_017460765.1). Taxonomy (GTDB): domain Bacteria; phylum Bacteroidota; class Bacteroidia; order Bacteroidales; family Bacteroidaceae; genus Prevotella. Next base: position 5,104 of record JAFUAK010000183.1, on the reverse strand, counting down.
GACTATATCGTCAAGCCGTTCAACCCCATGGAACTGAAAATCCGCGTCAAGAAGATTATCCCCTAATCAGACTGATAACGTAATATGATAGGTGTAGTATATCTCGGAAACAATCCGGATAGTCAGGAAAAACTGAAGTATATTCCAGGTCGGTTGGTGCAGTATGCCACCAACTACAAGGATGCTGCAGTGGCCTGTTCCCCTCATGTCCGTAATGAGCATTTCATCCTTTTCTATGAGCAGAATGTTCAGGCAGAGGACATCACGGCCATCACCTATTTAAAGAAGAAGTGTAAGAACATCTATGTCATCCTGCTCACCCACCAGTTGACGCTCGACGACAGGAAGATGTACCAGAAATGCGGTATCAACGACACGATTGACGCCAATGCCTCCATCACGGAACTGAACAAGAAGATCCAGTTCATTGCCGATCGTGAGGGCATGCTGTTCGACAATGCGCCTGCCAAGCACCGCATCCTGCGCTTCAAGATTCCCCTTTGGAAGCGTCTCTTCGATATTGTATTCTCGGCTATAGCCATTATCCTTCTCTCTCCCGTCTTCCTCATCACGGCCATTGCCATCAGGCTGGAGAGCAAGGGTCCCGTTATCTTCAAGTCGAAGCGTGTGGGTACCAACTACACCATCTTTGATTTCCTGAAGTTCCGCTCCATGTATGCCGATGCCGAACAGCGTCTGAAGGAAGTCGCCAAGGAAGCCGGCAACCAGTATCTGGAAAAGGAAAAGGAAGAGAACGAGCGCCAGAGCGTAATCACCGCTCCCCTTGGTGAGGAGGCAGAGATGATGATGATGGATATGGGCATGGAGTCCGACATGATGATCAGCGACGAGGAAGTGATGCTCGTCGGTGATGACTTTGTCGTGGCTGAGTCCGACTTCAACAAGGAGAAGGAAGAAGAGATCAACAGTGCCTTTGTCAAGATTGAGAACGACCCGCGTATCACCAAGGTGGGCAAGTTCATCCGCAAATACAGCATCGACGAGTTACCGCAACTCTTCAACATCCTCAAGGGCGACATGTCCATCGTGGGCAACCGTCCCCTCCCCCTCTACGAGGCCGAGAAACTCACTGTCGACTCCAGTATCGACCGTTTCATGGCTCCCGCAGGTCTCACCGGCCTTTGGCAGGTAGAGGAGCGCGGCAAGGGCGGCAATATGAGCGCCGAGGAGCGCAAGCAGTTAGACATCCTCTACGGACAGAATTATAATTTCATGATGGACATGAAAATTATCTTCCGCACGCTGACTGCCTTCATTCAAAAAGACAACGTTTAAAAAAGAAATAAACAATCTACACAATGAATAATTTAAAAAGACTGTTATTTATTGTAGCAACCGCAGGTCTCAGTACTACTGCCTTCGCACAGTTCGACGAAAGTGGTATCGCTGCGGGATTCTTTGACTCCAGTAAGGACAAGGATATTAATTTTTCGGAGTTCCACTTGCCGCCATTGGCAATTCTTTTTGAGAATGCAAAATCGACCCCGCAAATTCTGACATTGGAAAAAGCTCGAGAGATTGCCCAGGCTGAAGTGGCTAAGCAAAAGCGTCATATTTTTTCTTATTTGACAGCACATGCCAGTTATAGTTACGGCAAGGGAGATATGTGGGGAAACAATTCGTCAACTTACAATACCATCATTTACCAATACCAGGGTTCGGAGACCAGTTATTGGAATGTCGGTGTAAACCTGGCACTGCCATTTGAGGACATATTGGATTTAACTGCTTCTGTCAAACGACAAAAGATGAAAGTTGATCAGGCAGTTTTAGAAAAAGATATTGCTTATGATCAGTTAAAGTTACAAATTGCGACTTTGTATATTAAAATTACAAACGATTTGGTAACTCTTAAAACACTTGGTGAGACTGCCGCTGCCTATCAGGGAGCAGGTGCTTTAAATCGTGAGGACTTTGAGAACGGCAATATGAATATCGAAGACTTTGCATGGACAAAACTTCACGAAAGTTCCCAAGTAACCCAATATCAGGCCTTGCAAACAGCAATTACAACAGATATCATTACGCTAGAAATTATCACCCACACGCCTATCATTACCAATTCAACTACAGAAATAACCTTGGACACTGCTGTTCAGAAGTCAGAAAAAGAAATTTCAAAGGAAAACAAAGCGGTGGAGAAGCGTATTAAGAAAGCCGTTGATGAAAGTGAAAAGAAAGAAAAAGCATTAGAGAAGGCAGAGAAAAAGGCAGAAAAGGCCGCAGCCAAGGCTGCAAAAAAACAAAAGTAACTTAAAATCATTTGGATTATGGATTTATTCAGATATATTGTTAGGTTCTTATACAAAATTCGTTGGTATTTAATCATTTTACCATTGATAGCATTGGTGGTAGCATGGTTTATGACGCGCAATATGGAACGTGTCTATGATGCGAATACGACCATCTATACAGGTATGATCACGGGCTATAATATTGAGGGAGGTATTGGTACTGCTGGCGGTCAGTCACAAACCAACATGACTAACCTGATGTTATTAATTACAACGGATGCCACCATTCATGAAGTATCTTTACGCCTGTTTGCTCGCTGCATGATGTATGGTAATGTCAATAAAGACAACAACTATATCTCTGCAGAACATTTCCGCCAATTGAACAACAGTGTACCTGCGGATGTGAAGGCTTTAATTAATCACAATAGTGAAAATGCGACCTACGCTAATTTAAAAGCATACGAGCGCCCATCCCAAGACAATTACATTTTTGGCATATTGAATTATCATCAGTGGTTTGGCATTAATAATATTACGGCTCGCCTGAAAGTTTTACAACTTAATAAGAGTGATATTATTGACATTGGCTATTCTGCTAATGATGCGGGTATTACTTATAATACATTGGACATATTAAATGATGTCTTTGCACGTCAATATGCCCAATTACGTTACGGAGAAACGAATAATGTCATCAAGTTTTTTGAGCGCGAAGTAGCCCGTTTATACCGCATATTGACAGGTGCTGAAGATGATCTCATTCGCTATAATGTTGAAAAGCGAATCATCAATTATGAGGAGCAGACCAAAGCCCTCACCGGTTTGGACGCAACCCAGCAAACATCTGATAATCAGTTGCTAAAAGATCAAACAACAACTCGTGCCTTGATGGACTACTTAGAACGGCAGTTGGGTGATCGGGCAAAAATAATCAAAGCCAATAAGGATTTTACAAATCAAGTCACGGATATTTCTCGTATCCAGTCTCGTATTTCCAACCTGCGTTTGATGAGTAGCGAAGGAAGTGGCAGTGGTGTCGAGTCCCAATTAGAATTGGCAAAAGCAGAAAGAATGCTTCAGGAGGCCCAAAACAACATGAGAGGTCTGGTTAAAGATATTGAGGCTGGTACATATAGCACAGAAACTGGCGTTAAAGCCAACGATATGATCTCCAAATGGCTTGACCAGGTCATGCTGTTGGAGAAGACCAAGGCCGAATTAAGTGCCCAAGACATCATGCGTCAGAAAGTCGACAAACAAATTCTTTATTATGCTCCTATTGGCGCAACAATCGCTCGTAAAGACCGTCATATCAGTTTTATTGAAGGAAATTATATGGAGATGCTGAAAGCGCTGAATGCTGCTCGTCTTCGTCAGAAAAACCTCCAAATGACAACGGCCACACTCCGAGTGCTGAATCCGCCCATGTTCCCGATGAATGCCCAGCCCACAAACCGCATGATGATCTTGTTGGGTGCTTTTATGCTGACATTCTTATTGACAGCACTATATTTCTTTATCATAGAATTGCTGGATCGTACCCTTCGAGACCGTATGCGTTCAGAGCGTATCACCAAGATTCCAGTCATGGGGTGTTTCCCGAAAGAGAGCACCTTGCGTTATCGCCGATTCAATAAGACCATAGCGGACATGGCGTTACGTCAGTTAAGCAAAACTCTTCTTCCCCATTTTAAGGAAGGACAGCAAAATGTGCTGAATCTGATTTCGACAGATGCTGCCAATGGTAAGAGTTATCTGGCTCAGGAATTGGAGAATTATTGGATATCGATTGGTTTGCAGGTGCGTCGTCTGACCTACGATGAAGACTTTTTGGCAGAAGACAGCCGTTTCATCATGGCCAAAGATATTAAGGATATCTGCCCAGACATTCTGCCCAACGAGATTGCTATTGTAGAGTATCCAAATTTGGATGACCACTCTATTCCACCAGCATTGCTGAATATGGGTACAGTCAACCTCATGGTGACTCGTGCTAACCGTACTTGGAAAGACGTGGATCAGAAGGCACTGAAAGAACTCCAATCACAGTTGGAAGATCAGAAGACCCTCTTTATGTATCTCACGGAGGCACAGCGCTATGCTGTAGAAGAATTTGTGGGTCAGTTACCTCCATATACGAGATTCAATAATTTTGTATATCGTATGTCGCAAATGGGTTTGACTGCAGTTGAGAATAGCCACGCAAAATAATGCTTAATCGTTTTTCAATATATACTAGTGAGAACAGAGGAAGAGTTTTGTTACTCTTTCTTCTGTTTTTCTTAGCGATATATGAATTCTACTCACAAGGGTTTGGGGCTTTTGCAATCGTATGTCTTATTCCCCTATTTGTTATTCTCACTATCTTTTCATTCAAATATAGAATGTTTCTATTTTGGACATTATTTATATTCAATTATTTTGTCCAAATGCAAGATTTCCCCTCCTTACCAGGCCCCAAATCATTACCTAATGAAGTATTGGAAATATTACTCTTGATGGTTGCATTAATCGACATTAAGAATAATTATTTTAAAAGAACTGGAAATCTGATGTTACTAGCCCTCGTCATTTGGGGAGGTTTCTGTACGCTTGAGATATTAAATGATACATGTGGTCTTGGTATTAACCCTGGTGCTTGGTATACTGGAGCACGCCTGTTAGCATTTCAATTAATCTACATTTTCCTAATTTTCTGCATATACATATCAAATCCTAAAATACTTATTCAATACTTGTATGTTTGGGCTGCTCTTGCGCTTTTTGCAGTTTTTTGGGCATGGAAACAGCAGAATATTGGCCTTACAAATAATGAATTTGGTTGGCTGTATTATGGTCCTGGCAGT
>JAFUAK010000182.1 GCA_017460765.1 Prevotella sp. | reverse complement strand
CAGCGAGGAGCGCGAGAACCCCTCTGCCGATCTCTATCAGGACTGGAACAATGTATATGCCCATCGTGAGACCGCCCTGCCCGATTCTTTCCGCATCGATCTCCGTGGATTCCACATGCCGACGCCGAGCCGCGTGGTGACTTCCAACTTCGGTGCCCGCTGGGGACGCCAGCACAAAGGTCTCGACATCAAGGTCTATGTGGGTGATACCATCCGCGCCGCTTTCAGTGGCAAGATCCGCATCGTGAAATACGAGCCCAAGGGCTACGGTAAATATGTGGTCATCCGTCACCACAACGGTCTGGAGACCATCTATGGACACATGTCCAAGCACCTCGTCGTAGAGAACCAGGAGGTAAAGGCAGGTGATCCTATCGGTCTGGGTGGCAATACGGGCCGCAGCACAGGTTCCCACCTGCACTTCGAGACCCGTCTCTGTGGCGTAGCCCTGAACCCCGCCCTGATGTTCGACTTCCACAATCAGGATGTGACAGGTGACTTCTATAACTTCCGTCGCAACCGCTATGCCGCTGAGTCAGCCCAGGCTACTCGCCTGCGTGGTGTCGGTGGCAGCAGCAATAGCCGCGTAAGTGCCGACGACGAGGACAGCGACCTCGCCATTGCAGCCCCCAAGGCTTCTTATACGAAGGTGGCCCATTACCACAAGGTGAAGAAGGGTGAGACGCTCCAGTCCATCGCCCGCAAGTGCCACACCACCGTGGATGCCCTCTGCAAGGCCAACCGCATCAGCAAGACCAAGCGTCTGATGCCAGGACAGATACTCAAGTACAACTAAAAATAAAAAGGAATCCCGCCAGTTGGCGGGATTCCTTTTTTATTTCAGCACCTTCATCAGGAACTGCGATACGATATCTGTCGTACGGTAGATATCCTGTGAGAACCCGTGGTCGAAATACTCCTGCAGCACATACTCGCTGCCTGGCCAGATTTTGTGGAATCCCTCACCGTAGGTGTAAGGCACCACGCGATCGGCATTACCGTGGACGATGAGAGCCTTGCCCTGATACTTGGCAGCCGTCTCATAGATGGGCAGCGAGAAGGCTGTACGGATATACTCGCCTCCCAGTTTCATACCACCCCAAAGTTCCACATACTCACCCGGATCGAAGGGGTCGTACATCTTGCCCATCGTATTGCCACGGATAGCATCGTCGCGCAGCACGGCAGCAGGTGCCATCAAGGCCACGGCCTTAAAGGCGGGCTCGCCCAGTTCCTCGCTCAGTTGTCCGGCCGTCATCGCAGCCACGACACCGCCCTGCGAATGGCCCACGATGGCGAGACCGCTCACATAGCGCAGGTCGCGCACATACTCCACCACCTTCTTGGCATCCTCAATCTCGTTGGGCACGGTCATATCCTTGAACTCGCCCTCACTCTCGCCGTGACCGTTGAAGTCGAAGCGGATGGAGGCGATCCCATGCTGCTGCAAGGTGTCGCAGATCAGTTCGAAGAGCGGGCCGTCCTTCGTACCGCCAAAGCCGTGGCAGAACACCACCATCGGGCACTGCTGTCCCTGCGTCAGTTCAGGCTTCTGGATGATGGCCTGCAACCTGCCGTGATCGCCGTCGATGCTGACACGTTCCTCGGCCCCGCGCTGTTTCGTGGAGGTCAGTTCCTTCAGGTACTTGTCCACCTTATAAGTCAGCACCGTCGAGAGCACCACCTTACCATCAGGTCCCACAACCACCATCGAGGGAATCCACTTCACACCATAGGCCTTCGAAATGTCTGTATCCTTGAACTTCTTCAGTTCGCTCACCTGCGGATACGTGATGCCAAACTTCACGATGGCCTGTTTCCAGGCCTCCACGTCGGTATCCATCGAGATTCCCAGGAACTCGATGCCCTTCTGCTTGAACTCCTGGTACATGCGCATCACCTCTGGGGCATCCTTACGACAGTCGGGGCACCACGAGGCCCAGAAGTCGAGCACCACAGTCTTGCCCTTGGCCCACTTTGAGAACTGGAACTTCTTGCCCTCAAGCGTCAGCATCTTGAAGTCAGGTGCCACCGTACCGGGCTGGATCAGTTCTGTTGCATACTTCGAGTCCATGTCCTTCTGCGGACCGAACTGCGCCTTCACTTCCACCGTTGCTCCCACCAGGAGACACACGGTCAATAATCTTAGAATCTTCATCGTTCGCACAATTTTTCGCAAAGGTACAAAAAAACTCTCAATTCCTCGTTCTTTATTCTCAATTTATTTGTATCTTTGCAGAAAATTTAAACTATAAATCTTATGTACGACAAGGAAAGAGGGCTCTACATCGCCCATTGCACCAATGGTGCGCTCAGTATCACAGGTAAGATGGCTAACCGCCACGGACTCATCGCCGGTGCCACGGGTACCGGTAAGACTGTCACCCTGCAGGTGATGGCCGAGACATTCTGTCAGGCAGGTGTGCCCTGCTTCATGGCCGACATGAAGGGCGACCTCTCTGGTATCTCTCAGGTAGGAAAACTCAGCGGCTTCATCGAGAAGCGCATGCCAGAGTTCGGCGTCGAGAACCCCGAGTTCCAGAGTTGTCCTGTCCGCTTCTACGACGTGTTTGGCGAACAGGGCCATCCCATGCGTGCCACCATCTCACAGATGGGTCCGCAGTTGCTCAGTCGTCTGCTCCAGTTGAACGAGACGCAGGACGGTGTATTGAACATCGTGTTCCGCATCGCCGACGAGCGCGGTGTGCTGCTCGACGACCTGAAGGACCTGCGCTCGATGCTCGACTGGGTATCGAAGCATGCCAAGGAGTATACCACGAAGTATGGCAACATCTCCGTGCAGACCATCGGAGCCATCCAGCGCTCACTGCTGCAACTCGAGGCGCAGGGTGCCGACCACTTCTTTGGTCTGCCCTCCTTCGATATCCAGGACCTGCTGGCCGTAGAAGGCGGCAAGGGTGTGATGAGCGTGCTCGCTGCCGACAAACTGATGATGCAGCCGAAACTCTACTCCACCTTCCTGCTGTGGCTCCTCAGCGAACTCTACTCGACCCTGCCTGAAGTGGGCGACCTGCCGCTGCCGAAACTCGTGTTCTTCTTCGACGAGGCCCACATGCTGTTCACGGACACCTCGAAGGCCCTGCTCGACAAGATTGAACAGGTGATCCGCCTCATCCGCTCGAAGGGCGTGGGTATCTACTTCATCACCCAGAGTCCGACGGACATCCCTGAGAATATACTCGGCCAACTCGGTAACCGCGTACAGCACGCCCTCCGTGCCTACACGCCGAAGGACCAGAAGGCCGTAAAGACTGCCGCCGACACCTTCCGCGCCAATCCGGAGTTCAAGACCGACGAGGCCATTATGAATCTGGAGACGGGCGAGGCCCTCGTCTCGTTCCTCGACGAGAAGGGTGCGCCCACAGTGGTAGAGCGCGCCAAGGTGCTCTTCCCGCTGTCACAGATTGGTGCCGTCACCGAGGGACAGCGCATCGACATCATCAAGCAGAGTCGCATCTATGGCAAGTACGATACACCTGTGGATCGTGAGAGTGCCTTTGAGGTACTGATGGCCGAGGCCGAGGAGGCCCTGCAGGCCCAGGAGGCCGAGAAGGCCGCTGCCGAGGAGGAGAAGGCTGCCGCCAAGGACAAGAAGAAGTCGGGCATGATGAGTAAGGTATGGAAGGCCGTCATCACGGCTGTCACCTCCACCCTTGCTACGATTCTCGGTACGTATGTCAGTGACAAGGTGACGGGTAAGAAGACGAAGTCGTCGACCTCAGCCACGGGTCGTGTGGTGAAGAATGCCACCAGTGCTGCCACGCGTTCCATCACCAAGGAACTTACCCGCGACATCCTTGGCAACCTAGTGAAGTGAAGAGTGAAAAGTGAAGAGTGAAAAGTTATTCACAAACCGTATAGATATACCGCTGTCGCTCGACAGTGGTATATTTATATAGAGAGGTATCAAGCACTGTCTTCAGGTCGTTGCTGATGCCTGTGCCGATGAGTTTAAGGGTGGCCTCCTTCATCGTCCAGAGACGGATAAACGCTACGTCAGGATGCTCCGCTGAGAGGATTTGTTCCTGTTCTGTATCACTCATCGTGTAGCGGGCCAACGACTCCTTGTACTCACGGATACTCTCCACATCGATGCCTACAGGACGATCGCTGACGACGCAGGCCGCTGCCTCCTTGCAATGGCTGAAGTTGAAGAAAATGTCAGGATGGCCTACGATAGAGGGTTTGCCGTGCTCGTTGTATTCGAAGAGGGGATTCTCGGTGATGCCATATTCCTCGCGGAGTCCCTGCTTCAGCAGTTGGTAGGCGAGCACACAGAGCCGCTGACCCTGTTCATGTTTGAACTTCAGGGCCTGCTCCCTCCGCTGCGGTGATATCTCCTCCAGTGCCGCCTTGAGATCAAACTCCCATATATCCTCACTCAGCAGTACCCTCATCCTTCTCACCTTCTCACCTTTTCACCTTTTCACCTTCTCACCTTCTCACCTTTACTCCAGCCCCACCTCCGGCATCGGGATCTTACGGTTCGCATTCTCCTTCGCGCCGAGATCAACGAGTTCGCGACCCTTCTGTGCCACACTCTGACGACCTGTAATCAGTTTGTTGTTCGCACTGTCGTAGGCCTTCTGCACGGCTTCCAGTTTTACGCCCAGATCGTTGTATCGTTGCACGAAGTCACCCAGACGGTCCAGTAGTTGTTCCGCCAGTCCGAACACCTTCTCCTGATTCTCCGCCTGCTGGTTCTGTACCCAAGCGATATGGATCATGTGCAGGATACCCAACAGGTTCTGTTCGCCCGTCACGAATACCTTCTTCTCAAACGCCTCGCGCCAGAGCGTCGGGTCGTTGGCCAGCGCAAGTTGCAGCGACGACTCGAAGGGCACGAACATGATGACGAAGTCCACGGCATCGCGCCCGTTCTTGATGTACTTCGAATAGTCCTTCCGCGCCAGTTCGTTCACGTGCTGGCGCACGCTCTTGATATGCTCCTGCAGATAGCGCTCCTTCTCCTCTGGCGTCTCTGCATTCACATACCGCTCGTAGGCCACGAGCGACACCTTCGAGTCGACGATGGCATCCTGTCCCTGCGGATAGTGCAGGATCACGTCGGGCTGCATCTCCTTGCCCGTCTCGTCGTGCTTCAAGGGGCGTCCCAGTTCATCGCGCAGCCGTGCCTGCACCTCGTAGTGGATACCCTCCGTCAGTCCCTGGCTGGCGAGCAGGTCGCCGAGGATGATCTCGCCCATGTTGCCACTCACCTTATTGTCGCGCCGCAGTACGTTGGCCAGTCCCTCCGTCTTCTCGCCGAGTTGCCGGGTCTGCATCATCATCATCAGCATCTGTTCACGGAACGAAGCCGAGTGGGCCGCACTCTCCTTCTGGTTCTCGCTGATGGCCTTTTGCATGCTGGCGATGGCATCCTTCAGGGGCTGGGTGATGCCCGTCATCGTCTCCGTGTTCGACTCCTTCAGTTTCGAGGCACTGGCCTCCATCAGTTGCTGGGCCAGGTTCTTGAACTGTTCCTCGCGGTGCCTGGCCTCGTCGCTCATCTGCTGGCGCACCAGTTCCAACTCGCGCGACTGCGTCTCCGCCTTGGCATGGAGCGACTTGTTCTCCGCCTCCAGATGCTGCACACGGCTCTGGGCCGCATGGAGCAGTTCCGAGCGCATCGAGAGTTCGATATCTTTCTTGCCCGAGGCGATATTCACGGCATCCATCCGCTTGTCCATCCACAGATAGATCGCCACCGCTCCCACGGCTACACCTATTATTATATATACTGCAATCATCATAATTTTTTCGAATTATGTTGCAAAGTTACGAAATAATTCGTATCTTTGCACACAAGAACCGACTTTTTTTATCAATCACTAAAACTTTAAGATTATGGATTACAAGATTATCGACATCGAAGGTGTAGGCGACGTTTACGCAGAGAAACTGGTTGCCGCAGGTATCAACAAGGTAAGTGAACTGCTGGAGAAGTGTGCTGACCCGAAGGGCCGCAAGGAACTTGCCGAGGCTACTGACATCAGCGAGAAACTGATCCTGCGCTGGACCAACCATGCCGACCTGTTCCGCATCAACGGCGTAGGCCCCCAGTTCGCAGAACTGTTGGAGAAGGCTGGTGTCGACACCGTGAAGGAGTTCCGTCATCGCGTGGCAGAGAACCTGCAGCCGAAACTGGCAGAGATCAATGAGCAGTTCCACATCTGCGGCCGCGTTCCCGCCGTCAGTGAGGTTCAGAAGATGATCGACCAGGCCAAGGAACTGGAGCCCAAAATGACCTATTAAGGAATTACCGGAACAGTGAACGTACGTCCATCACGTAGAACAAACGTGATGGACTTTCCGTCTGCAGACTCGTCGATCTGCAGGAAGAGGTCGTCCTGTCCGTCCTTGCCGTCCTTGCCGTCAGCACTCCTGCCTGTGTCCGTCCAGGTCTGTCCGCCGTCGATGGATACTTCCCAGTTACGTGTGATTGAGTTGATGCGCACCTGGGGGACGACGGCAGCCCCCTCGGAGGCCGTCTTGCCGTCCACACCGTCCTTGCCGTCCTTACCGTCGACGGCGCCTGCCCGCATCTTTTCTCCGTCACCGTTGAGCAGCCACTCGCCGTTCATCGTCCAATAGAACACGCCGTCAACGGGATCCTGAGCCACGTTGATGAGGAATGTTGCGTCCTTGCCGTCCTGTCCGTCACGGCCTTGCCGGCCGTTGCGGACGGTAACCGTCTCACCTGTGCTGAACGTGATGGTATGGACACCTTCGCCAGTCTCCACCACCCGGGTGACGTAGCCCCGTTCCTCCACCACTTTTACGAGCGTGTTGAGGTCGGCGACATACTGATTGGTCTCAAGCACCATCTGCTCCAGTCTCTCTACACGCAGCCCCAGATGCTGCAGGTCGTCCGTGTAGTTATACTTGTCGCACGATACGACGGCCACGGCCGCCAGCAGCAGTGCGCCAAGCCCAAGGGTGATATTTCTGATGGTCTTCATAAGCACACGGTTTAATCGTTCTCGTAGATAGGAATCCTGAAGGTCTGGCCCGACTTGGTGGTAAACACCATGAACTCGCCGTCGGTGGTCACCTCGTAACTGACGGACATGAAGAACTGGTTGCCGTCCTGCCCGTCCTTACCGTCCCGCCCGGTGGCGGCAGTGCCTGTCGATATCCAGGTAAGACCGCCGTCGGCAGAGATTTCCCAGACGCCCGTCTCCTCGTTGATGCGCACCTGGGGCGACTCTGCGTCCTTACCGTCCTTGCCATCCTTGCCGTCCTTGCCGTTGGCGACGACTTTCTCATCGCCGGCCATCAGCCACTCACCGTTGACCACCCAGTACCACTGACCGTCTGCCGGATCCTGCACCACGGTGATGTCCGGCGCCTGGGCATCCTTGCCGTCGACACCGTCCTTACCGTCGATGATATAGACCGGGCCTGCCTGGTTGAAATTGATCACGTAGCCGTCTTCCGTTTCACGGATGCCCGTGATGTAGTCACTCTCCTCCATGGCGTCGACGATCACCTGCAGGGCCTCGATGTCGGTGTTCACCTGTTTCACCAGATTCTCCAGCACCGTCACGCGATAGTCCAGTGCGTCGATTTCGTCCTGATAGTCAGTACAGGAGACGGTCAGCAGTCCACCCGTCAGCGACAGGACTGCAAACAATATATTCTTCAGTTGTTTCATATCTTGATGTATTTGATGGATGATTAAAATGATGGTTACCAGTTTTCCTGCGGCACAGGATTGTCAGGATCATACACGAAGCAGATGCACACGCGGTTGTCCTCCGGGATGTCGAACGGCTGCACGCGGTCGCCCTTGGCGAAACGGCGGATGCGCCACTCTTCGATACCGGCATCCTGCAGGTACTGCGATACGACCTGCGCACGCTCCCGCGACAGCCGCAGGTTGATCTCCGGCGTACCCGTATCCTTGTCGGCATAGCCCGACAGTCGGACGAAGGCCCTCGGATGCTCGGCCAGATAGCGCAGCAATCGCGTTAACTTGGGAATCTGGTTGCTGCGGATGATGCTCTGGTTGATGACGAAGTTGATATTGACATTGAACGAGATTTTCTCGATGGGCACGTCGATGAAAGTGTCTTTCTTCTCCACTGGTGGCGGCGGAAGGACTTCCTCGTAGACGGCCTCCGTGCGGCCATGTCTGTAGCCGATGGCGAACTTCACGCCCACCAGGGCATTGAAGTGCCAGTCACGGTTGTCTGCACGTCCGCGCTTCGAGTTGAAGTGGTCGGGCAGCATGTTGGCTCCCACCTCAGCGCCGATGGCGATATTGTCGGTCACGAAATAGTCCACGCCCAGACCTCCCCTCAGCACGGGGTTCCAGCGCTGGTCCTTCCATATCTTCTGGAAGTCGATGCCGTAGCGCCTGTCAGCCTCCACCGCCTCGTCGTTGTTGAACGCGTAGGCCACACCCGCGCCCAGGAAGGCGTAGGCCTTGGTCTTGCGCTCCGGATTGCTGCCCAGGATCAGGGCCGTCAGGTTCAGTTCGGCATCCACGCTACCCTGGATGAAGTTCCAACTGTACTTGGCCTCCGGGTAGGCATAGCGGTTGCGCGCCCAGAAGCCGCTCAGGCCGCCTCGCACCCCGAGGAGTTCAAGGGGCTGATAGCCCATCGACAACTGTACGGCGGGCGACAGCAACTGTGAGAACGAGGCCTCGCCCACATCATAGGCCACGCCGCCCTGCGCCTTCACATACCAGTGGGGCACGAAGAATGGCGTCCCTGCTGAGAGCATCTTCCGATCGTCCTGTTCAGCGGCCGCCGATGGCAGGACTGCTTGCCAGAGGCAGGCCATCACAAAGGTCAGAATAAAGTACTTGTTTTTCATTTTCGTATAATTTGAGTTCACAATAGGGACGGTTCTTTTTGTGCACTAATCGTCTCACTTGTTAATTTGGGTTCAAAGTTACTAAAATATTTTCAAACGAGCAAGCATTTTACGATAAAAAATCAATAATCCCCACTATTTGGCAAAGATTATTGATGTTTTCCCCATTCCGGGCTAGGCGCGTCTAATTACTGGGTCTGAGTCTTTGGCCAGTTCACGAGGAAGAGTTGCTCCGTGGCGCGGGTGAAGGCGGTGTAGAGCCAGTGGATATAGTCGGGCGTGAGCATGTCGTCGGTCATATAGCCCTGGTCGATGTAGACATGCGCCCACTGTCCGCCCTGGGCCTTGTGGCAGGTGACGGCATAGGCGAACTTCACCTGGAGGGCGTTGTAGTAGCGATCGGCCTTCAGTTTCTTGATGCGATCGGCTTTCAAAGGAAGGTCGGCATAGTCCTCAAGCACGGCATCGTAGAGCCTTTCCTGCTGCTCGCGCGTCAGGGCGGGTGCCTCGGTGGAAAGGGAGTCGAGAATGACAGTAGCCGTCAGTTCGTAGTTGTCGTAGTCAGGAAACTGCATCATTACCTCGGCGAAGCGGAAGCCGTAGAGTTGGTGGATGTTGCGGACGCGCTGCACGACGGCTGTATCGCCGTTGGCAAGGAAGGAGATCTCCTTGGAGCCCTCCGTCCAGAAGTAGTTGTTCTTCACGATCATCAGACGGTCGCCTCGGCAGAGTTCGTCCTCATGGTCGAGCACGGTGCGGCGGATGCCCTGGTTATAGATGTTCGCCCGCTTGTTGCTGCGGGTGATGACAATCGTCTCGTCCACACCTGCCCGGCTGTAACTGGTGGCCAGCGACTCTATCAGTTCGTCGCCGGGCGTCATCCGGATGTCGGCGAAGCCGCTGAAACGGATGCGGGGCAACTGCGTGAGTTCGTCGTGGGTGACCATCTGACGGATCATCGTGGCATTCCACAGAATGCCGGATTCCTCGCTCATTCCCGGGCTTTGCCCGCCTACCGATAGCCTTTGCCGAAGCACCTGATTCAGGTCGCACTCGTAGACCTTCAGGCCGTATGCGCGCAGCACGTCAGCCATCAGAGCGGGACTCTTCTCCTCGCCCACGGGTGGCAACTGGGCCTTGTCGCCGATGAGGAGCATGCGACAATTCATGCCATTATACACGAACTGGACCATGTCGTCGAGCAGACAGCCCGAGCCAAAGGCTGAGTCGCCATAGCCCTGATTGGCAATCATCGAGGCCTCGTCAATCATAAACAAGGTGTCGCGGTTCAGGTTGGCATTGAGATTGAAGGCACTGAGGTCGCCCGCCGTCTTCTGGCGGTAGATACGACGATGGATGGTATAGGCGGCATGGCCCGAATTCAGTGAAAAGACCTTGGCAGCACGCCCCGTGGGCGCCAGCAGGATCATCTTCTGCTTTAAGGCCGCCATCGCACGGACGATGGCACCTGCCAGTGAGGTCTTGCCCGTACCCGCCGAACCGCGCAGGATCATCACGACACGGTCTGAGCGGTCGGTCAGGAAGAGAGAGAACACGTCGAGGGCGTGTTCCTGCTCTGCTGTCGGCACCAGTCCGAAGGTCTGTCGGATACGGTATTTCAGTTCGTCTTGAATCATTGCGGCTGCAAATATACAAAATAATTCACAATTCATAATTCATAATTCACAATTATTTTGTACCTTTGCAGCCAAATGCGAATAACAGACAAACAGATCAACGTCATACTGGCCATCGTTGCACTGGGGCTGCTCGTCCTGTGCATCGCCAGTGTTATGCGCGGATAGAACAAAAGTCGCAGACCAAATGGAAGAGTTACATCAGAGGAAACTGATCATACGCATCGGAAAGAACACGCTGTCGTTTACGATGCCCGACCCTGCCAACAAGGAGCAGCCGTTCCTGTATGAACCCTATGTCGTGAAGGGCGGCATCTCGATGGCAGCCAACCTGCGGGAGGCCTTTAAGACGGCTGACCTCACGGCTATCGACACACGGCGGGTGCAGGTGCTTGTCGATGCACCTTCCATGCTCGTACCCGTGGAGCAGTTTGACGAGGAGCATATCAAGACGCTCTACGACCACGCCTTCCCTGCCGGGCAGGAGCAGAGGACAGTGCGCTTCAACGTGTTGCCGAGCCTGAAGGCCGTCTGTCTCTTCGCTGTGAACAAAGACCTGGCCGGCGTGCTCCAGGATCGTTTCGACGACCTGCAGTTCATCCACGCCCTGACACCCGTCTGGCACTATCTGCACCAGCGGAGTTTCACAGGCCATCGCTGCAAACTCTACGGCTATTTTCACGGCAAGCAACTCGACATCTTCAGTTTCCAACAGAACCGCTTCAAGTTCTGCAATGCCTTTGAGGCCGGCCATGCCCACGATGCCCTCTACTTCCTGCTCTACGTGTGGAAACAACTCCATCTGGAGGCCGAGCACGACGAGATGCACATCGTGGGCGAGATCCCTGAACAGGAGTGGCTCCTTCAGGAACTCAGGCGCTACTTGCAGAAGGCCTACGTCATCAACCCCTCGGCCGACTTCCAGCAGGCACCTGCCACCAAGACAGCAGGCATGCCCTATGATCTAATGACCTTACTGACCAAAGGGCGATGAGAATCATAACAGGGAAATATAAGGGGCGGCATTTCGATATCCCGAGGACGTTCAAGGCCAGGCCCACGACGGACTTCGCCAAGGAGAATATCTTCAACGTGCTGACGGGCTATATCGACCTTGAAGGCTGTACGGCCCTCGACCTCTTCTCCGGCACGGGCAGCATCACCCTCGAACTGATCTCGCGCGGCTGTGCCCATGTAATCAGCGTGGAACAGGACCGTGACCATCATCGATTTATCCAGCAGTGCCTGCAGAAACTCGGCACCGATGCGTGCGTGCCTCTGCGCGGAGACGTGTTCCGTTTCGTGAAGTCGTGCAAGCAGCAGTTCGACTTCATCTTTGCCGATCCTCCCTACGCCCTCAAGGAACTGCCCACCATCCCAAGTCTCGTCTTCGAGAAAGGGATTCTGAAGCCCGACGGCATCTTCGTCTTCGAACATGGCAAGGACAACGACTTCTCTGATGATCCGCACTTCGTGGAGCATCGCAGTTATGGCAGTGTGAACTTCTCGATTTTCAGGGCTTCAGAATAGCGGCGACAGCATCCGGGTGATGCTCTCCCAGAGCCTGACAAAGAAGCGACTGTTCAGCCTTCCCGGCACATCCTTCAGCAATACCGACTGTTCCTCGTCGCGGAGGAACACCTTCTTCATGCGCAAGGCAATGCCCTCGTCGTAGAAGAAGATATTCGCCTCGAAGTTGTTCTCGAAACTGCGGAAGTCGAGGTTCGTGGAGCCGCTGGTGGTGATGGCATCGTCGCACACCATCAGTTTCGAATGCAGGAAGCCGGGCTTATAGAGACTCACCTTGACACCCGCCTCGAAGACCTCGCGCAGATAACTGCGGCTGGCCCATTCCACGAAGCGTGCATCGCTGTATCGCGGACAGAGCACCCTGACGTCGACACCCGCCAGGGCTGCCGTCTTCAGGGCGAAGAGCACGGAGTCGTTAGGCAGGAAATAGGGTGTCTCCAGATACAGATAGCGGCGGGCACCAAGGATAATCCGTACGAAGCCCTGCATGATCTCAGGATAGGGCGTCACGGGACCACTCGTCACCACCTGCGCCAGACAGTTGTTCGAAAGTCCTTCCTCACGGAGTGCCGAGGGATAGTACTTACGGTCGGAGAGCAGCGTACGGTCCACGAAATACCAGTCGACGAGAAAGGCGCGCTGCAAAGCAATCACTGCCCCACCCGATACCTTGAGCATCGTGTCGCGCCAAGGCATCAGGCCCGTCCCCTTCACATAGCGCAGGGCGATGTTCATGCCGCCGATGAATCCCACCACGCCGTCGACGACTACAATCTTGCGGTGATTGCGGTAGTTCACCTTACTCGTGAACGAGGGGAAGCGCACGGGCAGGAACGACGATACCTCGATACCCTCCTCGCGCATCCGCTCGAAGAAGCGGTGACTCACGTTCCAGCAACCCACATCGTCGTAGATGACACGCACCTCCACCCCCTCACGGGCCTTGTCGATGAGGGCGTCGGCCACGAGATAGCCCAAGGCATCCTCTGCGAAGATATACATATCGACATGGATATGCTGACGGGCTTCGCCGATAGCAGCCAACAGGGCCGGAAAGAACTGATAGCCGTCAGTATAGATCTCCACCTTATTATCCTTAAAGGGCAGGGAGAAGTTCTGGTTGACGAAGAGGTCGATGAGCGGTTTGTGCTTATCGGGCAGACGGAGATTCTGCTGTTCCGCGAACTCCAGCATCGAGCGTTTCGTGAGTTGGTTCATGCTCCGCTCACTGACGTGGCGCTCCTTACGGGTGTTGATGCCGAAGAACAGGTAGAACACGATACCTACCACGGGCACGAACCAGATCACCAGGGCCCAGGCCATCGTCTTGGCAGGCTGACGGTTGTCCATGATGACATGGATCACCGCCATGATGGCAATGACCTGATAGATCAGGAATATGACGTTCATCCAGTTCATACTACAATGTCGTTGCCCAGTTGCTTGGCGAGGGCATCACGCAACTGCTGGGTGTCCCTATAGTCTTCCAGCAGTTTCATCACATGTTCCCTATCGTTGCCCACCTGCTTGAGTTGAGCCTGTATCTCCTTCAGCCGTTTGGTGATGATGTCGAGTCTGAGGTCGAGCACCAGATGGAGCACGTGTTGGCGCAGGCCACCTTCCCGCTCTTTCATTTGGAAGCCCTTCCCCAACTGATGACGGTCGATGGCGAGTTTGGCTGACAGCGAACTGATCTCATAGTCGGGATGCTGCATGAAGTAACTCTCGGCCACGAAGCCCGCTTCGCCGCTATGGGTCACTGCCTCCTGCAGGATCCGATTGTAGCGCTCGTCGTGGAAGGTCAGTCCGTCCTGTCCCAGGTCATAGGCCACGTACTGGGCCACTGTCAGGGATGTTGTTCCGCCATCCTCCGTCTCCACGTTCTCGAAGATCACTTTCTCGCCGTCACGGATCACGCTGCGTATCAGCAGCCGCTCCACCTCCTGGGTCTGCTCATCGACCGTGTGCAGTCCGATGAACTCATTGGGGACGGTTCCGAATGAGTTCTCGGCAGCAGGCGACTCACTCGGAACCGTCCCCTGTGAGCGTTCGCGTTCTTTTTCCTTCTCCTCGATGTCCTTGCGGATCATGCCGTTCATCGAGTTGAGCAGCGTCAGTTCCTTGATATTCATACGCTGGGAGAGTTCGCTGAGATAGGTGGAGCGCAGAATCTGGTCGGGTATCACAGAAATGCTCTTCACGATACCGCCGATAGCCTCAGAACGCTTCACGGGATCCGTCACGTTCTCCACCGTCAGGCGCGTCTTGAAGGTGATAAAGTCCGTCTGGTTCTTCTCGATATAGTCTTTGAACTCCTGGGCGGAGTGCTTCTTGGAGAACGAGTCGGGGTCGTCGCCATCAGGCAGGAGCAGCACCTTGATGTTCATGCCCTCCGCCAGCAACATGTCCGTACCACGCATGGCGGCATGGATACCCGCCTCGTCGCCATCATATAATAAGGTGATGTTCTGGGTGAATCGCCTGAGCAGTTTGATCTGATAGACGGAAAGCGCCGTACCCGAGTTGGCCACCACGTTCTCGATGCCGCATTGGTGCATGGCAATCACGTCGGTATAGCCCTCCACCATGTATACGCGTTCTTCTTTCGCAATGGTCTTCTTCGCCTGATAGAGTCCGTAGAGTTCGCGCTCCTTGTGATAGATCTCCGAGTCGGGCGAGTTCACGTATTTCTGCTGAACGCCCTTCGTACGCGCATCAAGCAGTCGGCCTCCGAAGGCCACGACCTTTCCGCTGACGTTCAGCCAGGGGAAGATCACGCGCCCCGCATAGCGGTCATAGATACCTCGTTCGTTCTGAATACACAGTCCTGTCTTCACCAAATACTCTGGCTGATAGCCCGCTTTCTGGGCTGCCGTTGCCAGCGCGTCGCGCTTCGGCAGGGCAAAGCCCAGGTTGAACTTCTCGATGATATCGTCACGGATGCCACGGCTGCGGAAATACTGCTTGCCGATGGCGATGCCGTCGGGGTCGTTCTTCAGCATATCCTGGAAATATTTCATCGCCCACTCGTTGACGATGAACATCGACTCGCGGTCGCTCTGTTCCTTCTTCTCCTCGTCGGTGAGTTCCTTCTCCTCGACCTCAATGTTGTACTTCTTCGCCAGCCAGCGCAGGGCCTCGGGATAGGTGATCTGCTCATGCTTCATCAGGAAGTTCACGGCATTGCCACCCTCGCCACAGGCGAAGCAATGGCAGATCTGTTTGGCCGGCGACACCATGAACGACGGTGTGGTGTCATCATGGAAAGGGCACAGGCCCTTGTAGTTCACGCCCGCCTTGCGCAGCGTCACAAACTCTCCCACCACGTCTACGATATTCGTGGCGTCCATGATCTTATCTATCGTATGCCTGTCTATCATTCTGCCCGCAAAGTTACACAAAAATTTAATAATACTCGCTTTTTAGCAGAAAAAGTTGTATATTTGCAAACGAATAACTAAAAGACGATGAAACAGATTTTTATGATGATGGCCCTTGCCCTTATGGCAATAGGCATGCAGGCAAAGGAAGTGCTTCAGACTGCTCAGACGTTGGCTTGGGGCGATCAGGGCAACGGCACGTATAAGAATCCTGTGCTGAATGCCGACTATAGCGACCCCGATGTCATACGCGTGGGCAAGAAATACTATATGGTAGCCTCCGATTTCCACTTTATCGGCATGCAGGTGCTGGAGTCCGACGATATGGTGAACTGGCAGATTATCAGTCAGATCTACAATCGCTTCGACTTGCCGGGCTGGGACGAGAACAGCCACTACGCAGGCGGTTCTTGGGCTCCCAGCATCCGCTGGCACAACGGACGGTTCTACGTCTATTTCTGCACACCTGAAGAGGGCCTCTTCATGTCATCTGCCGAAGATCCGCGAGGCCCTTGGACACCGTTGCACTGTCTGAAGTCCGTGCCCAAGTGGGAGGATCCCTGTCCGCTGTTCGACGATGACGGACAAGCCTATCTCGGGCGGAGCCAGCACGGCGCTGGCCCCATCATCGTCCACAAGATGTCGGCCGACGGCAAGACGCTGCTCGACGATGGGGTGACAGTCTATACGGGCCCTGTGGCTGAGGGCACGAAATGGCTGAAGTGCAATGGCTGGTACTATCTGATTATCCCTGAGGGTGGTGTCGGAACAGGGTGGCAGACGGTGCTCCGTTCCAAGAACATCTATGGTCCATACGAGAAGCGCGTGGTGCTGGAACAAGGCTCCACCTCCGTGAACGGCCCGCACCAGGGAGCCCTCGTTGATACGCCGGAGGGCGAGTGGTGGTTCTATCATTTTCAGGAGACGCCCGCCTTGGGCCGCGTAGTCCATCTGCAGCCCGCCCGCTGGCAGAACGACTGGCCGCTGATAGGTGTCGACATCGATGGCAACGGCATCGGTGAGCCCGTTGCCGTCTGGCAGAAGCCCTACACGTCTGTAGGCTTTCTGCCCCAGACCTCCGATAACTTCGACTGCAAGAGTCTCGGTCTGCAATGGCAATGGTGCCACAATCCCGCGAACGATTACTGGAGCCTAACGGAGCGCAAGGGATGGCTGACCATCCATGCCCTACCCTCACCCGACTTGAAGAATGCCCGCAACATGCTCACCCAGAAGTCGATGGGCTATCGGGGTGAGGCCACCACACTGATGGATGGCAGCGATATTCAGGCCGACACATACGCGGGTCTGCTCTGCATGGGTCGTGACTATCGTGGCATCGGCGTCTGTGCCGATGGCATCTATCTGGAAGACAACGGCCAACGGGAAGTCATCGTACGCAAGAAGCCCAGTAAGGTCTATCTTCGCGTCAGCCTCAACGTCGTCACGAACCAGCATCAGTTCTACTACAGTCTCGACGGCAAGCACTACGAGCCAGCCGGTTCTCCCTTCTCAATGCGCGCAGGCAACTGGAAGGGCTTCCGCATCGGCCTCTACTGCTACGGCAACAACGGCAAGGCCCAGTTCGATGACTTCGATTACCATATCACGCAATAAGGGCAGGTTATTCGGAAATAAGGGCAGGTTATTCGGAAATAAGCGTGGGTTATTTTCAAATAAGGCAGGGTTATTCCTTTGCGCCCTACCGCAGATAGTTGGAGAGGGCGGAGCGGATGTCACGAAGACCCTTGGCGACGCTACGGGCATTCATCTGAGCACCCAGTTTCGAGGTGTGGGTATGGTCGCGCTTGAAGTATTTCGAGGCCTTCGCCTTGCTCTTGGCCTCATCGCGGGAGGCGCACTTCTTATCGAGGAAGTCGGCTGTGATGTTGTGGACATCAACGAACTCGACACCCGTCTGCTCCACCACCTCACGATACCACTTGCCGTAGGTATCGTTGCGCCGCTCGATCCTGCCGCCAGGCCATTCGTTGCGAGGCGTGAGTGAGAGCAGGATGGGCGTAGCCCCCTTCTCGCGT
Source organism: Prevotella sp. (assembly GCA_017460765.1). GTDB lineage: Bacteria > Bacteroidota > Bacteroidia > Bacteroidales > Bacteroidaceae > Prevotella. Next base: position 7,735 of record JAFUAK010000182.1, on the reverse strand, counting down.
GCATCATCTATAAACTTACGGAGATACCAGCCGAAGGAGTAGACCATCACGTAACTGCTGTCAGCCTCCATACGATAGACATGACAAGTATCTGCCGTACCAGGGATGACCCCGCGGCCCTTCTTGTCGTTGATGGGGCTGATGTCGTTGTGGCCGAACTGGATAAGCACAAAGTCACCGGGCTGCAAGGCATTGTAGACTTTCTCCCAGCGCCCCTCACGCAGATAAGTCTTCGTGGAACGGCCTGCCATCGCCACGTTCTCCCACGTGATCTTCGCAGGATCGAAGATAAGACCGGCCTGAGAGCCCCAGCCCCACTGGCCGTCCTCGTCACTGTCCGTATTCTTCACAGTGGAGTCGCCTGTGATGAATACCATCGGCTTGCCTGCTTCCCGGTTTTCGCCATAGGCAGGCAGGGGCACGTTGATCATCATCTCCTGCAAGGGCTTGAGTTGCGGATTGGAAGAATAGTAGATGCCCTCGGCAGCACTCCGCGCATTCATCTCCGCGCCGAATGCCGAGGTGTGGATATGATCGCCATAGAAATGATACTTTTCCTTCCAAGGACTATAACTGTCGAGTTTTGCCCCGGAAATTTCGTTGAGGTCGACGAAGGGCACGCCCTCAGTGGCAGCGACGTAGGCAGCCCACTGTGTCTGCGGCTTGCGGATGATCTTGCCGTCATCGCCGTAGGCATCCCTCGGAGTGAGCGACATCAGGATCGGATGGGCACCTTTCTGCCGGATATCGCGGACATAGTCGCGCAGATAGTGGCCGTAACTGTAGACGGTATCAGGTATCTGCTTGCGCTCATTGAAGCCGACGACCATCGTGTCAGGGTCTACGCCGTCGATGACTCCCCTCGCCCGCTTGGCATCAAAGAAGTCGGCCTTGTCGTTGTGACCTATCGAGACGATCACCCAGTCGCCAGGCTGCAGCGCCTCACGGACGGCAGGCCACAGGTCGGTATAGAAGTTACGGGTGGACATGCCGCCCAGCGCCTGATTCTCCACGGAGATCTTGCGCCTGTCGAAGTATTTGTTGACGAAGTAGCCCCAGCCCCACTGGCCGTTGTTGCCGTTGCCCAGCGTACCGTTGCGCATGGTGGAGTTGCCTATCAGGAAGAGCACGGGCCGTCCGTCCTGTCGCGTTGAGCCAGGGGCAGGACGTGCCGAGAGCGCCTTGGCTATGGAGTCGGGCGTATTGTCGATCACCTTCTCCTCAGGCATAAAGATGAAGGCAAAGAGCATCAGGAGGATTGTCATAGTGCCGTCAGGGTTTCATGAATACGAAATAGACGGCAGCCACCAGACAGAGGGCCGCGGCAGCATGGTTCCAGTGCAGGTGCTCGTGTTGGAAAATCAGGTTCGCAATGACGGCAAACACCACCAGCGAGATACACTCCTGGATGACCTTCAGTTGTACGAGGTTGAAGGGGCCGCCATTGTCCACGAAGCCGAGACGGTTGGCGGGTACCTGACAGCAGTACTCGAAAAAGGCGATCATCCACGAGAAGGCAATCACCAGATAGAGCGGCCAGTTGGTCGAGATTCCCGACTGCTGAAGCCGCAGATGCCCATACCAGGCGAAGGTCATAAACACATTGCTCAAGATGAGCAGCAGAATCGTATAAATACCGTTAGTCATAACTATCTATTGTTTTCTGATGGGGAAATAATGCCCGTAGGTGAGCAGACGCCAGAGCCACTCCAAGGGACCGAACTGGAAAGAACGGAGCCACAGGCTGCTCAGGAAGGTCTGGAGCACGAAGACTGCGATGGCCGTCAGGGCTATGGAGACCATGCCGAAGGAAGTTCCTAATCCCAGACCGAGTCCATAGAACAGCAGAATGCCGATGAGCGACTGGCCGATATAGTTGGACAGGGCCATGCGACCAGTAAAGGCCATCATGGGGAAGAACTTATAACTGGAGGGCGTATGCTGATAGGCCACGCAGAAGCCTAAGATATAGGTGAACGCCGCCGGTATGACGCTCAAGGTGTAGAGCAGCGAATGGACGGTAAGCCCCCAGGGATTACCATTGACGGCACTCCATGCATAAAGCATCGAGGTGGGTATGGCGTAGAAGATGCAGAAGTCGAGCCACTTCGCCATCGGCAACTCGGACAGCCGGACGTAGAAGCGGTGCTTTCCTATCAGATAGCCCAGAATGAAGAGGCCTACGACACGTGGCAGACGATGGCCACTGACAAACTCCCACATCCGTTCGTAAGCACCCTGAACAAGGAAGGCAAACATTTTCTGATAGGTATCGGCATCACGAAGCCATGTGGCGAAATTAGACTCTGTAATACCCTGCGCACCGGCCTGGTTCCACCACGCCTCGTAGAAGGGACGGGCCAAGTCAAGACCCCCAAACTCCGTCAGTGCGTCGAGGACTACGGGCAATAGAATCAGCACACCTGCCACAAGCAACAGGATACGGTCGCTCAGACGGATGAACAGAGTCAGCAGCATACCCCCCACGGCATAGAGCAACAGTATGTCGCCACTCCAGATGAAGAGCAGATGGCAGAGGCCGATAGCCGCCAGAATCACCATCCTGCGGAGAAAACGCGACAGGGAATGGCGCTGGAGGAACAGCGAGAAGCCGACACCAAACAAAAGGGAGAAAATGGTATAGAACTTACCGTCGACCAGCATATAGCGAAAGAAATTGACCACCTGATCAATGCCGCCTGTCGCCATTTCCATCTGTTCCACAGGACTCAGGAATGTCCATAGCGAGAACTCCGGGAAATTGGCCAAGGCAATGCCCAAGAGGGCGAAACCCCGTAGGGCATCGAGGATCAGGTAGCGCTGTTTTTCTGTGATAGGGCCTTTTGTCATATTACTGCGTTTGGGGCACAAAGTTAATAAGTTTTTAATAAAGCGCCAAATAAATTTGGACTTTTGCATAGTTTTTCTTAACTTTGCCCCATCAAATGAAACTTAACCAAATTTACAGGTATGAAGAAGAAGTTTTTCACAACCATCTGCCTGTTGACAATTCTCTGTCAGCAGACTTATGCCCAGGCAGAACTGAAGACCTGGACCTACGGCGACCACACCTACACCCAAAAAGGCACCCTGACTGCCAAGGAGTACAACAGGAAGGCCTCTGGTATCGTCACCTTTACCAATGTGCCGTCAGACTATGAGGAGTTCGAGGCACTTTATCAGCAATTCCTTGGCAAGACGCCCCACGGGACGGCTGCCATGATGGTGATGGCGATGGAGATTTACGGCAGGGACCGCCAGTTGGGTAAGCAGTGTATAGAACTGATCAACTATCCTACGAATGTCAGTTCCGTGATTCCGAGACTGAATGACAAATACGGCACGTCACAATATGCCCCGGAGAACGACAGTTATCACCAGCGCTACCTGCCCGCCGCCGTACTGAAGGGTGCCACGCCACAGAACGGCTATCGCCCACAAGAGCCCTATACGGTGGAGATGAAGGCCAGCGTGAACAAGCATCAGGAACTGCAGATTACGGGTTCCGGCCGCGTGATGTATCTCTATGTCATGGGCAAGGGTTGGGATACCGAGCAGCGTTCCGTTGAAATCTACCGTCAGCCAGGACAGCCGCTCTACAAGATATTCAATTGCCCTGCACTCTATACGCAGTGCAAGACCATCCAAGGCACGTGGCAGGGACTTAAATAAAAAGGATTATGAGAAAGACCATTTTATCTATCCTCGTGCTGGCCGTAGCACAGAGTGTGGCAGCACAGAACTTTCTGAGTCATTCGGACTTCAACAAGGATTGGCGCTACAAGCCCATCACCGTTGAGAATGGCGGACAGGCTCCTGGCGTTGTAACTTTGTTGAAAGCCTTCCAACAGACATGGCCCACTTGGGTGGCGAACGAGGTCATCAAACAGGCCAACAAGCCCGCCCCCACGACCTTCAAGAGCGGTACGGCAACCATCTATGAGTCGGAGGATGACTACCGCATCCTGATTGACAAGGCGAACGGCTACGTCGATCTGACGTCGGAAACGGACATCGACCAGATGCAAGCCTGCGTTTGGCGCAAGTCTGATGGACACAGGATTTTTGCCGTGAGTCTCTATGAGCAGCACGACCCCGTGCCAAACCTGCTCTGCTGGTACGACTACGACCCACAGACTCAGACACTGTCGCCCGAACGCAGTCCGCTCGACGGCTTCAAGCCGGCCTGTGAAGGGGCCATTGTCAACTGGCATCTGCCGATGAAAGGCACGGACTTCGAGATCTACGAATATTACAACGTATTGTCGAACCCTATCACACACGTCTACAAATGGGATAAACTATTCTTCAAGTCAGGTGTAGCCCGGGTCAACATGTTTGAGTACTTCCCGTCGGTAGGTTCCACCCACTACGAGATGCTCCACCCCGGTTGTCCTTGGACACACTATGCTCTCGTAGACCTGACGGGCGAAGGCAACCCCGTTCTCGTCCTTGGCCAGATGATCGACGGCCAGTTTACCCACTACACCATGCTGGCACAGTTCAAGGGCGACCTCTGCCAGATTGGTACCGTGTCGCCTGAGGGGGATGAGATGTCTGTCTATCAGTTGCCGCCAGATGGTGACAACAAGCGCGTGGCCGTACAGCATCGCGACCTGGCCGGCGGCTTCTGGTACTCCATCCTGACGGGCTGCTATGTGCAGTTCACCCTCAGCGACCTGCCCAACTTTGCCAATCCCGACGAAGGAGAGGGACGGCTCGTCTCGGTAGAAGCAGGCTACGGTGCCGCTGACGAGAGCACCAAGATTCTCGACCAACTGGGATCAGAAATAAGACTGGGTACTAAACTCATCTGGCATCCCTTTGAGGTCATTGCAGAAGAACTACCATAACAAAAAGGAATATGAAACTTAATACACTGATTTTACTGATAGCCATGATTATCCATTCTGTTTCAGCCGATGCAGAGGTTGCGGGTAGCAAGAAGAAGAAACGGCCCGAGGGACGTCCCATCTATTGCAGTTATTCCCAGACCAGACAAGCAGGTCAGGGCAGGGACTTCTGTGAGTTCATCGCCGATCAGGAAGACAGCATCAAGGTGGTGGTATGCCTCAATGCCAACAGCCATTTCGAGAAGCAGAAGAAATGCGAATATATCCCGATTCCAGAATCATACCTGACAAGGCTCTGGATCCTGCTGGACGAACTGGAGCCCTGGAAATTCGGCGGCTATGAGGATACAGAGGAGCCTGAGGCACCCGTCTATCGGGTCTATGTGGAATATAGCAACGGTGAGAAATACAACGCCAAGTGGAGCACCTTCAAGCCCAGACCCGACGTGGTCAAGGCATATCATGCCATCGAGAATTTCTTCTCTCGTTGGCGCGATCAGTTATAGTAAAGACCATAAGCAGACATAAACCTTTTCAGATGAAAAAGTCCTTATTTATCCTGACACTGCTCATCGGCAGTATGACAGTTCAGGCACAGAGCACAAAGGATGCCCGTATCAAGGAGATACGCGCCGCCTACGCCCAAGCCAAGAAGAAGATTGAACAGAATGGCAAGGGCGGCAAGTCGCCCAAAGACATGAGTATCGTTCTGAACCGAATGGAAGACGAGGAGATCTACCTGTACGACATGGAGGAACTGACGTACTACTTCGACGAGACCATTGAAAACGACATCGTGAAGAAACACCCCTACTTCATCACTGAGAAATGGAGCAACCACGGGCATACCAGATATCGCGAGGTGATGCTCGACCCCAAGAGCCAGCAGGTGATGTTCTGCTTCATGCACGGCGAGACCGATGCAGGCTTCGTGGTGGAGTCGCGCTACTACTACGATACTAAGGGACAGTGCATTGAACAGAAGCACAATACCCACAACAATTGGACGGAGGATAACGGCGAGAAGGAGAACGCAGAGTATTACCTGAAGATCTTCAACCTGGTGAACTACAACGGCTACTTCACGACACTGGATACCGACAAGCCCCAGAAACCGACCACACCCAAGGCCGAGCGCATGAAGCATATCCGCGCCACCTATGCCAAGGCCAAGGACAAGATTGCGCAGAATAGCAAGAAAGACGATCCTGACGAACTGTCAATCAAGATACACGAGTTTGGTGACGACAGGCCGCCGAGGACTACCGTCACCCATATCAACTTCGAGAAGAAGGGAGAGCCGACATACCAGAACGACAACCCTTTCTACTGCTACTTCATCAACTCACACACCAGTTCCATGGGCTACGACAGTTATGCGGAATATCTTTTCGAGCCTGAGACCAGCGATCTGATCTTCTCCTACACCAGAGGCCGTGAAGAAGGTGAACAGCACGAGTGGCGCTACTACTATGACGAGAATGGCGACTGCATTGAGACAAAGAGCAATTCAGAAGAGACCGATGAAGGTTTCTACGACAAGCGCCAGGCCAAGGACTACCTCGCCATCTACAAATTACTGATGAGCGAGGGCAGTGAGGAATAGATTATAGCCCACCATGGCTAAGGATTTATTGCACAAAACGACTAATCTGTGCACAAATTGGTCGATTTTGTGCAATTTATTTGGCTGTGTGCGCAAAAAACAGTACCTTTGCACCCGATTTTGAAATTTCAATATAACACATTATTATATTTTATGGCTTTAAAGATTGTTGTTCTGGCCAAGCAAGTGCCAGACACCCGCAATGTGGGTAAGGATGCAATGACCGCCGAAGGTACGGTGAACCGCGCTGCCCTACCCGCTATCTTCAATCCAGAAGATTTGAACGCGCTGGAACAGGCTCTTCGCTTGAAGGAGCAGAATCCGGGCTCTACAGTAGGAATCCTCACGATGGGTCCTCCACGTGCAGGTGAGATTATCCGTCAGGGACTTTATCGTGGTGCCGATACAGGCTGGCTGTTGACAGACCGTCTGTTTGCCGGTGCTGATACGCTCGCTACTTCTTACGCTCTGGCTACCGCCATCAAGAAGATCGGTGATGTAGACGTGGTGATCGGAGGTCGTCAGGCCATCGATGGTGATACCGCCCAGGTTGGTCCGCAGGTAGCCCAGAAACTGGGTCTGAATCAGGTGACCTATGCCGAGGAGGTGAGCGTGAAGGATGGCAAGGCCACTGTGAAGCGCGTCATCGACGGCGGCGTGGAGACCGTAGAAGCTCCGCTGCCCGTGGTGATCACCGTCAACGGAAGTGCTGCCCCCTGCCGCCCCCAGAACGCCAAGTTGGTGATGAAGTACAAGCGTGCCACCTGTCCGATGGAGCGTCCTGCCGAGGGAACAGCCTACGACTATCTGTACGACGAGCGTCCTGAACTGACGCTGAACCAGTGGAGCGTGGCCGACGTGAACGGTGACGTGAACCAGTGCGGTCTCGCAGGTTCTCCCACAAAGGTGAAGGGCATCAAGAACATCGTGTTCCAGGCTAAGGAGTCGAAAACTTTGACGGCTTCTGATGCTGATGTCGAGGGAATGATCAAAGAATTGTTGGAAGAGAAAATCATTGGCTAAGAGATATGAACAACGTATTTGTATATGTAGAAATCGAAGGTACAACCGTACAGGAAGTATCTCAGGAGTTGCTGACCAAAGGTCGCAAACTTGCCAATGAACTCGGAGTAGAACTCCACGCCGTCGTTGCCGGTACAGGCATCAAGGGTAAGGTGGAGGATCAGATCCTGCCTTACGGTGTCGATAAACTGTTTGTTTTCGATGCCCCCGATTTGTTCCCCTATACCTCGGCTCCCCACACAGATATCCTCGT
>JAFUAK010000026.1 GCA_017460765.1 Prevotella sp. | reverse complement strand
TACAAATGAGTGTCTAATTTTTAGACAAACTGCATCCGCCGAGGTCGAAAACCTTGGTGGATTCGTTTTTATGCCGTAACTTTGCAGTGAGTTTCTGAGTCAATGAGTTCTTGAGTTCTCCGACCAGAACTTATAAACTAATGAACTTTAAAACTTTTAGACTGATATGAAGAGTTATCTGAAATTCCTGTCGCGCAACAAGGCCTATACCTTTATTAATATAGCAGGCCTGGTGGTATCGCTGATGTTCATCATCCTCATGGGCGACTACACGTGGCGCCAGTATAGTATAGACAGTTGGCACAAGAATGCCGACCGTATCTACCTGACGGGTAGTAAGGAGGAATTCTTTATGTGGCCGCAGGCGGCACAGGAGATTAAGGAGATGTGTCCGGAAATAGAGCAGACCTGTTGCGTGATGAGTCAGAGAGGCCGTATCAAGTACGGTCAGCGAGAGGTGAAGGAAGAGGATAAGGAGAACGGCATCATCATGCTGGCAGACTCCACCTTCTTCCGTTTCTTCGATTTCGAATTAACGAAGGGAGACCGACGGACAGCCCTCGATGCGCCAGACAAGTGCGTCATCACGGAAAGACTGGCTCAGCGACTCTTTGGCGAGAAGAATCCTATTGGCGAGTCGTTGCAGATTGTGGGAGACCGCTCTGTCTTCATGAACAATGAAGACCCTTACGACTCGACGCTCGTCTATACCGTCAGCGGCATCGTGGAGGATTTCGACCATACGGTGCTGCCCAATGAGACGCAAATCATTGCCAGCATGGAGCGTTTTCCTCAGGTGATGGGCTATACGCTCAGGCCAAATTCTTTCGCATATAGTAGTACAGGAGCCTGCAAAGCATTCTTCATGTTGCGCCCAGGCGTGACACTTGACGCCAAGAAGAAAGTGATAGAAGACCATTTGGCCAATAATTATATGATCTGGGCACGTGTGGGCATAGATCATGAGTTCACAGCGACACCACTGACAGACATTATGTTTGCGCCGCAAAACAATGGCTATGGCATGCAGAAGGGCGACAAGACGCGGCTTCATATCTTGCTGGCAGCCGTGCTGGCCATCCTGTTCTTCGCCGTCAGCAACTACATCAACCTGACAGTCGCCAATACGGGCTTCCGCGCCAAGGAGATGGCTACGCGCAGGCTCTTCGGCAGTAGCCAGAGCCAGATATCGCTGAAACTGATAGCCGAGTCGACGCTGATGATAGCCGTCGCTTTCCTCATAGGCTTTGCTTTGGCGCTCTGCTTCCAAGATGATGCTGCAGAATTGTTCAAGGGAAAGATCGCCCTGCTCAATGATGTCAGCATCGGCACCGTGAGTGTCTGCCTTGGGTTCATCCTGCTCGTGGGCATCGTCTCTGGCATCATGCCCTCATATCAGATATCCCGTTTCCAGCCCATCGACATCGTGAAAGGCAATTTCCGCTACCACTCCAAGATGGTGATGGGGCGGCTGTTCATCATTGTGCAGAATATCGTTACGGTCACCATGCTCACCTCGGCCCTCGTCATCTGGCTGCAACTGAACCACCTCATCCACGCGCCCTTAGGCTTCAATACGGAACGGCTCTATTATGTGAATACGCCAGAGGGTAAGAGCCAAACGGTGAGGAATCAGTTGGAGAAGATGCCTTTCGTAGAGCGCATCGGTGAGTATAGCGGAACCACCTTCGTCACCTACAGCAGTAGCATCAGGAGTATCACGAACGGCGACAAACTGACGAGTCTGTTTCTGACCGATCTGGACTCGACAGCCTTCGCCCTCTACGGACTGGCCATTCTCAAAGACTACGGCAACACCAGCAATGGCTACTATCTGAACGAGGATGCCAAGCGCCGGTTGGAGTTGACGGATGATGACCGCGAGATGGTCTGGGGAAAAGACGAGACGGCACCCATCAGGGGCATCCTCAAGGACTTCCATCGCATCAACGTGCTGACGGAAGCAGAACCCTTTGCTATCCGTGTGCAGGAGCATGTGGAAAGTCCTAACTTCCTAATTAAGACGAATGGAGACAAAAAAGCTAAGACTGCCTTCATTGAGATGATAAGAGAACTGGGCATCTCAGAGGATGATCTGCAGTGGTACGTCACCAGTCTGGAAGAAGGCATTGCCGACACCTTCGAAGACCAAGAGAATACGCTGAAGATTATCACGCTCTTCACCATCATTGCCGTCATCATCTCCGTGATGGGTTACGTCGGCATGTCGCTCTTCTTCATCCGTCAGCGCCAGAAGGAGATAGGCATCCGCAAGATTATGGGTTCGACATCAGGCGAGGTGATGGTGCTGATGCTGCGCATCTTCTGTTCGCCTTTGCTGCTGTCGTTCGTCATCGCCGTGCCGCTCTCGTGGTACATCATGCGCGACTGGCTCACCAACTTTAGTTATCGCATCGCGCTCAGCCCTTGGATCTTCATCGCCACCTGTGCCTTCGCCCTGCTGGTCGCCGTCCTTTCCGTCGGCCTCCAGATCATCAAGGCCGTCAGAACCAATCCCGTCGAAAGCATCAAGACCGAATAGTATAACGGGCGAAATCTACCCCAAAAGGAAGATTTCGCCCAAAATATTTGTTTGTTTCAGTTGTTTGTTGTATCTTTGCATCGCACAAATGGTATCACACCAAAAGTAAAATACTAAAAGTACGATAAAGACAAT
>JAFUAK010000181.1 GCA_017460765.1 Prevotella sp. | reverse complement strand
CCCTTCGGATTCCGCTGGCGGGCCCTCTACGGCACGGTCAACTACCCCGAAGGCTACGAGATCCACGGCATCGACATCTCCCACCACCAGGGGCGCATCGACTGGGGCGAACTCAAGGACAACGGCTCCATCAACAAGTGCCCCATCCGCTTCGTCATGATCAAGGCCACGGAAGGTGCCACCCAGACCGACGAAAACTTCCGCGACAACTTCTATCAGGCCCGTGAGAACGGCTTCACCCGCGGCGCCTATCACTTCTACAGCGTGCACACACCGGCCGAACAGCAGGCCTGGCACTTCATCAGCACCGTGAAACTGGAGAACGGCGACCTGCCCCCGGTGCTCGATGTGGAGCACAAGCCCAAGGAGCAGACCGACGAGGAGTTCAAGACCTCCGTGCTCCAGTGGCTTGATCTCGTGGAGAAGCACTATCAGGTGAAGCCCATCATCTACACCTATTTTAAGTTCAAGACGCGCTACCTCAACGACTCCATCTTCGACCAGTACCCCTACTGGATCGCCCATTATTATGTGGATTCACTCGAATACAAGGGCAAGTGGAAGTTCTGGCAGCACACCGACGTCGGCCGTCTGCCCGGCATCAAGGGCAACGTCGACTTCAACATCTACAACGGTTCCTACTACGACCTCCGCCAGATGACCATCGGCTCCCAGGAGACCATCGGCGAGAAAGCCTACAACCAGTAGGCCCCTTATTATAATTAAATATGAACGCGAGGACGCAAGAAACCGAATGCAATGCAATAATGCAATACAATCTATTTGTAAATAAGGGTGCGTTACAGTTACAGTTGTTACAATTAAAAAATGAGGGGTGCAAATCTCTTAATTATACTTATAACTTATTGATATATAAATAGTTATATAATATATATAAGAAAGTAACACCCCCTCGAAATAAACTGTAACAACTGTAATCTGTAACGCTCGGCCATTATTAATTCATCTAAAAAGCAGAATATCAATGAGATACGACGCGACACGTGCAGACTCCTGGGAACAACACGTGCAGACTCTGGAGTCAGCAGATAATGGCGGCGACGGACGCTTTTTGATGAAATTCTTCGCAAAATATTTGGAGGGAAAGGAATAAAATAGTATCTTTGCAGTCGGAAAATCACATTGATGACTATGATATACCTTGGAGTGGCGATTGGCGTTTTGCTGGTGTTGGGGCTGGTGCTCGTGCTGTGGCCGCAGTTGCGGAACTGGATGAAGCACAGGCGTGACTATGAGGCGGCGAAAGCAACCGTGCACGGCGACAAGGATAGGTACAATTTCCTGATAAACAAGGATTTCCGCGTGTTGGAGACGAACTTCTACGAACTGAACTGGGAGATGGACGACGGACAGCCGAACGTGCTGGGCAACGTGCTGCACTGCGAGACGGGCTGCGACTCGGGACTCTGCGGTACGGGCATCGCCTGCAAGACCTGTCCCGTGAGGATGATCCTGACGAACTCGTTCAAACAGCGCCGCGACTTCAACGACGTGGCAGCCACGATGCGGCTCTATAACAAGGACTATCAGGTGAAGGAGGTAGACGTCAGGGTGGATGGCCAGTTGGTCTATCTGGGCTACGAGCCTCACTTCATCGTGGGCGTGAGGACATAGAAATCAGAAAAGTCTTGCTGCTTACCTGCGGCGACGGAATTCGGAGCAGGTGATGGCGGTGGCGATGGCCACGTTCAGGCTGTCGGCGGTATCGCCCTGGTGGAAGTCGGGGATGAGCAGACGGTGGCTGACGCGACGGCGCACGGCCTCGGAGATGCCGTTGCCCTCGTTGCCCATCACGATGAGACCGTGCTGGGATAACGGCTGCCGGTAGATGTCCTCGCCGTCGAGAAGGGTGCCGTAGACGGGGAAGTCGGCGGGCAGCGCATCGAGCCAGGCCGGCAGATCAGTATAGATCATGTTCACGCGGGCGATGCTGCCCATCGTGGCCTGTACGACCTTGGGATTCCAGGCGTCGGCCGTATCCTCGCTGCAGACGATGGTGGCGATGCCGAACCAGTCGGCGATGCGGATGATGGTGCCGAGGTTGCCGGGATCCTGCACGCCATCGAGGGCCAGCGCCAACTCGTTGCTCCCCACTTCGGGCCTGCCGCCTTCAGGCAGGGGGAAGAGGGCGAGCACCTGCTGGGGATGCTGCTGGAAACTGACGCGGCGGAGTTCGTCGTCGCTGACCTCGGTGACATCGAAGGAGGCCTGTGCGAGGGCGGGGTGGGAGTCCAGCCAGGGGCGGGTGGCTAAGAGCGCACGGGGCTGACAGACGGCGAGCAGGTCGCCCACCACCTTCGTACCCTCGGCCACGAAGAGCCCCTCGCGCCGACGGTACTTCTTCTGCTCCAGTTGGCGGATGAATTTTATCTGGTTTTTGCTGATCATTATCCAAAAAGTCGTTAATTCCGCGACAAAGTTACAAATTAATTAAGAATTAAGAATGAGGAATTAAGAGAATTTTGTAATTTTGCACCACAGAAACGAATCAAAGCGGATGAACAGGTCGCGAGTGAGCCATTTTTGCGGAATTCTGACGGGTGCACTATTGCTGTGTGCCTGCTCTGCCTCGCGCCATCTGCCGGAGGACACGTACATGCTGAACAGGGTTCGGGTGCTGACCGACGGGAAATACAAGGACATCGTCCCCGTACAGATGAAGTCGTACGTGCGCCAGAAGACCAACACGCGCTGGTTCAGCGCCGTGAGGGTTCCGCTGGGCGTGTTCGCGATGGGCGGACGGGACAGTTCGTGGGTGGGACGCACGCTGCGGGCGATGGGCGAGGAGCCCGTCAGATACGACTCGCTGCTGGCCCGGCAGACCTGCGAAGACCTGAGGCTGGCCCTCCAGAACAAGGGCTATCTCGACGCCGAGGTGACGCTCTATCTGGACAGGAAGAAGAAGAAGGTGGACGCCATCTACCTGCTGGAGCCGGGCGACGCCTACAAGATCCACGGACTGGAGACCGACATCCGCGACTCCGTCATCGCGGGGTTGCTCAAACAGCGCCGTAGCGTGCTGACCGAGGGCATGCAGTTCAGTACCGACGCGCTGAACACCGAGCGCACGCAGATCACGCGCTACCTGCAGGACCTGGGCTACTTCCGCTTCCACAAGGAGTTCATCAACTACCGCGCCCGCAAGGACGAGGCCAACCGGCAGGTGGGGCTGACGATGACCCTGCATCCCTACCGCAGCGACAGCGAGGCCCGCGACACGCTCCACAGCCGCTACGGGATCAGGCACATCACGTATGAGAGCGGCGCACCCGACGACAGCGTCATCCACCTGCGGGAGAAGGTCCTGCGCGAAAATACCTTCCTGAAGGAGGGCGCGCCCTATTCGGCGACGGCGCTGCAGAACACCTACAACCACTTCGGTAGGCTGGGGGCCGTGAGATACACAAACATCAGTTTCGAGCCCGTGGCCGACTCGACGCTGCTCGACACCAGGATCACCGTCCAGACCAACAAGCCCTCGACCATCAGTTTCCAGCCCGAGGGCACGAATACGGCAGGCGACTTCGGCGCGGCCGTCTCGCTGACCTACCAGAACCGCAACCTGTTCAGGGGCTCGGAGACGTTCAGCGTGCAGGTGCGCGGCGCCTACGAGGCCATCCGCGGCCTGGAGGGCTACAAGAATCAGGACTTCTTCGAATACAACGTGGATAGCCGACTGACCTTCCCTCGGTTCATCATGCCCTTCCTGTCAGCCGACGCCCGGCGCAGGAGTACGGCCACCAGCGAGGTGTCGGTGCAGTTCAACTCGCAGAACCGTCCGGAATTCCACCGCCGCGTGCTCTCAGCAGGCTGGCGCTACAAGTGGAGTCCGCGCAACCACCACGACACCTACCGCGTGGACCTGGTGGACCTGAACTACGTGTTCATGCCCTGGATCAGCGAGACCTTCAAGCGGGAGTACCTGGACAACACGTCGAACTCGAACGTCATCCTGCGCTACAACTACGAGGACCTCTTCATCATGAAGATGGGCTTCGGCTACACCTACAACAACGGCAGGCTGGCGCTGAAGAGCAACCTCGAGACGGCAGGCAACCTGCTGCACCTGGGCTCCAGCGTGTTCGGTGGCCAGCGGAACGAGATGGGACAGTACAAAATCTTTGACATCGCCTACGCCCAGTACGTGAAGGCCGACTTCGACTTCACGCGCGACCTGTTGGGAGGAGAGAGCGACCAACTGGTGTTCCACTTCGGCCTCGGCATCGCCTATCCCTACGGCAACAGCAAGGTGCTGCCCTTCGAGAAGCGCTACTTCTCGGGAGGAGCCAACAGCGTGAGAGGCTGGAGCGTGAGAAGCCTGGGGCCGGGCCGCTACAAGGACAAGGACGGCCGCATCAACTTCATCACGCAGACGGGCGACATGAAACTCGACCTGAACCTGGAATACCGCACGCACCTGTTCTGGAAGTTCTACGGCGCACTCTTCGCCGACGCAGGAAATATCTGGACACTACGTTCCTACGACGAGCAGCCCGGCGGACAGTTCAAGTGGGCAGGCATCGTGAAGGATCTGGCCGTCAGTTACGGTCTCGGCCTGCGCCTGAACTTCGAATACTTCATCCTGCGCTTCGATCTCGGCATGAAGGCCATCAACCCCGCCTACCAGACGGAGGAGGAAGCCCACTATCCGCTGATACATCCCGACCTGGGCAGAGACCTCGCCTTCCACTTCGCCGTGGGCATGCCCTTCTAAAAGAGTTAAAAAAAGACAAGGCAACGCAACTTTTCACTCATCACTTTTCACTTATCACTTCTTTTTCGTACCTTTGCACGAAAATTGAAGAAACAACATGCTCAAATTTATATCGTTCGGTAGCGGCAGTAGTGGTAATTGTTACTATCTCGCCACCGCGACCGACGCACTTATGATAGATATCGGCGTAGGCATCCGCAGCCTGAAGAAGCATTGTAGGGACTACGGTGTGCAGTTGAACAGCGTGCGCCGCCTGCTGATTACCCACGACCATGCCGACCACATCAAGTCGGTGGGGTCGTTCAGTTATGAATACAAGGTGCCCGTCTATGCGACGCCACTGGTTCACAACGGCATCGACCACAACTACTGCATCACGCGGAAGGTGGCCGACGAGATGAAGAAGAACCTCGAGATTGGCCGGCCCATACAGTTGGGCGACTTCAGCGTCCTGCCCTTTGCCGTTCCCCACGACGCCAGCGAGAACGTGGGCTACGAGATTCAGGCCGGGGGCGTCACCTTCGTGATCATCACCGACGCGGGTTCCGTCACCGACGAGATGAAGGAGCGTATCGCCCGCGCCAACTACCTGGTGATTGAGGCCAACCACGACGTGGAGATGCTGAAGAGCGGGCCTTACCCCGAGTATCTGAAGAAGCGCATCCTCAGCAGCAGCGGTCACCTCTCGAACGAGGACTGCGGCAAGGCCCTGGCCGAGAACATGTCGGAGAGTCTGCGCCACGTGTGGCTCTGCCACCTGAGCGAGGAGAACAACCACCCGGAACTGGCCCGCAAGACGGTGGAGACCATCCTGAAGAGTTACGGCATCATCCCGGGCAAGGATATGGAACTGGAGGTGCTGAAGCGGACGGTGCCGACGGGAGCGTATGAGTTGGAGTGAGAAGTGAAGAGTGAAAAGTGAAGAGTGATATGAAAGAGGTCATAGTGAAGGATGCTGACCTGCAGCAGGCAGCCCTGGAGGGCATGGACGAATTCCTGCAGGTGTTTGTGAAAGCCATCTACGACGCCATCGGCGGACAACTGACGGCAGAGAACATGGGCGAACTGAATACCGACCAGTTGACCCTGCTGGCATGGGACACCTTGCACAAGGAGGTGATGGACGGCGGTTTCGTACAGTTGATCTACAACGGCTACGGCCCCTACATCTTCAAGAATCCGCTGGCCAAGGTGCTGCGCCTCTGGGACATGCGGGCACCATCGAAACTGATCTACGACGCCCACACGCTGTGGCTCAAGCATCGGGAGGAAATCGAGAAAGACCTCTCGGACGAGGAGTTCATGGCGCTCTTCGAGCAGTTCCCCGACTTCGACAACCTCGACGACCAGTTCGTGGAGCACGAGGAGGAATGGGTGGAGGACATCGCCCACTACGTCGACGATCATATCGAGCAATTCGCGATTATCAAATGAACAAGGAACAAGAACAACTTAGGAAGAAGAGTCCTATACAGATCAAGAACAAGAAGGCCTCGTTCGAGTACTTCTTCATCGAGACCTACACGGCAGGCATCGTGCTGACGGGTACGGAGATCAAGAGCATCCGGCTCGGCAAGGCCAGTCTGGTGGACACCTACTGCACCATCATCAACGGAGAACTCTGGGTGAAGGGCATGAGCGTGAGCCCCTATTTCTACGGCTCGTACAACAACCACGAGATGAAGCGCGACCGCAAACTGCTGCTGACGAAGCGGGAGATCAGGGCGCTGGCCAGTGCCACCAAGCAGACTGGCTACACCATCGTGCCCCTGCTGGTGTTCATCGACGACAAGGGGCGCGCCAAGATGGACATCGCCCTCTGCAAGGGTAAGAAGGAGTTCGACAAGCGGCAGACGCTGAAGGAGAAAGAGGACCGCCGCGAAATGGACAGAGCAATCAAACACTATTAGAAGTGAAGAAGTGAAAAGTGAATAGTGAAAAGTGAGAAGACTTAACGACATCATCAGAGAACGGATTCTCATCCTCGACGGGGCGATGGGAACGAAGATACAGACGTACGGCCTTTCCGAAGAAGACTTCCGGGGAGACCGTTTCTTGGATATTCCGGGACAGTTGAAGGGCAACAACGACGTGCTCTCGCTGACACGCCCCGACGTGATCGAGGACATCCATCGCAAATACCTGGAGGCTGGTGCCGACATCATCGCCACCAACACCTTCAGCAGCCAGCGCATCTCGCAGGCCGACTATCACCTGGAGGCTGTGGCCGGGGAGATGGCCCTGGCAGGTGCCCGGCTGGCAAGGAAGGCGGCCGACGGATACTCGACCCCCAGGAAGCCGAGATTCGTGGCAGGCAGTATCGGCCCCACGAACAAGACGTGCTCGATGTCGCCCGACGTGAGCAATCCCGCCGCCAGGGAGATGACCTACGACGAACTGCTCGATGCCTATAAGGAACAGGCGGGCGCGCTGATAGAGGGTGGGGTGGATGCCCTGCTGATAGAGACCATCTTCGACACGCTGAACGCGAAGGTGGCCATTGATGCCGCCATGCAGGTGATGCAGGAGCGGGAAGTGGAACTGCCCATCATGCTCTCCGTCACGGTGAGCGACCTGGCAGGACGGACGCTGAGCGGACAGACGCTCGAAGCCTTCCTCGCCAGCGTGCAGTCGTACCCCATCTTCTCCGTCGGCCTGAACTGTTCGTTCGGTGCCACCCAGATGAAACCCTTCCTCCGGGAACTGGCCCAGCATGCACCTTATTATATTAGTGCCTACCCGAATGCGGGACTGCCGAACTCGATGGGACTTTACGACGAGACCGCAGAGACGATGGCCCCGAAGGTGGGAGAACTCGTGGACGAGGGGCTCGTGAACATCGTCGGCGGCTGCTGCGGTACCGATGAGACCTTCATTGCCGCCTATCAGCCTCTGGTGAAGGGCAAGCAGCCCCATCAGCCCGTGGAGAAGCCGCAGAGCATGTGGCTCTCGGGACTGGAACTGCTGTCGGTAACGCCAGAGGTGCAGTTCGTCAACGTGGGTGAGCGCTGCAACGTGGCAGGCTCGCGCAAGTTTCTCCGTCTGATCAAGGAAAAGAACTATGAAGAGGCCATCGGCATCGCCCGCAAGCAGGTGGCCGACGGCGCCCTCGTGATCGACATCAACATGGACGACGGCCTGCTCGACGCCAAGGCGGAGATGGTGAATTTCCTGAACATGATCGCCGCAGAGCCGGATATCGCCCGAGTGCCCGTGATGATCGACTCGTCAGACTGGGAAGTGATCAAGGCAGGGCTGAAGTGCGTCCAGGGCAAGAGTATCGTGAACTCCATCTCGCTGAAGGAAGGCGAAGAGGTGTTCCTGTCACATGCCCGTGACGTGAAGCGCTACGGTGCCGCCGTGGTGGTGATGTGCTTCGACGAGCAAGGCCAGGCCACCAGTTATGAGCGACGCATAGAGATAGCGGAACGGGCCTATCGCCTGTTGACGGAGCAGGTGGGGATGAATCCGCTGGACATCATCTTTGACCCCAACGTGCTCGCCGTAGCCACGGGCATGGAGGAACACGACAGTTATGCCGCCGACTTCATCCGGGCCACGGGCTGGATACGAGAGCACCTGCCAGGAGCCCATATCAGCGGCGGCGTGAGTAACCTGAGTTTCTCGTTCCGAGGCAACAATTACATCCGGGAGGCGATGCATGCCGTATTCCTCTATCACGCCATTCAGAAAGGCATGGACTTCGGTATCGTAAATCCCTCTACCAAAGTTACATACGCAGATATACCTCAAGAGCAACTCGAGATTATCGAAGACGTGATTCTGAACCGCAGGAAGGATGCTGCCGAGCGGCTTACCGACCTCGCAGACGAACTGCTGAAGCAGGCCGGGGAACCGGGAAAGCCCAAAGATCCTGAAGATCATGGAGAGCCGGGAGAATCCAGGTTGTCTGTCCCTGTGGAGGAGCGCCTGTCGCAGGCCCTTGTCAAGGGCATAGGCGACCATCTGGAGGATGACCTGAAGGAGGCCCTGACGAAATATCCCCATGCGGTCAATATCATCGAAGGTCCCCTGATGGCGGGTATGAATACCGTCGGACAGTTGTTCGGCGAGGGCAAGATGTTCCTGCCGCAGGTGGTGAAGACTGCCCGTACGATGAAGCAGGCCGTGGAGATTCTGCAGCCCTCTATCGAGGCCGAGAAGACCGAAGGGAGCAAAAGTGCCGGAAAGGTACTGCTGGCTACGGTAAAGGGTGACGTTCACGACATCGGCAAGAACATCGTCGGCGTGGTGATGGCCTGCAACAACTACGAGATCATCGACATGGGCGTGATGGTGCCTGCAGAGCAGATCGTGCGGAAGGCCAAGGAGGAAAAGGTCGACATGATCGGGCTGAGCGGACTGATCACCCCCAGTCTGGAAGAGATGGTGAATGTGGCGAAGGAATTGCAGCGCGAGGGTATGAACATCCCCATCATGATCGGAGGTGCGACGACCAGCGAACTGCATGTGGCCCTGAAGATTGCACCCGTGTACTCAGGGCCCGTGGTATGGCTGAAGGATGCCTCGCAGAATGCCCTCGTGGCAGCCAGATTGATGAATGACGAACTGCAGGTGGAGCAGGAACTGACGGAGAAATACCGGCATCTGCGCGAAGCCTATCAGCAGGAACAGGAAGAATTGCAGTCGCTCGAAGCGGCCAGGAAAAACAAGTTGAACTTATTCGAATGATACAAGAAGATATGAGAAAGATTTTAGTCCTGCTCATCGCGGGAATGTGGATGACGGCACTCTCTGCCTCAGCGCAGATGAAACGCGAGTTCCGTGGTGCCTGGATCCAATGTGTCAACGGCCAGTTCCAGGGAATGGGTACGCAGAAGATGCAACAGACGCTGACCTATCAGTTGGACGAGTTGATGAAGGATGGCGTGAACGTGATTATCTTTCAGGTGCGTCCTGAGTGCGATGCCCTCTACGAGAGCAAACTGGAACCCTGGAGCCGTTTCCTGACAGGGACACAGGGTGTGGCTCCATCGCCATACTGGGATCCCCTCGCATGGATGATCACCGAATGTCATAAACGGGGGATGGAACTGCACGCCTGGATCAATCCCTACCGGGCCAAGACCAAGACCACCCGTCAGTTGGCCAGGAACCACATCGCCGTGAGGAAGCCGTCGAGTTGCTTCTCCTACGACGGCCAGTTCATCCTGAATCCCGGTATCCCCGAGAACCGCGACTATATCTGCGAGGTGGCCAAGGACATCGTGAGCCGTTATGATGTCGACGGCATCCACATGGACGACTATTTCTATCCCTATCCCGTGAAGGGGGAGAGCATTCCCGACGACGAACTGTTCTACGACCATCCCAACGGTATCAAGAACCAGCAGGACTGGCGGCGCTATAACGTGAACCTGTTTATCGAACAGTTCTATAAGACCGTCCACGAGACAAAGCCTTGGGTGAAGGTGGGCATCTCGCCCTTCGGCATCTATCGCAATAAGAAGAGTTCGCCTGTGGGAAGCAATACCAACGGCCTGCAGAACTACGATGACTTGTATGCCGACGTGCTGCTCTGGGTGAACAACGGCTGGCTGGACTACTGCGTGCCTCAGATCTACTGGGAAATCGGTAACAAGGCAGCCGACTACGAGACACTCATCAAGTGGTGGAACCAGTATGCCGGTGCCCGTCCGCTGGTGATCGGCGAGGATGTGGAGCGTACCGTGAAGCACGCCGACCTCAGGAATCCCCAGAGCCACCAGTTGCCTGCCAAGATGGCGCTC
The DNA here is from genome assembly GCA_017460765.1 of Prevotella sp. Lineage (GTDB taxonomy): Bacteria > Bacteroidota > Bacteroidia > Bacteroidales > Bacteroidaceae > Prevotella. The sequence continues at coordinate 32,752 of JAFUAK010000181.1, read as the reverse complement.
CATCATCAGTTGCCGAACGTGAAAGGCTCCGTGCTGTGGTATGCAAAGGCAGCCGTGGACAATGTGGGCAACTACGGTACCAGCCTGCGGAATGTCTACTGGAAGTATCCCGCCCTGCAGCCCGAGATGACTTTCATCGACGGGAAGGCTCCGCAGAAAGTGAAGAAACTGAAGCCCATGTGGATGGGTGAGGACTACGTGCTGTTCTGGACGGCTCCGAAGAGCAAGAACTGGGGCGACGAGGTGGTGAAATACGTCGTCTACCGCTTTGCACCGGGTGAGACAGTCAATACCGATGATCCCTCAAAGATCTACGCCATCACCAATCAGCCGTTCGTCAAACTCCCTTATCAGCGCGGTACCGAGAAATGGGTGTATGCCGTGACGGCCCTCGACCGAATGCAGAATGAGAGCAAGGTGGTGAAGAAGAAAATCAAACTATAATCTGCGGCTATGAAGCATTTTACAGTTTTCCTGTTTCTGTTCCTGGCGGCATTGATGATGTCGTGTGGAGGTAACAAGCGGATGTCGCCGGAGGAACTGGCCCATAAACTTGACAGCGTGAAGGCTCTGGAGATCAAGGAGCGCCTGAAGTTGCAGGGCATAGACCTGGCGAGTTCCGACAATCCCTTCAGGGCGTTTTTCGACAGTCTCACGATGCAGACGCTTCCGGTGAGTTATTCGGAGGACTACGTGAACTTCCTGCCAGGTTATCAGGAAGTGCCGCCCGAGATCCTGTCGTATATGGACCTGCAGGGCGGGGAGCATCCCAAGGCCGTCAGCCTGCCGGAGAGTATCGGTGCCAAACTGATGATTCTGGCTGTCGAAGAGTCGAGCGGGCTCTATTCGCTATGGCTCTATTCTCTTGACAATGACTACGTCCCCATTGACAAACTCTGTCTCTATGCCATAGAGGACAAGGAAGACGATATAGACCCCGAGGAGTTTATACAATATTTCTCGATTACCAGCGACTTCGAGATACACCTAATCGACTATTCCAGGACGCGGAACACGACTCAGGCAGAAGAGGTGTACTACATCGATGCCGCGCGGAAGTTCATGCTGCGGGAGAGCAACACGGAGTAGCGTCAGTCTTTAAGCAGTTTGTCCAGGAAGGAATCCAGGTCTTCATCCAGTCCCTCCATCAGGTCAGGGTCGATGATCACCAGTTCGTCGTCCACCAGATAGAGTTCTGCGACGGTCTCCCTGTCGTCGTTCTCCAGTACGAGGGAGAAGGGCTTCAGGATTGACATTCCCTCAACGAGCGCCTTGTTTTTCTCGATGCATTGTCTGAGAACGGGCGTAATCTGCTCGTAGAAATTGTCGTCGGCATTATTAATCCACTGTTCAACAATACAACGGGTGATTTCCTCATCGTCGTCATTAAAAACCGTCAGTTCACCCGTTTCCTGCGTCACGCGGATATGAATATCCGTCATCAGGGTAGCCTCTTCCGTCGTGGGGAATTTCTCGGCTATCTTACGGATGGCACGATCGAGTTGTTGTAGGGTTTGTTCGCTGGTCTTCATTCCTTAAAATGCTTAAATCGCGACAAAAGTATAAAAAATCTTTCGGAATCGCAAACGATTACGATTATTTTTGAGAAAAAATGCGCTTTTTTGCTTGTTTATTCGCAAGATTATCGTAACTTTGCAGAGTGCATACTAAAATAAGTCATTCTGGTATTATCGAATCAATTGCTGAAGATTGTGTAAAGGTGCGCATTCTTCAGACTTCTGCCTGTGCCGCGTGCAAAGTGGCCGGCCATTGTAATGCCTCTGAATCGAAGGAGAAGATTGTCGACGTGCTGAATGTGTCTGATACATCGGGCATGAAGGTGGGCGACCCTGTGGTGGTATGTGCCTCGCGGGACGTAGCCAACAGGGCCTTGCTGCTGGGATTCGGCATTCCCTTCCTGCTGCTGGTCTCCGTCCTGATCACAGCCCTTCGCCTCACTTCTGAGGAAGGCTGGGCAGCCATCGCCGCCTTACTGTCCCTGGTTCCATACTATGGAGTGCTCTATCTGTTCCGGAACAAGATTCGGCAGAGACTTTCATTTTACATTGAATAAACATTTAACAACTAAAACAATATCAAAGCATTATGAATTTCATCTTGATTGCAGTAATCGTCTTGGGAGCCATCGGTCTGATAGCCGCTGTCGTGCTGTTTGCCGCGTCCAAGAAATTTGCTGTGTACGAGGATCCGCGCATTGCTCAGGTAAGTGATGTACTGCCTGGTGCCAATTGCGGCGGATGTGGATTCCCTGGTTGCAGCGGTATGGCTGATGCACTCGTCAAGGGTGCTGATGCAGGAAGCCTCGACGGACTCCTATGTCCTGTTGGCGGCGCTGAGACGATGGGAAAGGTGGCTGATCTGCTGGGTATGGCCATCGCCAATACCGAGCCGATGGTAGCCGTAGTGAGATGTAACGGTACCTGTGAGCACCGTCCGAAGATTGCCGAGTATGCAGGTCTGCGCACCTGCGCTGCCATGCATGCCTGTGGTGCTGGTGAGACGGCCTGCGGCTTTGGCTGCTTAGGCTGTGGGGACTGTGAGGCAGCCTGTCAGTTCGACGCTATCCATGTCAATCCTGAGACGGGTATCCCTGAGGTTAATGATGAGAAGTGCACCTCTTGCGGTGCCTGTGTGAAGGCTTGTCCGCGCAACATCATCGAACTCCGTAAGAAAGGCCCGAAGAGTAGGAGAGTGTTCGTCTCTTGCGTCAATAAGGATAAGGGAGCCGTTGCGATGAAGGCTTGTGCCGTCAGTTGTATTGGCTGTGGCAAGTGTGAGAAGGAGTGTAACTTCGGTGCCATCACCGTGGAGAACAATCTCGCTTACATCGACCACACGAAGTGCCGTCTCTGTCGTAAGTGCGTGACAGTATGTCCGAAACATGCGATCATCGACGTGAACTTCCCGACACCGCCACCTGTGCCAAAGCCCAAAGAGCCCGCCGCTCCAAAGGCCAATGTTGAACCAGAAAAGAAAGAGGAGGCCAAAGCATGAATATCAAGACATTCCGTATAGGTGGTGTACACCCAGAAGAGAATAAACTTTCCAATGATGCCGTCACACAGGTGGCAGCCCTGCCCAAGCAGGCTATCTTCCCCTTGAGCCAGCATATCGGTGCCCCTGCCAAGCCCGTCGTACAGAAAGGCGACAAGGTGAAGGTGGGTACGCTGATTGCAGAGGCTGGTGGCTTCGTGTCGGCTCCGATCTATTCATCCGTCAGCGGTACAGTCTTCAAGATCGACACGGCCATCGACGCTACAGGCTATCGCAAGCCTGTCATCATCATCAATGTGGAAGGTGACGAGTGGGAAGAATCCATTGATCGCTCAGATAAACTCGAGACGGTAGAGGCTCATTCGGAACTGACACCCGAGGAGATCGTGAACCGCATAAAGACGGCTGGTGTCGTAGGTATGGGCGGTGCATGTTTCCCCACTTTCATCAAACTGACACCTCCGCCGACCGCCAAGGCTGAGTGCGTAATCATCAACGCCGTAGAGTGTGAACCCTATATCACGGCCGACTTCCGGCTGATGATGGAGCATCCTGATGAAATCCTCGTCGGTCTGGAACTGTTGATGAAAGGTGCCAAGGTGACCAAAGGCTATATTGGTATTGAGACCAACAAGATGCCCGCCATTGAACTGCTGACGAAGAAATGCGCCGAGAAGTTCGGAGGTTCTCCTTATACAGTAGAGGTTGTTCCTCTGAAGCAGCGCTATCCGCAGGGTGGTGAGAAACAACTCGTGGATGCCGTGATCAATCGTCAGGTGCCAGCACCTCCCGCCATCCCCGTCAATGTTGGAGCAATTGTTCAGAATGTGGGTACTGCCTACGCTGTCTATGAGGCAGTTATGAAGAACAAGCCACTCTTCGAACGTTATACGACGGTTACTGGCAAGCGACTCCAGAAGCCCAGCAACTTCCTCGTTCGTATGGGTACGCCGATGCAGAATTTGATAGATGCCTGCGGCGGTATGCCTGAAGGAGACAACAAATTGCTGGCCGGTGGCCCGATGATGGGTAAGGCGCTGACCTCAACGGAAGTGCCCATCTGCAAGGGAACCAACTCCGTGACGATTATCTCCGACGACGAAGCCCGTCGCAAGGAGCCTCAGCCCTGTATCCGCTGTGCGAAGTGCGTAGGTGCTTGCCCGATGGGTTTGGAGCCTTACCTGCTCGCCAAGATCTCCGAGGTGAAGAACTGGGAGCGTGCCGAGCGTGAGGATATCGTCAGTTGTATCGAGTGCGGCTCGTGCCAGTTCACCTGTCCGGCTCATCGTCCGCTACTCGATAATATCCGACAGGGTAAGAGTACAGTCATGGGAATCATCCGCAGCCGTGCTGCTAAAAAATAAAAAGGTAAAATAGTAAAAAGGTAAAAATACAATGGGAAAGTTAATTGTATCATTATCGCCACACGCCCACGGAACGGATACCGTTGAGCGCAACATGTACGGGGTGATTATCGCCCTGATGCCTGCGCTGCTCGTGTCGTTCTACTTCTTCGGCCTCGGCTCCGTGATAGTCACGGCCACGAGTGTGGCAGCCTGCGTCTGCTTTGAGTGGGCAATCAGCAAATATATCATGAAGCAGGAGCGGAACACCATCTGTGACGGCTCAGCCATCCTGACAGGTCTGCTCCTGGCCTTCAACCTGCCATCGAACCTCCCCATCTGGATCATCATCCTGGGTGCGCTCTTCGCCATCGGTTTTGCCAAGATGCCGTTCGGAGGTCTGGGTAATAACCTCTTTAATCCTGCGCTCGTAGGTCGTGCCGCCTTGCTGGTAGCCTTCCCCGCCCAGATGACCACTTGGCCGAAGGTCGGACAACTCGGCAGTTATCTGGATGCTGAGACGGGCGCCACACCGCTTTCGATCATGAAGTATGCCATCAAGAGCGGTGATGCCAGTGTACTTGACCAGTTGCCCGACTCGCTGAGTCTCTTCATCGGTAATCATCCCGACGGTGCCGGAGCAATGGGTGAGATTTGTGCTGTGGCTCTATTGATCGGCCTCTGCTACATGCTGTGGAAGAAGATCATCACCTGGCACATTCCCGTGTCGATCATCTGCACGGTGTTCGTCTTCGCAGGACTGCTCCATCTGGCAAACCCCATCTATGCCGATCCTATTAGCGTTATTTTCTCCGGAGGTCTGATGTTGGGTGCCATCTTCATGGCTACTGACTACGTGACGAGCCCAATGACGCCGAAGGGCCAGTTGATCTATGGTGTCGCCATCGGCTTCCTGACTGTTGTCATCCGTAACTGGGGTGCTTATCCCGAGGGTATGTCGTTCGCCATTTTGATCATGAACGCCTTCACACCTCTTATTAATAATTATGTGAAACCAAAACGATTCGGGGAGGTTGCAAAATGAAGAAGCTTGAATCATCATTACTGAATATGGTGCTGGTGCTCACGGGAGTAGCAGTCATCATGGGTGGTATCCTGGCTTATGTGAATCACCTGACGGAAGGTCCTATCAACGACCAGAAGGCCAAGGCACTGGCCGACGGTATCAAGAGCGTGATGTGTGTCAGCGACCTCAATGTCGCCAAGACAGACACCGTCAAGCAGGATATCAAGGGTAAGGAATTTACCTATATCATCTACCAAACCCAGGACGCTCAGGGCAAGGACCTCGGTGCTGCCGTAGAATCCACGACCGGCGGCTTCGGCGGCGACCTGAAAGTGCTCGTGGGCTTTGACACCGAGGGCAAGATCCTCGGCTACACCCTGCTGGAGCATGCAGAAACACCGGGTCTCGGTGCCAAGGCAGACAAATGGTTCCAGAAAGGGGAGAAGGGCGATATCATCGGCAAGGATCCGAAGGAGCCCCTGACCGTTTCGAAGGACGGTGGACAGGTGGATGCCATCACGGCCTCTACGATTACCAGTCGTGCCTTCCTGCTCGCTGTGAACAATGCTTATAATGCTTACAAGGCAACACCTGTCGATGCTCAGACTGGTGCCACGGGGAAAGTGAAAAGTGAATAGTGAAAAGTGAAAAGTTTATGAATGCATTACAAATCATAAAGAATGGCATCGTCAAGGAGAACCCCACGTTCGTCCTGATGCTCGGTATGTGTCCCACGCTGGCCACAACCACTTCTGCTCTAAATGGTATGTCGATGGGACTGGCCACGATGGCTGTACTCGTCTGCACCAACTTCGTGATCTCATGTCTGAAGAGCGTCACACCCGACAAGGTGCGTATCCCCGTGTTTATCGTGGTGATCGCTGCTTTCGTGACGATTCTGCAGATGGTGATCAAGGCTTTCCTGCCTGATATCGATGCGGCCCTGGGACTCTTCATCCCGCTGATCGTTGTGAACTGTATCATCCTCGGACGTGCGGAGGCCTTTGCCGCCAAGAACTCGCCCGTGGATTCACTCTTCGACGGTATCGGTATCGGTCTTGGCTTTACACTGGGCCTGACGCTGCTTGGCATCTGCCGTGAGTTGCTGGGTTCTGGCTCGGTCTTCGGTCTTACGCTGATTCCAGAGACCTACAACATTCTGCTCTTCGTGCTGCCTCCGGGTGCATTCATCACCCTCGGCTTCCTGATTGCTATCGTGAACAAATTAAAGAAAGCATAATTTATGGAATACATACTGATTTTCATTAGCGCCATCTTCGTGAACAACATCGTGTTGTCACAATTCCTCGGCATCTGTCCTTTCCTTGGTGTATCCAAGAAGATAGACACCTCGCTGGGTATGTCGGCAGCAGTAGCCTTCGTGCTGACGCTGGCCACTATTGTCACCTGGCTCGTTCAGAAATATGTGCTTGACGCTTTCGGCCTGCAGTATCTGCAGACGATAGCTTTCATCCTCGTCATCGCCTCTCTGGTACAGATGGTAGAGATCGTACTAAAGAAGGTTTCACCCGCACTCTATCAGGCCCTTGGCATTTTCCTGCCGCTGATTACGACCAACTGCGCCGTGCTCGGTGTAGCCATCCTCGTGATCCAGAAGGACTACAACCTGTTGCAGTCGGTGGTCTACGCCTTCTCTACGGCTATCGGCTTCGGACTGGCGCTGACCGTCTTCGCCGGCATGCGTGAGCAACTTGAACTGGTGAAGATTCCAAAGGGTATGCAGGGTATGGCCATCGTGATGCTCTCCGCTGGTCTACTGAGCCTTGCCTTCATGGGTTTCTCCGGTGTCGATGGGGGATTGAAACTGCTTTTCGGTCTCGATTAGACAATAAAAAAGGCTCGCCGCTGCGAGCCAAACTTTGTTAACCTTAAATCTAATACTATGAAAAACACATTGCAAAGATAAGAACATTTTTCGAACCATGCAAGAAAATCTCATTTTTTTTTGCGATTTACACCCAAAAAGTGCAATATTTAGCACTTTTTTACATTTCAACTCCTTCCGTTTGCTCTCTTTTGGAAGAAAAAAGGCAGAAAGTTTGATTGTTTCCAAAATAATTCGTAACTTTGCAAAAGAATAAAGATTCTAATAATAATTAGTATAATGAAACAGACAATCTTGGTAACAGGTGGTACTGGCTTTATCGGAAGCCATACAACCGTAGAACTGCAGGAAGCAGGTTATGAAGTTGTAATTATCGACAACCTTTCGAACTCAAATGCGAACGTGATTGACGGTATCGAGAAGATTACGGGTATCCGCCCGGCCTTCGAGAAAGTAGACTGCTGCGACTTCGAGGCTCTGGAGAATGTATTCAAGAAGTATCCGAAAATTGAGGGAATTATCCACTTCGCTGCTTCGAAGGCTGTAGGCGAGAGTGTAGAGAAGCCTTTGCTCTACTATCGCAACAACCTCACAAGCCTGATCAATCTGCTGGAACTGATGCCAAAGTATGACGTAAAGGGTATCATCTTCTCTTCAAGTTGCACCGTCTATGGCCAGCCCTCACAGGAGAATCTGCCTGTGACGGAGAATGCACCGATCCAGAAGGCCATGTCGCCCTACGGCAACACCAAGCAGATCAACGAGGAGATTATCCAGGACTACATCCACTCAGGTGCACCCATCAAGAGCATCATCCTGAGATACTTCAACCCGATTGGTGCACATCCCACGGCACTCATCGGTGAACTGCCCAATGGCGTGCCCATGAACCTGATTCCGTTCGTCACTCAGACGGCTATCGGTATCCGTCAGCAGTTGAAGATTTTCGGCAATGACTATAACACACCTGACAAGACCTGTATCCGCGACTATATCTATGTAGTAGATCTGGCCAAAGCCCATGTGAAGGCGATGGAGCGTGTACTCGATCAGCCTGAAACAGATGCTGTTGAGGTGTTCAACATCGGAACGGGTAAGGGCCTCTCCACGCTGGAGGTTGTCGAGGGCTTCGAAAAGGCTACTGGCGTGAAGGTAAACTGGACCTATGCACCGCGCCGCGAAGGAGATATCGAACAGGTGTGGGGTAATGTCGACAAGGCTAATAAGGTGTTGGGCTGGAAGGCTGACACACCTACAGAGGAAGTGCTGAAGAGCGCCTGGAAGTGGCAGAAGAAACTGCGCGAGGACGGTATTCAGTAATACTTAGCGGTTCATTGAACCGTATTTTGTGTTTGTGTTGTTATGGGCTCTCGATGCGAATCGCGAGCCCATTCTTTATCTGCAAACACCAATAAATCAGAGGAGATAACAGCCTTTGAACGTGCCAGGAGCATCGAAGGCATCGAGACTGACAGGCTGACGGAAGAGACCGAACAGGCTGCTGCCACTACCTGACATCGCTGCATAGACGGCACCCATGTCATAAAGTCGATCCTTGATAGCGCCAATCTCAGGATGAATGGCAAACACGCTCTTTTCGAAATCGTTCGTCAATTGATCGCGCCATGTCTCCACTGGTTGCCTCACGATATCCAGGCAGTTCTTCTCTGGATGCTGGGGAACAATCAGCGAAAAGGCTTCCTTTGTTGAGACGGGGATGTCAGGACGCACCACAGCCAGATACCAGCCCTTCAGGTCAAGAGTGATGGGTTGCAGTTTCTCGCCAATACCCTCCGCATAGCAGGGCTTATTTAAGACGAAAAACGCACAGTCGGCACCCAGACGAGCCGCATAGTCGATCATCTGTTGATCGGAGAGTCCGAGTTTAAACTGCTGGTTCAAGAGGGTGATCATAAATCCACAGTCGCTGGAGCCGCCCCCCATACCCGCCTGCGTGGGTATACCTTTATATAAATGTGCGTGCGTACGCGAGAGGGTGGGGAAGTCCTGCTTCAAGAGGTTATAGGCTTTCACCACCAGATTCTTCTGCTCGTCGCCGTCGATATTGATATTCGTCACCTTCAGATCACAGTCCACAGGCGAAGGAAACGACTGATCCATCGGGAAGACCTCGAGTGCATCGGTGATAGGTACGGGATAGAACACGGTTTCCAGATTGTGGTAGCCGTCAGGACGCTTCTCTACAACGTTGAGTCCAAGATTGATCTTCGCATTGGGGAATGTTATCATTGCTGAGGATTTGATTTATGTCTGTTGCGATGTCTCTTTTTGCCTTCACCCTGAGACTTGGCTTGATTGTTTTTGCCATTTCCCTTGCTGTGCCAGCGACCATGCCGACGCGTATTAGAGCGCTTCTTCTCACGCTTCGTATATTCAGGTGCTTCACCAAGTCCTTCTGGCAGGGGAATCTTCTCCACCTCCTTACCCAGGAAATGTTCGATCTGTTGGAAACGGTAGATGTCAGCCTCACTGATGAAGGTGAAGGCCTCACCGTCGCGATCGGCACGGGCCGTTCGACCAATACGGTGCACATAGTCTTCCGCATCGTGGGGAACATCGTAGTTGATGACCGTACGGATATCGTCGATGTCGATACCACGCGCCACGATATCCGTCGCCACGAGCACGTCAGTCTGTCCTGCCTTGAAACGATACATCACATCGTCGCGTTCCTGTTGCGAGAGGTCGGAGTGCATCTGGTCGCAGTTAATCTTCATCTTCTTCAAGTTACGGGTGATCTCTTTCACCTTCTCTTTCTTGCCCGAGAAGATAATCACGCGCTTCAGGTCACCCTGTCTGAAGATATGGTCAATGATCTTCAGTTTCTGGGGATCGTAGCAGACATAGGCTGACTGTCTGATCTTTTCTGCTGGCTTGGATACAGCAATCTTGATCTCCACAGGGTCGTGGAGTAGGGCGACGGCCAACTCACGGATCTTCGGCGGCATCGTGGCTGAGAACATAACGCGCTGACAGTCATTGGGCAGTTCGTTGACAATCTTCATGATATCGTCGATAAAGCCCATGTCGAGCATACGGTCGGCCTCGTCGAGCACGAAGAACGAACAGCGCGAGAGGTCAAGATTACCCACCTTCAGATGACTGAGCAATCGGCCTGGTGTGGCTATGAGCACATCGGCTCCAAGGCGCATGCCCTTAAGTTCCTGGTCGTAGCGGCCACCGTCGTTACCGCCGTAGACGGCCACACTGCTCACATCGTCGAGATAGTAGCCAAAGCCCTGCATGGCCTGATCGATCTGCTGGGCTAGTTCGCGTGTAGGCGACATCACCACACAGTTGATGGCATCCTTCGGATAGCCCCCGTCATCAAGCATCGAGAGAATGGGCAGCAGATAGGCAGCCGTCTTACCAGTTCCCGTCTGCGCCACGCCAAGCACGTCGTAGCCATCGAGAATCTCTGGTATACAGCGTTCCTGGATAGGCGTCATCTCGTCGAAGTGCATGTCGTACAGCGCATCGAGGATATTGTCGTTTAAATATGTCTCTTCAAATTTCATTTCTAATTAGGTGCTTGCCTATAACAGAAATAGGCGATGAAAACGTAGATGATATTCGGAATCCACGCAGCCAGCATCGGTGGCGTGTCAGCATTGATGGCAAAGGTAGCACTCACGGTCTGCAAGAGAATATAAGTGAACGAGAGAGCCAGTCCGATACCCAGATAGAGCCCCATACCGCCCTTACGCTTCCGGCTCGACAGACTAGCACCGATGATTGTCAGAATGAATGAGGCGAAACTATTGGCGATACGCTTGTGATACTCCACCTCGTACTGCACCACGTTGCCCGATCCTCGCTCCGTCTGCTTGCTGATATACTGGCGCAGTTCCGACGATGTGAGTGTCTCCTGCTGTCCCTTTGAGAATACGAGATCCATCGGTTCCATCTGGATCAGCGTATCGATGACATTACCTGAGGTGATCTCTTCCCGTAGTCCTTTCAACTTACGTATTTTGTAGTTCTGAGCCTTCCAGTGATAGCGGGTTTCGCTGATAGAGTCATAGCGGATGGTCGAAGCCGTCATATGACTCACGAGTTTCTTGTTCTCAAACTTGTCAAGCGAGAAGCCGTAGCCCGTTTTCGTGCGGTTGTCGTAGTTTTGGATATATGCAATCGTGCCAGGACCCACCATCAACTGTACGTTCGTTGCCGAGAGTGTCTTACGGCTGTTCTTGTACTTCGCCTCGAAATCCTGACGTACCACCGTACCATGTGGAATCACGTTCGAACCGAGATAGAAGTTCAGCACAGCAATCAGCGCAGCCGAAAGCATATAGGGGCGCAGCAGCCGCTTGAAACTCACACCCGCAGCCAACATGGCAATTACCTCACTGTTACCTGCCAGTTTCGAAGTGAAAAAGATAACGGCGATGAAGACGAACAGCGGTGAGAAAAGATTGGCGAAGTAGGGCACGAAGTTCGCATAGTAGTCGAACACGATGGCCTTCAGCGGTGCTCCGTAGGTAGCAAACTTCGACAGGTTCTCGTTCACGTCGAACACGATGGCGATGGAGATGATCAGGGCAATTGAATAAATATAGGTGCCGATGAACTTCACCATGATATAGCGGTCCAGCCGTGAGAGATAGCGGTGGAATCCCTTTGTATATTTACCCAGACTGATCTTCATCTCCTTTGTCCTAATGCTTCTATTACACTGCGCTTCCACTCGACAAAGTCACCTGCCAGGATATGCTGGCGGGCATCGGTGACCAGTCGTAGGTAGAAGGCCAGGTTATGGATACTCGCTATCTGCATCGCCAATAGTTCCTGCGCCTTGAACAGATGGTGCAGATAGGCTTTCGTATGGATCTGATCGACATAGCAGCCATCGGGATCGATGGGCGAGAAGTCGTCTTCCCACTTTTTATTCCGCATGTTCATCGTTCCCTCGTAGGTGAAGAGCATTGCGTTGCGGCCATTACGGGTGGGCATCACGCAGTCGAACATATCCACGCCGCGCTCAATGGCCTCGAGGATGTTCTGGGGTGTTCCCACACCCATCAGATAACGGGGCTTGTCCTTGGGCAGTATCTCATTCACCACCTCGATCATCTCATACATCACCTCCGTAGGCTCACCAACGGCGAGTCCACCAATGGCATTACCATCAGCCCCAAGGTCAGCCACACGCTTGGCAGCCTCCTGACGCAGATCCTTATAGGTGCAACCCTGTACGATAGGGAACAGGCTCTGCTTGTAGCCATAGAGCGGCTCCGTCTCGTTGAAGCGTTTCACACAACGGTCAAGCCAGCGTAGCGTCAGTCCCAGCGACTGCTTGGCATATTGGTAGTCACTCTGTCCCGGAGGACACTCGTCTAGGGCCATCATGATGTCGGCGCCAATAATGCGCTCGGTATCCATCACGTTCTCAGGCGTGAAGAAATGCTTCGATCCGTCAATGTGCGAACGGAACTCACAGCCTTCCTCCTTCAGTTTACGGATTCCTGTCAGCGAGAAGACTTGAAAACCGCCGGAGTCTGTCAGGATCGGACGGTCCCACGTGTTGAACCTATGCAGGCCGCCTGCCTTTCTGAGGATGTCAAGACCAGGACGCAGGTAGAGATGATAGGTGTTGCCAAGGATGATCTGGGCCTTCACCTGTTCACGGAGTTCTGAGAAGTGCACGCCCTTAACACTCCCTGCCGTACCTACCGGCATGAAGATTGGCGTCACGATCTGTCCGTGATCGGTGGTGATTATACCAGCCCGCGCATCACTCGCTTGGTCCGTATATTGTAAATCGAATGTCATTTATCTTTTCTCTTCCTTTTCGTCCTTGATCGTGAAGTCGAGAGGATGCTTGACCACTTCTTTCGTGAGGGCGAAATCCCACACATCTTGCACATTCTCCACGTAGTGGAAAGTGACGCCTTTCAGATACATGTCGGGGATCTCCAGAATGTCCTTCTCGTTCTCGCGGCACATCACAATGTCGGTGATACCGGCGCGTTTGGCAGCCAGAATCTTCTCCTTGATACCGCCCACAGGCAGCACTTTTCCGCGAAGGGTAATCTCACCCGTCATCGCCGTGTTCTTGCGCACTTTTCTCTGGGTGAGGGCAGAGGCAATCGATGTGGCAATGGTGATACCTGCCGACGGACCGTCCTTGGGCGTAGCACCCTCGGGCACGTGAATATGGATATTCCAGTTGTCAAAGATGCGATAGTCGATCATCAGAGTCTCGGCGTGGGCCTTCACATATTCCAGAGCAAGAATGGCAGATTCTTTCATCACGTCGCCCAGGTTACCTGTCAGCGTCAGTTTCGAGCCTTTGCCCTTCGAGAGCGATGTCTCAATAAAAAGGATCTCACCACCTACGCTCGTCCAGGCCAGACCCGTCACCACGCCAGCGTAGTCATTGCCCTGATAGATATCCCGGTAGAAAGGCGGCTTTCCGAGCAGGTCTTCAATCTCTGCAGGGGTAATCTTCTTATAGTCGGCATTCTCCTCCAACTGTCGCTTGTAGGCAATCTTCCTCAAGGCCTTGTCGATTTGTTTCTCCAGTTGGCGCACACCGCTCTCACGGGTGTAGCGCTCTATAATCATCTCGATGGCAGCCTTATTGAAACTCGGTTTCAGTTCACGGACGTTCAGACCCGTATTCTCCAGTTCGCGGGGAATCAGGTGACGCTTGGCAATCTCTATCTTCTCTTCAGTAATATAGCCACTCACCTCGATAATTTCCATACGGTCGAGTAGCGGACGTGGAATCGTTGACAGATTGTTCGCTGTCGCAATGAACAGCACCTTCGACAGGTCGTAGTCCACGTCGAGATAGTTGTCGTGGAAGGCGTTGTTCTGTTCAGGGTCTAGCACCTCGAGTAGGGCAGATGCCGGGTCGCCATTATGAGTCATCTGAGTCACCTTGTCGATTTCATCAAGGATGAACACGGGGTTCGATGAGCCTGCCTTCTGGATGCTCTTCACGATGCGGCCAGGCATGGCTCCGATATAGGTACGACGGTGACCACGAATCTCGGCCTCGTCGTGCAGGCCACCTAATGACATACGTACGTATTTGCGCTTCATGGCGGCGGCAATCGACTTGCCCAGAGAGGTTTTACCCACACCCGGAGGACCATACAAACAGATGATCGGGCTCTTCAGGTCGCCCCTAAGGGCCAACACGGCCATATATTCCAGGATGCGTTCTTTCACCTTCTCCATACCGTAGTGATCGTGGTCAAGGATCTTCTGTGCACGTTTCAGGTCGAGGTCATCCTCCGTATACTCGCCCCAAGGCAGACTGACGAGCGTCTGCAGATAGTTCAGTTGCACGTTGAACTCCGGACTTTGCGGATTCAGGTTGTCCAGTTTATCAGCCTCTTTGTGGAAGGTCTTGTCCACATCGGCAGGCCAGTTCTTCAGCGCTGCCTTGCGGAGCAGTTCCATCTTCTCTGGCGAAGACTCGCCATTGCCCATCTCGGCCTGCATGTTCTTGATTTGCTGCTGCAGGAAGTAGTTGCGCTGCTGTTCGTCAATGTCCTCACGCGTCTTATTGCGGATATCAGCCTTCAGGTTCTGCAGATTGATCTCACGGTTGATAAGTTTCATCACGTTGAAAAGGCGCTCTTTCACCGATTCCATCTCCAGCAGGAGCATCTTCTCTTTCGTATTGAAAGGCAGGTTCGAGCACACGAAATTCAGGGCCATGATGTTGTTCGAGATGTTTTTAATGGCGAAGGTGGCCTCGTCGGGAATCTCCTCGCTCACGTTGATATACTCGTTCACCATGTTGCGCAGATCTTCCATAGCGGTCTTGAACTCACGATCGCGCTTCTCGGGCTCAATGTCCAGCAGGGGTTCAACGAGTCCCTCCAGATGAGGAACGCTCTTGGTAATCTCCTGTAGGTGTAGACGACCGTAACACTGCACGATGGCAGTGACGTTACCGTTAGGCAGCGTCAGCAGTTTCATCACTTTCGCGTAGACACCCGTTTCGTAGAGATCGTCCTGCTGGGGCACGTCCACCTCAGGGTCACGCTGACATACGATACCGATCAGTTCACCCTTCTTTTCGGCCTTCTGGATCACGATCTTACTCGAATCTCGACCGATGAGGATAGGGGAGACCACACCGGGGAACAACACAAGATTGCGCACCGGGAGGATGGGAACAAGTGGCGGTTTATTGACGTTGAGGACATCCTGAAAGTCTCCTTCAATGTCGGCTATCATCTGAAATGCTGAATTCTTATTCGGATTACTCATGTTTTTTCTCTTCTTGTATTCTTTTGTTTTCTCTTTGTTTAAAATTGGGTGCAAAGATACTAATAATAATTAAGAATGAAGAACGAACTACGTAAGAATTAACAAAATATTAGTATCTTTGTCCCCGAAAATGGCAAACGACTACTTTCAGTTCCGCAAATTCACTGTCCATCAGCACCGTTGTGCGATGAAGGTGGGCACCGACGGTACGCTCCTGGGGGCGTGGGCCGAGGCTCCTGTTATCCCTTGCCGCATTCTCGACATCGGCACAGGCACTGGACTCATTGCCCTGATGATGGCGCAGCGCTTCCCTATGGCCCACATCGTGGGTATCGACATCGATGGCGATGCTGTCAGCCAGGCTCGCGAAAACGTGATGGAATCACCGTTTTCCAATCGTATCAACATCCTGCAAACAGATGCCGCTATGCTTCAGGATACCGATGGATTCGACGCTATTGTCAGCAATCCGCCATATTTCGCTGATTCCCTGACTAGTCCCAATGCCCAGCGCACCACAGCCCGTCACGGGGTCAGCCTCTCATTCGAGGCGCTCTGTGCATCTGCCTTTCGACTGCTCAAAAACAACGGACTTTTCTCAGTGGTCGTTCCCTCTGACGGGCGCTCCCGTCTGGAGGCCGCAGCCCGTCTCGAAGGCTTCTTCTTGAGCCGTGTCTGTCTCGTCAGGACAACCCCTCAGAAGCCTCCAAAGCGGCAGTTGATAGAATTTCGCACACAACCTGTCAATGAATTAGATATCACGGAGGGTGTCATCGAGATTTCTCCGAATGCCAGAAGCCCTTGGTACCAACAACTTACACAAACATTCTATTTAAGATGAAGGTTACATTAATACAGTTAGACATCGAGTGGGGGAGTCCCGCCGAGAATATCAAGCGCGTTGAACGATTGATGGCGCAAGAACCAGACAGCGACTTGTATGTGCTGCCTGAGATGTGGAGCACGGGGTTCGCCACCGAACCCTCTGGCATCGCTGAGGACGAGGCCACCAGCATCTCGTTGGAATGGATGAAAACTACTGCCAAGGAGCGCCAGTGCGCCATCAGTGGCAGTCTGGCCATCCAAGTCGATGGAAATTTCCGCAACCGCCATTATTTCGTGAATGGGAAAACTGGGATGGTTTCATATTATGATAAACACCATCTTTTCCGCTATGGTGGTGAGGATCAGTATTACGAGCCGGGTGAGGAGCATACGATTGTTGAATACATGGGATTCCGTTTCCTGCTGCTAACGTGTTACGACCTGCGATTCCCCGTCTGGAGCCGCTATGCTGATGCTCTACAATATCATTCTATTATTGCCGTTGCCAACTGGCCCGAGAGTCGTCAGAATGCTTGGCAGATTCTTACGCGGGCCCGTGCCATGGAGAACCAGGCTTTCCTGATTGGCTGCAATCGTGTCGGCAACGATGAATATTCGCATTATCGCGGACAGAGTGCCGTTATCAGTCCGATTGGCAAGACACTCGTCTGTTGTCATCCCGACCGCGAGGAAACCGCTTCATTTCTGCTGAATTTGGAGATACTCGACCATCAACGCACGAAATTCCGAGTTTTGGAGGATCGGGATATCCGATAATTTAATATTGAAGGGGAGATAAAATTGATTACTGCCATTATTAATTTATCATAATGCCGATTCTCGAAAAAAACAATGTCTATTACAAATATGGTCTGAGCATTCCAAATTAAGAGCCACTTATCTTTTTTCGAAGATTTTTCAATAAAAGGGATGGTTAAGTCGAAAAAAAGCAGTAACTTTGCACCCTCAATTATAATAAATAAGGTTAAGAAGCAATGATAACAGTCACAAATCTGGCTATACAGTTTGGCAAAAAGACGCTCTACAAGGACGTCAACCTGAAGTTTACGAGTGGGAATATCTACGGCATCATCGGCGCCAACGGAGCAGGCAAATCCACCCTACTCCGCGCCATTAGCGGAGAACTGGAGCCCAATAAGGGTACGGTGGAGATGCAGCCTGGCGAGCGCCTGAGCGTGCTGGAGCAGGATCACTTCAAATACGACGAGTTCTCCGTGATGGACACCGTGCTGATGGGGCACAAGCCCATGTGGGACAATATGAAGGAGCGCGAGGCTCTCTATGCGAAGCCCGAGATGACTGAGGAGGACGGCAACCGCGCCGCCGAACTGGAGATGGCCTTCGCCGAGATGAACGGTTACGAGGCTGAAAGCGAGGCCGCACAACTGTTGCAGAACCTCGGCGTGAAGGAGAGTGAACACTACAAGCAGATGAGCGAGATATCGAACAACGAGAAGGTGCGCGTGATGCTGGCCAAGGCGCTGTTCGGACACCCCGATAACCTGTTGCTCGACGAGCCGACCAACGACCTCGACCTTGACACCGTGCAGTGGCTTGAGGAATACCTGTCGAACCTGGAACAATGCGTGCTCGTGGTCTCTCACGACCGTCACTTCCTCGACGCCGTCTCTACACAGACTGTTGATATCGACTTCGGTAAGGTGACTCTCTTCTCGGGTAACTACTCGTTCTGGTACGAGTCATCGCAGTTGGCCCTGCGCCAGGCACAGAACCAGAAACTGAAAGCAGAGGAAAAGCGCAAACAACTGGAGGAGTTTATCCGCCGTTTCTCGGCTAACGTGGCGAAGTCGAAGCAAACTACCTCGCGCAAGAAGATGCTGGAGAAACTGAACGTGGAGGAGATCACGCCCTCTACGCGCAAATATCCTGGCATCATCTTCTCGATGGAGCGCGAGCCTGGTACGCAGATCCTCGAGATAGAGGGCCTGAAGGCCGTGGATGCTGACGGAACAGTGCTCTTCGACAACGTGAACTTCACCATTGAGAAGGGCCAGAAAACCGTATTCCTCTCGCATAACCCCAAGGCGATGACAGCGCTGTTTGAGATCATCAACGGCAACCGCGAGCCTCAGGCAGGCACCTATAAATGGGGCGTGACGATCACTACCGCCTATCTCCCACTCGACAATACAGAATTCTTCCAGAGCGAGATGAACCTCGTGGACTGGCTTTCACAGTGGGGACCGGGCAACGAGGTAGTGATGAAGTCCTATCTCGGACGAATGCTCTTCCGTGAAGAGGATGTATTGAAGCATGTAAACGTGCTCTCGGGTGGTGAGAAGATGCGCTGCATGATCGCCCGTATGCAACTGAAGAATGCGAACTGCCTGATTCTCGACACACCGACAAACCACCTCGATCTGGAGTCGATCCAAGCATTCAACAACAATCTGATACAGTTCAAGGGCAACATCCTGTTCGCCTCTCACGACCATGAGTTTATCAACACGGTGGCCGACCGCATCATCGAGTTGACGCCGAAAGGCACCATCGACAAACTGATGACATACGATGACTATATTTACGACGAGGCCATCAAGGAACAAAAGACCAAACTCTATGAATGATGGCACGGTATTTGCATGAAAGTTGGCAAAGACTTTAAACAATGTAATTATGGCAGAAAAAGATATTAACATCGAGGACGAGGAACTGCAGGAAGAGCAGTCTGTCCAGGAAGAGACTGACAAAGAGTCAGAACAGGAAGTGAAGAGCGATGAGGCTCCTGAAGAGGCAGAAGAAAAGGATCCACTTGAAAAGGCTCAGGATGAGATTGCCGAACTAAAGAACCTGTTGCTCTACAAGGTGGCAGAGTTCGACAACTACCGCAAGCGCACGCTGAAAGAGCGCGCCGAACTGATCCTGAACGGCGGAGAGAAGTTCATCACGGCCATCCTGCCTATCCTTGACGATATGGAGCGCGCCATTGAGAACGGTGCGAAGACCGAAGACCCCGAGGTGCTCCGTGAGGGTATTACACTGATCCATCAGAAGTTCATGAAGACACTGGAAGCACAGGGTGTGACAAAAATCGACACAGAAAACGCCGACTTCGACACTGACGTTCACGAGGCTGTAGCAATGGTGCCGGGTATGGGCGATGACAAGAAGGGCAAAGTAATTGACTGTCTGCAGCCCGGATATAAACTGAACGACAAAGTAATCCGCCACGCAAAAGTGGCAGTAGGACAATAATAAATGGCACAGAAAAGAGACTACTACGAGGTCCTTGGCGTCGCGAAGACTGCCTCGGAAGACGAGATTAAGAAGGCGTATCGCAAGATAGCCATCAAGTATCATCCCGACCGCAACCCCGGCGACAAAGAGGCTGAGGAGAAATTCAAGGAGGCCGCAGAAGCATATAACGTGCTCCACGACCCCAAGACGCGTCAGCAATACGACCAATTCGGCTTCGACGGTCCTGGTATGGGCGGCGGCTTCGATTTCAGCGGCTTTGGCGGCGCAAGCATGAACATGGACGACATCTTCTCGATGTTCGGCGACATCTTCGGCGGCCATGGATTCAGTGGCTTTGGCGGTGGCCAGCGCCGTCCACAGCAGCATCGTGGCAGTGACCTCCGACTAAAGGTGAAACTCTCGCTGGAAGAGATTAACACGGGCGTGACGAAAAAATTCAAGGTGAGAAAAGACATCCCTTGTGAACACTGTCATGGTAGCGGTGCTGAGGCTGGCAGCGGCAAGGAAACATGTGAAACCTGTCACGGCACGGGCGTAATCACCCATACCACACAGAGCATCTTCGGCATGATGCAGCAGCAGAGCGTCTGTCCTGTCTGTGGAGGTGAAGGCCAGGTAATCAAGAACAAGTGTAAGGAGTGCGGAGGCACTGGTATCAAGAAAGGTGAAGAGGTTGTTGAGATTAACATTCCTGCCGGTGTGGCAGAGGGTATGGTCGTCAACGTGCCCGGTAAGGGTAATGCAGGCAAGCACAACGGCGTAAACGGCGACATCCAGGTGTTTATCGAGGAAGAGGAACACGATACCTTTATCCGCGACGGAAATGACCTAATATATAATTTGCTGCTCGACTTTCCGACAGCCGCTCTAGGCGGTGAGGTGGAAATTCCCACAATTGAAGGAACGAAACTGAAGGTGAAGATGGAAAACGGCATCCAGCCCGGCAAGACCATCCGTCTGCGCGGCAAGGGCCTGCCCGCTGTACAGGGCTACGGCTCAGGCAAGGGTGACTTGGTGGTAAACATCAGCGTCTACGTGCCCCGTACCCTTAGCCGTGAAGAGAAGCAAGCCATCGAGCAGTTCAAAAACAGCGACAATTTCAAGGGTGACAAGCAGACGAAGGACTCGATATTCAACAAGTTTAAGAACTATTTTTCATAAATCCCCCATGACATGACCTACCAGGAGACATGTGAATACCTCTACAGCCAGATGCCGATGTTCGAACGACAGGGGGCAAGCGGCTACAAGGAAGGGTTGGAGAACACCGAGAAACTCGACAATCATTTCGGTCATCCACACAAAAAATATCGTACCATTCACGTGGCCGGTACTAATGGTAAGGGTTCCTGTGCCCACACGCTTGCTGCCATCCTGCAGATGTGTGGCTATAAAGTTGGTCTCTATACATCGCCCCACCTGGTTGACTTCAGCGAGCGCATCCGTTATAACGGCATGCCTATTTCAGAGGACTACGTTGTGAACTTTGTGGAGAATGAACGCAATTTCTTCGAGCCACTACAACCTTCTTTTTTTGAAGTGGTTACAGCAATGGCTTTCAAGTATTTTGCGGATATGGAAGTAGACTTCGCCGTGATTGAGGTGGGAATGGGCGGAAGGCTCGATTGTACAAACATCATCTCCCCCATCCTATCGGTCATCACGAACATCGGAATGGACCACACGCAGTTCCTCGGCAACTCGCTCGAGCAGATTGCGATGGAGAAGGCAGGCATCATCAAGAAAGGCGTTCCTGTAGTGGTGGGTGAAACGACGCCAGAGACTCGTATGGTGTTCGAAACCGTCACAGCAGAGATTAAGGCTCCGCTGATACTAGCAGAGGAGATGCCCGAGGTAAAGTCGTGCGCTGCGACGGAGAAAGGACTGACTTATCAAACGGAGAGCTACGGCATACTGGAGGGAGAATTATCGGGTAGTTACCAAGAAAAGAACACGAATACAATTCTCCGTGCTGTCAGGGAACTGGAGAAACTGGGCTATATGTACCCCGTCTCCTGTCGACCCGATGTTGCCTGCATGAACAGGGAAGTGAACGAAGGCTTCAAACACGTGACGGAACTCACAGGGTTAAAAGGCCGATGGCAGATAGTGAAGGACGCGCCGCTGACAATCTGCGACACAGGTCACAATTTGGAAGGTTGGAAGTATCTGAGCGAGCAACTAAAGACTATATTCTGCCAGCATATGCATATTGTGTTCGGCATGGTTGACGACAAGGACTTTGAGGGCGTGATGGCATTGTTGCCGAAGGATGCCACCTACTACTTCACCAAATCGAGCAGCAAGCGGGCCATCTCAGAAAATGTACTGAAACTCTATGCACAGGGAATGAGTCTTGAAGGTGAAGGCTATCCTGACGTGGTGAGTGCCTACGAGGCTGCTAAAAATGCGGCCGAAGAAAAAGATTTTGTGTTCATTGGAGGTAGCAGTTACGTTGTAGCAGACTTCCTGAAGAACTGTATTTAGCGTTTTTTAATACATACGAAACATTTTTTTCGTTGTTTCGTTCGTCTATTTGGAAATTTTTCTGTTATTTTGCAGAAAATACATTATTCCATAACTTAAAACATTAGTTAATATGGCGAACACAACTGAAACAGCGAATCTGTGTGGTCTGAAGAGAGAAGACTTCCAGACCACCATTCATGGTAAGAAAACAGACCTGTACATCCTGAGGAATCGTAAGGGTTATGAAGTGGCTATCTCTAATTATGGAGGTGCCATTTGTGCGCTTATGGTGCCCGACAAGGACGGCAACGTGGGTAATGTTGTTCAGGGTCATTCCAGTATCCAGCAGCTTATGAGCGGCGAGGAGCCTTTCCTCTCGACTCTTATCGGCCGCTGGGGTAACCGTATCTGCAAAGGTCAGTTCACATTGAACTGCAAGGACTATCAGTTGGCACTCAACGACGGTCCGAACCACCTTCACGGTGGTCCTACAGGCTTCCATGCTAAAGTATGGGATGCCCGTCAGATGGGTCCCCGCGCTCTGGCCTTGCACCGCATCTCCTCATACGGAGAGGAAGGATTTACGGGAGAACTTGATGTGACGGTAGAATTCACCTTCACTGACGACAATGAATTGGTGATTGAGTATCTGGCTACCACGAACAAGAAGACCATCGTGAACCTGACACATCATGCCTTCTTCAGTCTTGCTGGCTGTGCAGACCCCACCCCGACGATTGAGAACCAGATCTGCGAAATCAACGCCGACTTCTATCTCCCCACCGACGCTACGGCTATTCCCACGGGTGAGATTCTTAAAGTAGAGGGCACGCCGTTCGATTTCCGCACACCGAAGACCTTTGGTCAGGATATCGATGCAGACCATGAGCAAATCAAGTTCGGTAAGGGCTATGACCACAACTACGTACTGAATAAGCGCGAGGAAGGTGAACTGAGTTTCGCCGCCAGGATAACTGAACCGAAGAGCGGACGCACGCTCGAGTGCTACACCACAGAGCCTGGCATGCAACTCTACACAGCCAATTATGAGTTTGGATACAAGGGTGCTAATGATGCCACCTATCCCTTCCGCTCTGCCGTTTGTCTGGAAACACAGCACTTCCCCGATACGCCCAACCGCCCCTACTTCCCCAGTGTAGTCCTGAATCCCGGACAGCGCTACAAGCAGAAGACAATATATCGTTTCGGCGTGGTAAAATAACAACCAGAAACTATAACTACATTTAATTTATTTATGAGTAATCAAAAACAGAACGGAAGTATCATCGCCATTATCACGATGATGTTCCTCTATGCCATGATCTCGTTTGTGACGAATCTTGGCGCTCCTATTGGTGTCATCTGGAAGAACCAGCCTGAAATCGGCGGTTCCAATGTGCTTGGCATCATGGGTAACTTCATGAACTTCTTCGCCTATCTGTTTATGGGTATCCCTGCAGGTAAGATGTTGACGAAAGTGGGTTACAAGAAGACTGCCCTTATCGGTATCGCCGTAGGTTTCGTGGGCGTGCTAATCCAGTTCCTCTCCGGATTCTCCGGCGGTATTCCCGGATTCTGTATTTATCTGTTTGGCGCATTCGTATCAGGTTTCGCCGTATGTATCCTGAACACAGTGGTGAACCCGATGCTGAACTTGCTGGGTGGCGGCGGTAATCGCGGCAACCAGTTAAACATGATTGGCGGTACGTTGAACTCATTGTCGGGTACAATGACTCCGATGCTCGTAGGTGCCCTGATTGGTACAGTGACTGCTTCGACACAGATGGCCGACGTGAACCTCGTAATGTACATTGCGATGACCGTCTTCGCTGCTGCATTCGTAATCCTCCTATTTATCCCTATTAAGGATCCTGAAATGGGTCGTGTGACTGCCGATACGAAGTTTGAGCATTCTCCCTGGGCTTTCCGTCATTGTCTGCTCGGCGTGATTGCTATTTTTGTCTACGTAGGTGTCGAAGTGGGTATCCCCGGTGGTCTGAACTTCTACTTGTCTGATACGACTGACAAGGGTGCTGGTTTACTGGAGAACGCTGCCACCATTGGTGGTGCCGTAGCCGCTATGTACTGGCTATTGATGCTGGTAGGTCGTCTGATATCCAGTGCCATCGCCGCTAAAGTGTCATCTCGCCAGATGATGCTCTTCTGCACATCAGTAGCCATGATCCTTATCTTGGCTGCCATACTGACGCCGAAGGACGTGACTGTGACAATGCCTCTGGTGAAAATACTGGAGGGAAGCGTCGATATGACCGTCGTGCCAATGAGTGCAATGCTGCTCGTTCTCTGCGGACTCTGCACATCAGTGATGTGGTCATCGATCTTCAACCTTGCAACCGAGGGTCTTGGTAAATACACGGCTCAGGCTTCCGGCATCTTCATGATGATGGTAGTCGGCGGTGGTGTGCTGCCTGTCGTTCAGAACTTCTTTGCCGATATGATGGGTTATATGCCGAGTTACTTTATCTACTTCCTGGCTGTGGCCTATATGTTCTATTATGCCCTCATTGGTTGCAAGAACGTAAACAAGGACATTCCCGTGGATTGATTTACACCTTATTAATTTATTATATAGAATATGGATATTGAATTTGTAAGAAGCCGTTTCATCAAGCACTTTGATGGTAAGACGGGCAACGTATATGCTTCTCCCGGACGTATCAATCTTATTGGCGAGCACACAGACTACAATGGTGGCTTCGTTTTCCCAGGTGCTGTTGACAAGGGAGTGATGGCCGAGATACGTGCCAATGGTACGGAGGACACCGTGATGGCTTATGCTATCGACCTGAAGGACCGTGTGGATTTCAAACTGTCTGATCCTAATGGTCCGCGTGCATCATGGGCTCGCTATATATACGGTATCGCACTTGAGATGAAGAAGTTGGGCGTACCCGTTAAAGGTTTCAATATCGCCTTTGCAGGTGATGTACCCCTTGGTGCTGGTATGTCTTCTTCAGCCGCTATGGAAAGTTGCTTCGCCTGTGGCCTGAACGATATCTTCGGAGAGAATAAGGTATCTCAGTGGGATATGGTACTTGCTGGTCAGGCTACGGAGCACAATTATTGTGGAGTGAACTGTGGTATTATGGACCAGTTCGCCTCTGTCTTCGGCAAGGCTGGCTGTCTGATGCGTCTCGACTGCCGTAGTCGCGAGTTCGAGTATTTCCCCTTCAAGCCCGATGGCTATCGCCTCGTGCTACTCGACTCTGTGGTGAAGCACCAGTTGGCAGGATCGCCCTATAACGACCGTCGTAACTCGTGCGAGAATGTGGTAAAGCATATCGCCGCCAAGCATCCGGAGGGTAAGTTCGAGACCCTGCGTGACTGCACTTGGGAGCAACTTGACGAGGTTCGTGCCGAGGTTGGTGAAGAGGATTACAAGCGCGCCAAGTTTGTACTCGGTGAGAAAGACCGTGTGCTGGCTGTCTGTGATGCCCTTAACGAAGGCGACTATGAGAAAGTCGGTGAGTTGATGTATCAAACGCATGAAGGCCTGTCTAAAGACTATGAGGTGTCGTGTGAAGAACTCGACTTCCTGAATGAGGTGGCCAAGGAGAACGGTGTGACTGGTTCACGCATCATGGGTGGTGGCTTTGGTGGCTGTACCATCAACTTGGTGCGCAATGATCTCTACCGCCAATTCATCGCTGATGCCAAGAAGCGTTTCAATGAAAAGTACGGTCATGAGCCGAAGGTATATGACGTTGTCATTGGCGACGGTTCACGCAAAATTTGCTAACTCTCAGCCTACATAAACACCCCTTTTAGTGTTTATAAAGGTTAAATAAATGCGGTAAGGTGTAAAAAATACACTTTACCGCTAATTTTTTATTCTATTTACTTGCAACTTACGAAAAATAATTGTAATTTTACACCCAAATTACGATTGATAACATAATAACGAACTTAAAAACAAGTAAAATGAAAGCATTCAAGAGTACTTTTCTCGGCTTCGGCGTTGCTACGCTGATGTTCTCTGCTTGTGCTGGCGGCCAGAAGGCTCCACAATTAACGGTTTCGGGTCTCGACCCCGCCAAGTTTGACACCACCATTCAGTCAAAGCCTGTGAAACTTTACACGCTGAAAAACGCTAATGGTATGGAAGCCTGCATAACCAACTATGGTGGACGCGTGGTTTCGCTCTGTGTGCCTAATAAAGACGGTAATCCAACAGATGTCGTGCTCGGCTTCGACAACATCGCCCAGTATGCCGACACCCTTAACTCTCCGACGGACTACGGATCAAGTGTAGGCCGCTATGCCAACCGTATCAAAGACGGTAAGTTCACATTAGGTGAGGAAGAATATCAATTAAAGAAGAACGATGGTCCGAACTGTCTGCACGGTGGTGGTAATTCCGGTTGGATGCATCAGGTTTACGATGCCGAACAGATAGGTGACTCAATCCTCAAACTCACTATTGTAGCAAAGGATGGCGAGAACGGTTTCCCCGGTAAGGTAATGGCCGTAACTACCTATAAGGTAACTGCCGACAATACTCTTGATATAACCTGGGAGGCAGAAACTGACAAACCCACCATTATCAATCAGACAAACCACAACTATTATAACCTGAACGGTGACTTCACACAGCCCGGCTATGACATGGTGCTCTACGTGAATGCTGACAACTTCACCCCCAGCGACAAACTCTATATCCCTACAGGTGAGGTAAGATCAGTAGAGGGCACGCCTATGGACTTCCGTACGCCCCACGCCATCGGCGACAGCATCAAGTCGGAATATGATCAGATTCAGAATGCTGGCGGCTACGACCACAACTGGTGCCTGAACACGTATAAGGACGGTGAGGGCGACGATACACAAGTCTGCGCCAGCCTCTATTCCCCAAAGACAGGCATCTTCATGGAGATGTACACCAACGAACCAGGCGTTCAGGTATACTCTGGTAACTTTCAGGGTGTAGGCAATGAGCCCAACATCCAGCATAAGCATGGCCCCTACCCCCAGCACGTCAGCGTATGCCTGGAGAGCCAGAAGTATCCCGACTCACCCAACAAGTCAGACTGGGTACAGCCGACCCTGAATCCTGGAGAGAAATACCATAGCCATGCTGCTTACAAGTTCTCAGTGAAATAATATCTAACATTAATATAATTGATAAAACAATGAATTGGAGTTCAAATGAATTCATCTGGCTCGACTGGGTTGTGCTCGTCGTAGGCCTATTGGGAGTGATTGCTGCCGTTTGGTATGCTATCTGGAAAGACAAGAAAGCCCAGCAGGGCGAAGACTCTTCCGCTTACCTCTTTGGTAAGGGCGAGCCTTGGTATGTAATTGGTATGGCCATCTTTGCAGCCAATATCGGTTCTGAGCACCTCGTAGGTCTCGCTGGTACTGGTGCCAAGGACGGTGTGGGTATGGCCCACTGGGAGATGCAGGGCTGGATGATCCTCATCCTCGGCTGGCTCTTCGTACCTTTCTATCAGTTATTGATTAACAAGATGGGTAAGATCATTACGATGCCCGACTTCCTGAAGTTCCGCTACACCCAGCGCACAGGTTCTTGGCTCTCGATTATTACCCTGGTGGCCTACGTGCTGACGAAAGTCTCTGTGACAGCCTTCACAGGTGGTATCTTCTTCAAGTATCTGCTTGGCATACCTTTCTGGTATGGTGCCATCGGTCTGATCGCCATCACCGCTGTGTTCACCGTATTTGGTGGCATGAAGGGTGTGATGACACTCTCCTCTATCCAGACTCCTATTCTGATTATCGGTTCGTTCCTCGTGCTCTTCCTGGGCCTCTCCGCTCTTGGCGACGGCAGTATCACACAGGGATGGACTAATATGATGGCAGTTTGTAATGCCGCACACGATGGTTATGGTACTACCCACATGTTCCACACAGACCCGGGCGATCCCATGTATCCCCAGTTCCCTGGCTACGTGGTATTCCTTGGAGCCTCGATTATCGGATTCTGGTACTGGTGTACTGACCAGCACATTGTACAACGTGTACTCGGACAGGTGCCTGGTGAGGACAATGCCGTCGTGATGGCCCGCGCTCGCCGTGGTACTATCGCCGCTGGTTTCTTTAAGATCCTCCCCTGCTTCATGTTCTTGATCCCAGGTATGATTGCCTATGCTCTGTCGCAGAATCCTGACAGCGGTATCGTGATGGATATCACCAACCACGAATCGACTGATGGTGCCTTCGCCATGATGGTGAAGAACATCCTGCCTGCTGGTATCAAGGGTATCGTGACCATAGGTTTCGTTTGCGCCCTCGTGGCTTCTCTGGCTGCCTTCTTCAACAGTTGTGCAACTCTCTTCACTGAAGACTTCTACAAGCCCATGAAGAAGGGCATGAGTGAGGCTCACTATGTATTCGTAGGTCGTATGGCAACAGTGGTGGTCGTACTCCTCGGCTTGGCTTGGATGCCAATCATGATGAACATGGGTAACCTCTATAGTTATCTGCAGGATATCCAGTCGCTGATTGCTCCTGCTATGGTAGCCGTCTTTACATTGGGTATCTTCTCTAAGAAGATCACCCCGAAAGCCGGTGAATGGGGCCTTATCGGTGGTTTCCTCATCGGTATGGTCCGTCTGATCACCAATGTCGTCACCGATTCTGGTAAGGCTGCTATGGATGGCGCTTTCTGGGATGCTACTTCATGGTTCTGGCAGACCAACTGGCTCATCTTCGAGTGCTGGCTGCTGGTGTTCATCATTATCCTGATGGTGGTGGTAAGTTGCTTTACACCTGCACCTTCGAAAGAGCAGATCGAGGCTATCACCTTTACCCCTGATTTCAAGAAAAGCATTCGTGAGAGTTGGGGTGTATGGGATATTGTCGGCACACTGGCCGTCGTAGGTCTCGTCAGTTGCTTCTATTATTACTTCTGGTAAACTATAGAACATGACATTCTATAACGATCATTCCAAAGTCTGGCTGTCCGTAGACTGTATCATTTTCGGATTCGATGAGGGTAAGTTGAAGATACTCATCGGCAAGCGCCAGATGGATCCTGGACGTGGTGAATGGAGCCTCTACGGCGGTTTCGTTGGTGGCAACGAAAGCGTCGATGATGCTGCCAGTCGTACGCTCTACGAACTGACTGGACTTCGGAATCTATATATGCGTCAAGTAGGTGCCTTCGGTAACGTGGATCGTGACCCTGGTGAGCGCGTGGTATCTATCGCATACTATGCACTCATCAATGTGAAGGACTACGACGATGCCCTGCGCCATGAACATGGTGTAGAGTGGATGGATATCAACGAGATTCCACAACTCTACTCCGACCACAACGAAATGGTGCGCAAGGCGCGGAAGATGATGCAGCAGAAACTAGCGCAGGAGCCTGTAGGTTTCCGCCTGCTCCCCAGCCTGTTCACCCTCACCCAGTTGCAAAAACTTTACGAAGCCGTCAATGGTGAGGAACTCGACAAGCGCAACTTCCGTAAGCGCATTAAGGATATGGACTTCATCGAGAAGACTGAACTGATTGACAAGACAGGATCCAAGCGTGGCGCATATCTCTATCGATTCAACAAACGGGTCTATAATGAAGACCCAACCTTTAAAATGTAATTAACTGTAAAACGATTAATTATGCTCGAAGAATTAAAAGAAAAAGTATTCAAGGCCAACCTCGATCTCGTGAAACAGGGTCTGGTGATCTTTACCTGGGGTAACGTAAGCGGTATCGACCGCGCTAACGGCCTTGTCGTTATTAAGCCTTCAGGCGTCAGTTACGACGAGATGAAGGCAGAAGATATGGTAGTCGTTGATCTTGAAACGGGAGAAGTGGTCGATGGCGATCTGAATCCCTCCAGTGATACCCCAACACACTTGGTGCTCTATCGTGCCTTCCCCAATATCCAGGGCGTGGTTCACACCCACTCTACCTACGCTACAGCCTTTGCTCAAGCAGGACGTGATATTCCCAATATCGGCACCACCCACGCTGACTATTTCTACAAGGATATCCCCTGCACCCGCGATATGACGAAGGAAGAGGTAGAGGGACAATACGAACTGGAGACGGGTAACGTCATCGTTGACGAGATCTTGAATATCCGCAAGATCAATCCGGATCACACGCCTGCCGTGCTGGTGAAAAACCATGGGCCGTTTTCTTGGGGTACATCACCCGATAATGCCGTCTATAATGCCAAGGTAATGGAGCAGTGCGCCAAGATGGCATTCATCTCGTTCTCCGTGAATCCTAACACGACGATGAATCCGCTCCTAGTGGAAAAACACTACAACCGCAAGCATGGTCCAAACGCCTACTACGGACAGAAGAAAAAATAAAGCAATTTATTAATATTTAAAAACTTACACACAATGATTAAAGCATTTGATAATTTTGAGATTTGGTGGGTAACTGGTGCGCAGTTGCTCTATGGAGGTGACGCAGTAGTACAGGTTGACGGTCACTCAAAGGAGATGGTTGAAGGGCTCAATAATAGCGGTATCATCCCCATCAAAGTAGTCTATAAGGGCACAGCCAACAGTTCAAAGGAAGTAGAGGCCGTGATGAAGGCTGCCAACAACGACGACAAGTGCGTGGGTATCATCACCTGGATGCACACCTTCTCACCTGCCAAGATGTGGATCAAGGGTCTGCAGGATTTGCAGAAGCCCCTCCTCCACTTCCATACCCAGTATAATGCTGAGATTCCCTGGGAGACAATGGACATGGACTTCATGAACTTGAATCAGAGTGCTCACGGTGACATCGAGTTCGGACACATCTGCACACGTATGCGCGTGCCTCGTAAGGTTGTCTGTGGCTACTGGAAGGACGAGTCCGCCCAGAAACAGATTGCCGTATGGGCTCGTGTGGCTGCCGGTGTGGCTGATGCCAAGAACGTTCGATGCTTGATGTTCGGTATGAATATGAACAACGTGGCTGTCACCGATGGCGATCGCGTAGAGTTCGAGCAGCGTCTGGGCTACCACGTAGACTACTACCCCGTTTCTAGCCTGATGGAGTACTTTAAGAAGGTAACTGATGCTGAAGTTGATGCCCTTGTTGAGGAGTACAAGCAGCAGTACACCGTCAAGATCGACGAGAGCGGCGAGAAGGTTTACTGGGAGAAGGTGAAGAATGCCGCGAAGGCAGAAATCGCCCTCCGTCGCGTACTGAAGGATGAAGGTGCTACTGCCTTCACCACCAACTTTGACGACCTCGGTGATGCCGATATCGATGCTCCTGACTTCTGCGGATTCGATCAGATACCTGGCCTCGCTTCTCAGCGACTGATGGAAGAGGGCTACGGCTTCGGTGCTGAGGGTGACTGGAAGACGGCTTGCCTCTATCGCACGCTCTGGGTCATCTCTCAGGGGCTGCCTACTGGTTGCTCGTTCCTCGAGGACTACACCCTCAACTTCGCAGGCGACCGCTCGTCTTGCCTCCAGAGCCACATGCTCGAGGTATGTCCGCTCATCGCCGTCGACAAACCCAAACTTGAGGTTCACTTCCTCGGCATCGGTATCCGCAAGCAGCAGACTGCCCGCCTCGTGTTCACCTCGAAAGTTGGCCACGGCATCAAGGCTACCGTCGTCGATCTCGGCAACCGTTTCCGCCTGATTTCTCAGGAAGTGGAGTGCATCGAGCCAAAGCCCATGCCGAATCTGCCTGTGGCTTCTGCCCTCTGGGTTCCGCAGCCCACGTTCGAGATTGGTGCTGGTGCATGGATCCTCGCCGGAGGTACGCACCACAGCGCTTTCTCCTACGACATCACCGAGGAGTACTGGGAGGACTTCGCCGAGATGCTGGGCATCGAGTATGTCAAGATCAACAAGCAGACGAACACCTACGAGTTCAAGCAGCAACTCCAGAACAACGAGATTTACTACATGCTTAATAAGGCACTGAAATAATAAATAACTATGACAGCAAAACAGACAATCGAAGCAGGTAAGGCCATTCTCGGTATCGAGTTTGGCTCTACCCGCATCAAGGCCGTCCTCATCGACGAGGACAATAAGCCCATTGCACAAGGAAGTCATGAGTGGGAGAACCAACTCGTTGACGGTCTCTGGACCTACTCCACCGAGGCTATCTGGTACGGACTGCAGGACTGCTATGCCGAACTCCGAAAGGACGTTCAGAAGCAATACGACTGCGAGATTGAGGCCTTTGCCGCCATCGGCTTCAGTGCCATGATGCACGGCTATATGGCCTTCAATGAGCAGGAGGAGATTCTCGTGCCTTTCCGCACGTGGCGTAACACCAACACTGGTAAGGCTGCCACCGAACTCTCCAAACTCTTTAACTACAACATCCCCCTGCGCTGGAGCATCAGCCACCTCTATGAGGCTATCCTCGATAACGAGGAGCATGTCTCCGACATTAAGTACCTGACCACCCTCGCTGGTTACGTACACTGGCAGGTCACAGGTCAGTTCGTCCTCGGCGTGGGTGATGCCTCGGGTATGATTCCCGTTGATCCCAACACCAAGACCTACGATGCTACGATGGTCAAGAAGTTCGACGAACTCATCGCGCCTCGCGGCTTCTCCTGGAAGTTACTTGATATTCTGCCCAAATCACTTAATGCTGGTGAGAATGCCGGTTTCCTGACACCCGAGGGCGCAAAGAAACTCGATGTCTCTGGGCACTTGAAGGCAGGCATTCCCGTCTGTCCTCCTGAGGGCGACGCAGGCACGGGTATGGTAGCCACCAATGCCGTCAAGCAGCGTACTGGTAACGTCAGTGCAGGTACATCT